>JAVBNI010000130.1:0-28277 GCA_031551645.1 Bacteroidales bacterium | reverse complement strand
AAGAGTGGCTTGATCCGGAGGATTACTTGGAGAAGGATTCGCTTTTTTATGCAACCAACAGGTGTTTAGCCAATCTGGGTACAAATCTGTTCATCAAATTCTCAAATTTTAACCTAAATTAATTTCTGACACATACTTATTCAAAATTAATGGCACATTCAATCCTGAAGGATGGAAAGACCTGGATGATCATTCACTTGAACCTATCTATGACACCGACTGGCAATCTGAAATGACACGAAATGCTGTTTCTCAGTCGCATCAACTCAATGTTCAGTATGGCTCTAAAAAATCTTCATCGGGCGTTTTCTTAAATTATACGGATAATCAGGGGATCGTACTCAATACCGGTATCAAACTTGTAAGCGGTAGGTTTACGCATGACTCCAAACCATTAAACTGGTTGTCGACTGCCATGAACATGATGGTGAATCACACTTGGCAAAGCGTAACGCCTATCGGAAGTGGTGGTATGGATGCTTTGCGCAGTAACATTGAAATGCCTCCACTCTTTCCTATAAAGTTTCCCGACGGAACCTGGTCAAATACAACATACAAGATTTATGGATTTGAGTATGAAGCAATGGCCAATCCGGTACATTATCTAAACTCGCGTACGGATATGCGGTATCGTACTCATATAATGGGTAATGCTGCTTTAACGTTTTATATTGCAGAGGGTTTGGAACTAAAAACCCAATTTGGCATGAACTCTCGTATTTATCGCAGGAGAGAGCATCAACCTTTCGGGATAATCAATCACGACAATAATGGGAAGGGAAAAGTCAATGCGGAGGAAAGCGACAGGCTATATTGGCAGGAAGAAACATTCCTGACCTATAAAAAAGTTATTGATCGGCATAGACTCACAGCTATGGTCGGTCTGTCCTGGATGGAAGAGACCTATTCCAGATTTACCAACGACGTGGGTAATTTTACGACCAACGCTTTCGGGGTTTATAATCTGGGAGCCGGATCAGAACAAAATACTCAGCAATCCGAGTGGCAACGTTGGGCAATGAATTCCTATTTCACACGTTTGGCCTATACATTTTCCGATAAATATTCGTTTACATTCACGGCGCGTGTGGATGGTTCATCCAAATTCGGAGCCAACAATAAATATGCTTTCTTTCCATCAGGCGGGGTGGCTTGGAATATCTCCAACGAAGATTTCATGAAGGATATTTCATGGATCGACAACTTGAAACTCCATACCAGCTATGGGGTAACGGGAAACAGTGAATTGCCGATGTATCGGTCATTGGCGGTGTTTTCTGCGTCTACTGTACTGTTGAATGGTACCAGAGCGTCCGCTGCATCATCATCAAGAATGGCCAATCCGGACCTTCGCTGGGAAAAAACCAAGTTGTTCGATATCGGATTTAATTTGAATATGCTGAAAAACAGGTTGAATTTTGATGTATCGTGGTATTATAAATACACTGACGATCTCTTGCTGGAAGCTCCTATTCCCATTACTTCAGGATATCAAAATATTATGAAAAATGTGGGCGCTTTATCCAACAAAGGCTGGGATATTATGGTAACAGGAACATTAGTCTCAAACGATGATTTTTCATGGAACGCCTCGCTAAATGCCAACTATAATGCCAATAAAATAGAAAAACTCAATGATAATAATGCAGATATATTTGTCGGAGATGACTGGCTGGGTGGTCAGTCGATCGTTATGCGTGTGGGTGAACCATTAGCCTGTTTTTGGGGATTTGAGCGATTGGGTATTAAAGACGCTGCATACGTAGCCGAGCATGGAGGCCGTGTGGGCACCGCAATACGTTCTGCCAACAGAACCATCATTGGAAGAGGGATGCCGGATTGGACAGGCTCGTTCATTAACAGGTTTCGTTACAAAAACTTTGATTTCTTAGCAGAATTTCAATTTGTGGTTGGCGGGAATATCCGTCTTGATTGTACCCATACGATTGAAGACCGTTTTGGCTTAACCAGCGGTATCAGATCCTTAATGACCGAAGCCTGGACCGAAGGCAAACCAACCGACTTGCCCAATCAGGTTCAAGCCATACGTATAGGTAGCTTTGACGGACAGGATTCCCAGTTGGATTCACGCTTTGTGTCTTCTGCCAGCTATTTACGAGGCAGACATTTTGAAGTGGGTTACAATTTCCCAGCACAAAAGATTAAATTTTTGAACATGAGTTCTTTAAGAGCTTTTGTCAACGTTAATAATCTTTTCGTGATCTGTGATAAATCTTTCAAGGGATATGATCCTGAAGTATCAACCCGTGGTCAATTTGAGCAGAATGTTATGAATTACCAGTATCCGGTACCAAGGACATTCTCATTAGGCGTCAATGTCACTTTTTAATCGTTAAAATTATTATTATGAATAGAATATTTTCATTAAGTTTTGCGTGTGTTGTCCTTTTGATTTCGTCATGTACGAATTTCCTGGAGGAAACCCCTAGGACACAACTTCCTGCTGAATCATATTTTAGCGACCCGAGAACCATAGAAGCTGCAGTAAATGCTTTATATAAGATTGGTCCGAATAGTTGGTATAGTCCGGGCGCATACGATGGTAACCGTCACATGCAGGGCGGATGGATTTCCGGTTTGTTCGACAACCTGAATTATAAGGGTCAGGAAATATGGATACAATTCGCACAAACGTTCACCATGACCTCAAATAACGTAGATGTCAGGATGGGTAATTTATTTAACGATCCGTATATATCGATCCAGCGGGCAAATCTGATCATCGAAATTTTGCCTACCCTTGATCTGGTGGCAACCGGAATGACCGAAGCCCAGCGGACAAGATTTGATGCTGAAGCCAGATTTTTCCGGGCACAAAATTATTTGTGGTTGGTAAGACATTTTGGCGATGTGCCTATGGCTATCGAAACACAGGACTCTGGGGATGATATGTATTTACCACGGACGGATGTGAAAACGATTTATGAGTCGGTGATTATTCCCGATTTGCTGAAAGCGATCGAAGTGTTACCCATCAGGAACCAATACAATAACTCTGGGCGCATCACGGCGACGGTTGCGTCGGCCCACCTGATTGATGCTTATGTCCAAATGGCAGGTTTTCCGGTGAACGACGCGAGCAAATGGGGATTAGCTGCTGCGGAAGCAAAAAAATTCCTCCCCGGAGGCGCTTATGAATCTTTTTTTAAACTTGAAGACAATGAGGATTTCGAAGAATTGAGCGCCTATAATAAATTTCGGAGCGTCAATGTAAATTCTCCTTCGCCGGGTGGTAGGAAGCTTTCTTCTTGCCTCGAATTTATTTATGTTTGCGAATATCAATCTGGAATTACCGGCGCAGGTTTTAGTAATACCGCATGGTCGTTGGAAGTGGGAGCTTTAGGCACTACCGAAGCCAAAGTAAGTATCACCAACAATGCATACAAGCCTATGCCCCGCCGGTTGGCAGTGTATGACACTGTTAATGTCAGAGATTTACGCATGAAGGAAAGACAATTTTTTGCCAATTACTATGACAAAATGGATGGAAGCAGGTTCCCTAATCCGGAACTTAATACTCCGTCGCCCTACTTTTTTCATGATTGGGGAGCTATGAAACTTGAAAACAATTCAGGCCGTCATTTTGCCATCTATCGGTTGGCCGAAATGTACCTTTTCGCAGCGGAAGCTATTGCTAAATCCGAAGGCGTGACGGCTCAAGCGGTTGACGCTTTGGCTACCATTCGTGCGCGGGCATATGAATGGGGCTATGATGAGGCTGAACGCGAAAGTGGTAAGCCGAAAACGGATGTTGTCACTGAATTATCGACTCTTTCGGTTGATCGATTTATCGAAGAAGTCTGGGTAGAACGGTATCGCGAATTTGTATTTGAGTTCAAAGACTGGAATCTGATACAGCGTACCAGAAAATATCCCAAGACCAACCCGATGGATAGTTCTATTCCTCTGGGTACAGCGCGATTTGTTGATATCACAACAGTTGGTACTGACTTTTCGGGAGGGAAGTTGTTCTCCCTGGATTATTTGTTGTGGCCTCTTCCGGAGAGTCAATTGCAACGTAATCCAAATCTGGTCAATAATCCTGGATATGAAGGAAAGCCTTAGTAAACAATCGCAAATGTAAGAATATCATTTCTTGTGTGTGATTACATCCAACCGGTGAAATATATCATTAACTTTACCGGTTGGATATATTAGACATTTTAAATAGGCGATAATTTTATTACATTATCAGATATTGATATATAAAATTCTAAAGTCTGTAGATTAATCATCAATATATCAATGATTTTGAAAAGATATTCAATTATAATATTCTGATAATCGGCAAATATGTATTTTATTCGATATAAATTATATTGTTAACCAATAATTAAAAAAAATCAAAAAACCTGATCCATGAAAAAGCATGAAGACATAAACCGAAGAAATTTTATCAAAAAGACAGTTGCGGGAGCCACTACGATTGCCCTAACACCGTTGATGTCTAATTATGCCAGTGCCAACTCACCTGTACCGGCCTGGCCTGATGATGCATCAAAATATAAATTTTACATGATCGGTCATGGACATATTGATCCGGTATGGTTATGGCCTTGGGACGAAGGTGTTTCCGTTACGCATAGCACCTTCCGTTCGGCCTTAGACCGGATGAAAGAAACACCGGATCTCGTTTTTACATCCAGTTCGGCTCAATTCTATCAGTGGGTTGCCGACAATGACCCTCAGATGCTGGACGAGATCAAGAAACGGATTGCAGAAGGTCGATGGAATGTAGTTGGAGGATGGTGGATTGAACCTGATGTGAATATTCCTTCAGGTGAAGCAATGGTCCGTCAAGGGTTATATGGGCAATTAACTTTGCAGCGACTTCTTGGGACCCGTGCTAAAGTGGCTTTCCATCCGGATTCCTTTGGACATGCGGGAACATTGCCTCAAATTTTTAACTTACAGGGTATGAATAGTTACGTATTTATGCGCCCCGGTCCTCATGAAAAGGATCTGCCTGCAGATCTTTTCTGGTGGGAAGGTCCTGATGGTACACGCGTACTTACATACCGTATCCAGCAAAGCTATAATGAAGGCAGGACAGTAAATAATCGGATTGAACGGATCCTGGAACAAAAAAACACTCAACCCATGAAATCTTACATGGTTTTCTACGGAGTAGGAGATCATGGGGGAGGCCCGACCAAACAGACTATTCAATCAATTGAAACTTTAAAAAAGGAAAAAGGTGCGCCTATAATCTTATACAGTACGGTAGACAAGTATTTCAATGATGTGCGTGAAGATAAATCCCTGAAACTTCCCGTAGTGAAGGACGATCTTCAATTTCACGCTGTCGGTTGCTTCAGTGCAGACGTAGAAATCAAGAAAAACAACCGTCTGTCGGAATTCGCATTAGTCACAGCCGAAAAAATAGCGGCAGTCGGCTCAGCGTTTTGGGGTGCACAATATCCGAAAGATGAATTTACGAAAGCATGGAAACAGGCTCTTTTTCTGCAATTCCATGACAGTCTGGCAGGTACTTCAGTGTCGGATCATTCACAAGATGCCCGCGAAGGATATAATTATGCCCTCAATATTGCGCATACCACTACGGCTATAGCGGTTCAGAAATTAGAATGGCAAATCCCTTCGGAAGATCCTGAATCGGAATATCTTGTCGTATTCAATCCTCATGCGTGGGACGTTAAAACGAACGTAGAATACGACCTGAACAACAAGCCAAATCCACTTGTGACGGATGATCGTGGGCAAACATTACCTGCGCAAATTGTTCAGGCTCAATCTGTCACCGGACGCCGTCGCTATCTGTTCAACACTGTGATTCCTGCCATGGGTTATCGTCAGATACGTGTTCGTAGAGGAGAAAGTGTTCCTGAGTCGAAAGTAAGCGCAGAGAACAATCGTTTAGAAAATGAATTTTACCGTATTACTTTCTCGCCCAATGGGCAAATCGGCATCTTTGACAAAGAATCAGGTAAGGAAGTATTCAAAGGTGGAGCGACTGGTTGCAAGGGTGTCATTATTGATGATCCGAGTGACACATGGAGCCACGAGGTACGCGACTTTACCAAGAACACGACCGGCAACTATAAGTACACAACCAAAGGCGAAATCGGGGCGTTCGGCAATGCAAAGCTGAAAATACTTGAAAAAGGCCCATTACGTGCAGCCATCCGTGTTCAATCCTCCTATGGCGATTCCGATATGACCATCGACTGGTTGTTGACATCAGGTTCACGGAATATTGAAGCCCGTGTAACGCTCAACTGGCATGAAAAATTGAAAATGCTAAAATTTTCTTTTCCGGTAGATGTGGATGCTCCCAAAGCCACTTATGAGATACCTTATGGAGTTATCGTCCGGAAAACCATTGGTGAGGAAGATCCCGGACAACGCTGGATAGATGTGACAGGCCAACGTGGCGGCACTTATGGGCTGACGGTATTCAACGACGCCAAATTCGGTTACAGTGCACATGATAGCGACATGCGTATTACTGTTACACGTTCGGCTCCATACGCGCATCATGGGCCGCGCCAATTGTCCGAATTGGATCCGGATGGCCAATGTATCTGGCAAGATCAGGGTATTCAGACGCTTCGCTTGTTAATAGTACCTCACAAGGGTAGTTGGCAGGACATCAATGCTCCGCGTATTGCTGAAGAGTTTATCGTACCTCCTGTGGCTATCTACCAAGGTATCCACGGTGGAAAGATGAGCAAATCCGGTTCATATATGTCAGTTGACGTTCCGAACGTAATCGTTTCAGCCGTCAAATTATCCGAAGTTTACAATGATAGCATTGTTCGTTTGGTTGAGACGCTGGGTAAAGATACGGCAGTAACGCTCAAATTTCCATCAGTTGATTTCCAATGGAACGGAAAGATGAAAGCATTTGAAATCAAGACATTGAGGATTGATACGCAATCGGGGAATATAAGAGAAGTTAATTTATTGGAAGAGTAAACCGTATATCTTTATCGCGTCTTTAGATTTAGATGGTGCAACAATTTAGTGTTTGGCAGACCTCGCGTTCGACTGAATTTATTTCGCGAGGTCGCTTACGCTAAATTGTGATTCATCCAATAACTATAGCCGGAATTATTTTGTTATCCAATAGGCTGCTGGGAAATGAAGGCAGCCTATTTGATGAAAAAGGTACTCATTTGCACTGCCTCAACGGTAAAAATCACGCAGTGACGATACTTGATTATAGCAATTGAATAACTGGTTAGTGACAATAACAAAATAACATTCCCATCTTTTTCAGACAGGATTAACATGATTTACAGGATTATTTACATCTTGTAAATCATGTTAATCCTGTCAAATGAGTAAATTATTTTGTCTTCATTCCTTAATTCTTTTTTGAGGATGAAAAATATCCGGCAATTCGGTACAAGACAAGATTTTGATCCTTTATTCCATAATTGTTAGACTTTTTTTCTCCAATTCAGGTATTATCATTATTTTTGTCTTATTGTTAATAAGACCTCTGGCTGCACAAACGGACAGTTACCAGGGAAAAAACCATTGAAATGATCAACTGGACGCATATAAATTATGGATTGTCCGTTGATTGTTATGAAGTTACAAAATAGACCATTAATATCGCGTTGGATTGTGTGGAACAAACCAAGAATAACAAAGCAGGCGAGTGGTTTTGCTGGACGGTAGAGGCGCTTGATCCGTTCTGGCAATAGTGGAAGGAAACTACGCCTGATCGTCGTAAAAAAATGACGGATGCCATTAAGCGGGATAAATTTATGTCAACTGTTTGCCGTTCCATATTTATCCGATGTTAAACCGGACTGAAAAAATTACATCATGGATGTCGTTTGATGTGACTGCATGGATTCGTTCGCGCATAACGGTACAAAATGACGTGAGTGGCACTCCAGATTGGTAACTGGTGAACCTATTGATAAAAATGAATGACAAGTAGCTTACTTATTAAACGAAACTTAAAGTCAAAGATTACAAATAAATTATTAAAATTGTGAATAGCAAGTCCCATAAGAAAGTTAGAGCACCCTTTCAACTATATCTGATGATGTTCATGCAATATTTCTTTTTTGCAGTCTGGTGGGTGCCTTTCGCAGCATATCTGAATCATACGCTTCAACTGGAAATGTTTCAGACGTCACTGATACTATGTGCGATGGCTATCGGCTCCATGGCGTCACCGTTCATCGGATTCATTGCAGACCGGCGCTATCCTGCACAAAAAGTGCTTGCTGTGCTTAATCTGTTGGCGGCTGTGCTGCTTTTTTTTGCCGCACGGCAAACTACCTTCCCCGGTTTGATGGTGACCGTGACATTGGTCATGCTGTGTTATATGCCGACATGGAGCCTTACCAGTTCTATCGCAATGACACATATAGC
This sequence comes from Bacteroidales bacterium, assembly GCA_031551645.1. Lineage (GTDB taxonomy): Bacteria > Bacteroidota > Bacteroidia > Bacteroidales > UBA4181 > JAIRLS01. The sequence continues at coordinate 19,898 of JAVBNI010000130.1, read as the reverse complement.
TGCCGAACAGTTTCCCCGCGTACGCCTGATAGGTAACATCGGTTGGGTAGCTTCCGGACTGTTCAGTATCACAGCGATCCATATTTTCAAAGTTGAAATATTCGACGTTACTGCTTTACCGCTCTATTGTGGGGCTGTGTCCGGGATTATTGCAGCCGTGATGAATTTGTTCTTACCTGATACGCCGCCGCCGAGCAAAAATGAAAAGAAAAGGTTATCAGTGAAGGATATCTTTGGATTGAATGTCATATCTACATTGAAAAATAAAAATTTTAACATTTTTATCCTGTTTTCGTTTCTGGCTATTATCCCGTTCTCTTTATATAATTTGTACGGATCCATGTTTTTCGCAGATGAACAGGTAAAGAATATTACAGTAACCATGAATTGGGGGCAAGTGGCGGAAATGTTTTTCCTGTTCATCGCCACCAGCATACTGCTCAAATTCGGATTTAAAAAAACGTTGTTATTTGGTCTCTTAGCCATGATATTGCGGTATATTTCCTTTTACCTGGGTGTAGAACTTGGCCAGCAGTGGTGGTACAGCATTGGGATACTGACCCATGGGCTCATCTTCGGGCTGTTTTTTGTCTGTGGACAAGTATATACTGATAAAGTGGCGCCTAAGGAAATGCGTGCACAGGCGCAAGGATTCCTGTCATTGATTATTTGGGGAGTAGGATATTTGGTGGGTACCTTATTAAATGGTTGGATGATTGAAAATTATCGGTTGGAAGAAAAATGTGACTGGAGCCTGTTGTTTCTAATTTCTACAGTGTTCACGCTGGTGTTGACAGTCTTATTGATGATACTGTTCAAGCCTGCCGAAAAACTTGAATAAATAATAGAGTTTATATAAATTAGACAGGATTTACAAGATTTACAGGATTTTTCCTGATCGCCGAAGGCGATCTATCTTGTCAATCCTGTCTATGATATAAGTTTTAATACATCATAAAATCTAATCTATCTAATTGATAAATAATAAATAAAATGGTCATTGCGACTGACCTAATAGGATACGAACTTTGAAAAATCAAAGTTGTCAACTTATTTTTAACACGTTACTAAATAATAATTTTAAATTTTAAAATGATGATCAAAAGACAAACAAATGTAGACAGGCGTACATTCTTGTCGAATGTAGGTGTATTGGGCGCATCAGTTAGTTTGGGCGCCGGATCGTTACTCACCGCCTGTTCGGGTGGTAGAAGCAACGAGAATAAATTAACGCCGCTGCGACCTTCTGGCGAAGTGTACATACCCGAACTTCCTGACAAGGCAGTGGATGGCAAACCGATTAAAGCGGCACTCATAGGTTGTGGTTCGCGTGGCACGGGTGCGGCGATGAACTTCCTGGATGCCGGCGATGGCTTATCGATTGTAACCTGCGCCGATCTTTTCAAAGACAGAATGGATCATTGCCGTGCGACCCTGAAAAAAATGAAAAACATCGAGATAGGCGATGACCGGTGTTTTCTGGGTTTCGATGCTTATCAAAAGGCATGTGATGCGCCCGACGTGGATGTGGTGCTCATCGCTACACCCACGTTGTTCCACCCTGATCAGATAAAATACGCCATTGATCGGGGAAAACATGTGTTCTGCGAAAAACCGGCCGCCATTGATGCTGTGGGTTACCGGAAATTCATGACTGCTGTGAAACAGGCACGTACTAATAGCCTGTGCATCGTTACAGGGACGCATCTACACCATCACCGTGGTTATATAGAGGCATACCAAAAAATTCAGGAAGGTTACATTGGTCGCATCGTTTCGGGTAATGTCTACTGGACGCAGGGACACCTTGACTTTAAACGCCGCCAACCCGGATGGACAGACATGGAATACATGATCCGTGACTTTTTCAGTTGGAACTGGCTAAGTGGCGACTGCGTAGTAGACCAATTAATACATGAGGTTGACGTCTTTACATGGTTCTCGCATCTGAAACCGGTACAAGCTTTTGGGACAGGATCATGTGCGCGCAGGGCTACCGGCAATATTTATGATACTTTTAGTGTAGATCTGGAATACGAAGGCGGTGTACACCTGCACGCTGTTGAGCGGCAAGTCGACAATTGCAGCAATCGGACAGGCGAATACATCGTGGGTACAAAAGGAGTGTTGGACAACCTGAACGAAAGATTTACCATGCTTGATCATGACGGGAATGAGATTTGGAAATACGATAAGGAAAAGGCCAAAACGCAATTCCAACAGCACAACCCGTATGTGTTGGAACATCTCAACCTGATCAATCATATCCGTCAGGGAAAAGTGATCAATTTTGCCGAAACAACCGCCATTTCGTCCATGGCCTGCATCATGGCGCGTGAATCTGCCTATACGGGTAAGATTTATACTTGGGATGAAATGACACAGTCCGACCTGAACTTCATGCCTGATGAAATGACATTGGGAAACGTGAAGGATATGAAGCAGTACGAAATGATTCCCCTGCCGGGAACAGCGGTTAAATTATAATTGATGTTACGCAATTGATTTTACATGCCGGGAAAGCTCCCTCAATTTGCAGGGAACTTTCTCCAAGGTTCGGGAAAAGTCTCCCAAAGCTTCGGAAAAGTTTCCCAAGACTCCGGAAAAGTTTCCCAAAACTTCGGAAAGATCTCCCAAGATTTCGGAAAGGTTTCCCAAGACTTCGGAAAAGTCTCCCAAGACTTCGGAAAGATTTCCCAAGGTTCGGGAAATTACAAATTTCGCTCAACACTACCTGCTTGTATTGCAGTTAGTCGCGTTCGGCTGAACCGAGTTTGCGAGCTCACTGAAAGTAATTTGTAATTGGCTTCGCCCTCTCATTAATTATGCGAATCAAAGGTTAAAGCTTGAAAAGCTATATTTTCATAACCGGAGGCCATTGACCTTCGGGAAAGTAACATAACGGGGCATCTGCCTGTAAGGCAGGATTTTGGTTTTGATATGGTTCTGCCTTGCAGACAGGCAAGATGTGTGTTTTTTTCCTCGGGTTGCGCTTAGCTTACCCGAGGTTACGAAAATACAGCTTTTCAAGCTGAACAATAAGATCCATCCAATCTTTGATTCGCATTAATTCACTATTTTTACAAAAATATTATGGCTGATGTAAATGACCTTTTCCAAAAACGGTTGCGTCGTTTTGTGACGGCGTTGAATAACCGTAAACCGGATATGATTCCCATCCGTCCGTTTGCTGCCGAATTTATCGGAGTCCATGCCGGGTACAACTGCCAGCAGTTGACCCAGAATTATCCGGATGCTTTTGAGGCGATGATTCAATGCTGCAAGGATTATGACTGGGATGCAGCTCCGGCAGATTTGATTTATGTATGGCCGGGTATCACTGACGCTGCATCTGTCCGTTATTATGGCGTTCCGGGTGTCGATGTTCCGCCCGATCGCGGATTTCAGTACATGGAGCCGCCGGAGGATCAGTCGTTCATGCGAGCGGACGAATACGACCGCCTCATCGCAGACCCTACCGCTTATTTGTATGAGGTTTGGTTACCACGTGCCACGCGGCGTATTGCCGGAGTGGGAACACCAAATACCTTCCGTAGCGATGTGGCTTTAGTCTCCTCCGCGATGGCCATGGTTCAGTATTTCAATGCCTACGGACCTCATTGTGGGCGCATGACGAATGAGACGGGAACACCGGGCGCCCTCTGCGGCATCTTCAAAGCTCCATTAGATATTTTGGGCGACAAACTACGCGGCTATATGGGTTTGACCATGGACCTGTTCGAGCAACCCGACAAGGTGATGAAAGCGTGCGAAGCGCTCATGCCACACCTGCACTGGCTGGCATCCATGACCGCAGATCCCGCCTCGCAATATCCGATAGGATATTGGATGCATCGCGGATGTGCACCCTTTGTCCGGCCTGAACATTTTGAGAATATCTATTGGCCGACTGTTCGGCCTATTATCGAGCAGCTGTGGAAAGAAGGCCATCAAACCATGTTTTATGCGGAAGGCAACTGGGATGCACATCTCGACGCTTTCCATGAGTTGCCTGAGCGGAGTATCGTTTACCATATCGATCGCGGTAATCCGCAGACGGTTCATGACAAACTTCATGACAAGTTTGCCATTAGCGGCGGTTTGAGTAATGTCACGCTGGCGATTGGAACTCCTGAACAAGTTCGTGCCGAAGTCAGGAAACTCATAGACATTTTGGGAAAAGAAGGTGGCTATATCATGGATGCAAGCGCTATCATTCAGAATGACGCCAAGATTGAAAACATGAAAGCCATGGTCGAAGCGACACGTGAATTTGGTATATATGAAAGCCCCGATGAACCCCTCGAAGAATTGGTAGTACATCCGAAGGGAAATTTCAGGCCTTATGCTACAATTCCATCCGCAACAGACCGTCCTGCCGGTACATGTGTTTCATGGCGGGACCATCTGCGAGACATCAATTGTGAAAAGATACAGGGTTGTCCCGAACTGGCGGAACGTGTCTGGAAGATGGTGGATGCCAACGGAGCCATGTATATCTGGCAAATGCTGCTTTCGTTCTAACTGGTTAAAAAATAAAAATAAACAAAAAGATGAATTCAAAAGAACGTGTTTATGCTTCGTTGCATCGGGAAAATCCCGACAGGGTTCCGATATGGATGTGGTTTCATCCCGAAACAGCGGAAATATTGGCTAAAACTCTCGAAATACCGGCACGATACGTTTCAACTGCAATGGAAGACGACGTGAGGCAAACATGGGTAGCCAACAATTATGCCATGGAAGGTATTGTACACCAGCATGACGGTGAAACGCATACCGACCAGTGGGGTGTCAAATGGGTGAAAGAAGGCCCGTTTAATCAAATCGAACATTATCCCCTGGCGGATGTAACGGATGAGAAAATACTCAATTACCAATTTCCTTACGATAAAATACCCGAATTGCTTCAAAACATGGAGCCTGTTATTGCCTTAAAAGATGAGTATTTTATCGGATGCGACGTATCGCCATGTCTTTTTGAACTTATTTGCCGGCTTCGTAACATGGAAAACGCCATCATCGATTTTCTGCTGAATCCACACATCATGGATTCTCTGTTAGAAAAAGCGACTGATTTTGCTGTGAAAATATCGCAGGAAGCTGTTAATCGGTTTGACATCGACTGGCTATGGACGGGCGATGATATCGGAGGACAACAAGCCCTGATTATAGACCCTGATACGTGGCGGACCGCCATTAAACCCCGCCTGAAAAGAATTTTGGATGTAGGAAAACAAAAGGGTCTATGGACGGCGTTTCATTCTTGTGGGGAAATACGCCCCATCATACCCGACTTAATTGAAATCGGCGTCAATGTGTTGAATCCCATTCAAGGCAACTGTCCCGGAATGAATGCAGCGGAACTGAAAAAGGAATTTGGCAGGGAGTTGACCTTCATGGGAGGTGTAGATACGCAGAATCTTCTTCCGAACGGTACGGCAGCGGAAGTCGCAAAAACAACAGAAAAATTGATCGACGTAATGACCGCCGATGGCGGTGGATATATTTTGGCAGCGTCACATACGGTTCCGCCCGAAACGCCGCTCGAAAATATCTTTGCCATGTATGCAGTTGCCGGCGTCCCGAAAGAAAAAATATTTGATAACGCCGCCGTTATACGTCAAAATTTGAGATAAATATGAATTCTAAAGAAATTATAGGGCAACCACATCAAAATAAAATGTGTTAACATTTTATTTTGATGTGGTTGCCCTGGTCTTATACAACTACATTCGGAAATTAATTGCTTATTTCATATCTTTGTATATCAAAAATGTGCAGTGGACATCAAGTATCTGATACATGAATTGGCATATGGTGATTCAAAGGCTGCAATGAAAATGCTCTACAATCATTTTTATTCGAAGCTGATGTCCTTTGTATCCTATTTTATCAAATCAAAACACGATGCAGAAGAAATCGTATCAGATACCTTTTATACGATCTGGGAACAACGGCTGAAATTAGCGAATTTAGAGCATATAGCTTCGTCGTATATTTATACTATTGCCAAGAATATAACATTTCTCTTCCTCAAACGAAAAGAGAAACATGACAGGTATCACATAGAAGCGGATATTGTGGAGTCCGATTTTCCGGTACAATTTGATGGCCCCGAAGATGAATTGATCGGAAAAGAACTGATGAAAAGACTTCACGTAGCTATTGAAAATCTTCCCGAAAAGAGCCGTATTGCGTTCAAATTGATACGCGAACAAAGACTGAAATATAAAGAAGCTGCTGAAATTATGGAAATATCGGTAAAAACACTTGAAGCCCATATGGCGCTGGCTACAAAACGGTTGCTGAACGTGCTGGAAGAAAATTGATTAATTTTTTACATTTCGACTAAGGGTTTTTCTCAAAAAAGTAATTATATAAATAGAAGCGATACCTGTTTCTGTTATTGCTGTGGTTTGTCTGCATTTTAATTGAAAAAATAACATATTTTGCCTGAACATATTTTTGAAATAATATCCCGTTATTTAGCCGGCGAAGCAAGCTTGGATGATATCATGCAATTAAGCGATTGGTTGAACCAAGACGAGAAAAACAGGCTCAGACTGAAGCAGCTAAAGAGGTTTTGGGAAATGCCGGTGAAATTGGAAGAACCTGATGTTACTTTCGAGAAATTCTTCAAGCGAATAGATTCCCCCCATAAGGTTGTTGCTTCCAGGACAAAAAAGATCCGGATTTCACCACGTTTCCGGATGATTTCGGCAGTTGCCGCTGTTGCATTACTGTTCATTGCCGTTTCGGTATCTCTCTTTTTCAATAAAGAGCAACATCCGCCCATCGAGTATTACTCGTATAACTGTATCAATGGTGTCGACCGGATCGTGCTCCCCGACAGTTCCATTGTTTATCTGAACAAAGGCGGCAAAATAACCTATGAAAATAATTATAAGGAGAAGCGTTCGGTAACTCTGAAAGGAGAAGCGTATTTCGACGTGATGAAAGCTGCCGGTTTGTTCACGGTCCATCTTGGTAGTAACACTTCCATTGAGGTTTTGGGCACCAAGTTTAATGTACAGGCTTTTAGTGGAAATAACCAGATTATAACCACTTTGAAAGAAGGCTCGGTAAGGTTTGTTAAGGGTGAACAACAAATTATGCTTACCCCCGATCAACAGTTGATTTACGATGTAAGTAGGGCAAGCTACAACATTTGCCAGGTGGATGCGGATATTTATACGGCCTGGAAAAATTATATTTATAGCTATAATGGCATCACTATGTTGGAATTATGCCGGGAGTTGGGAAGGATATATGGGATAGAAATCGATCTGGCCTCTCGACTAACGAATATCAAGGTATCCGGTTCATTCGAATGCCAGCATGATATAGAACAAATTCTCAAAGTGATGGAAAAGCGGATGCAATTCGAGTGGAAAAGAAAGGACAACCAGATAACGATACAATAATTTTTCAGACACACATCAGTTAAACCTTTAATATACGATTGCCTATGGATTTTTAACCGCCTATAACAAAAAAACCGGCCTCATGCGCTAACATCAGCCGGTTCGTAGAGATTATCAAAGATTCATCCGGATGTCTGTTTTTCCAGAACGGCGCATCCATCAAACCATTGAAAAAACAAAAATATGAATTTTATTCTAATACGTTTAAAAAAATCATTAGTTTTGAGAGTTATAGCCTTTTTATTATTTGTTACCATATTCCAGGTATATGCTGTTGACTTGTACAGCCAGAACAACAAGCTAACCCTCTCGGCCTCGGATATACAGTTGCGCCAACTTTTCAAAACCATCGAAAAGCAAAGCGATTTCATGTTCTTCTATGTTGACTCAGATGTTGAAGGTATCGATGTCAGCGTTAATGTGAAAGAAGCGTCAGTAAAAGCCGTATTGAACCAGGCATTGACAAAAACCGGCCTTGTCTACGAAATTTATGACCGCTATATTACTATCCTTCCCGGGAATATGGAAGGGGAAAGAGATGCTGTCGCAAAACAGGGTATAATGGTTTCCGGGACAGTTACCGATAAAGGAGAACCTTTACCCGGAGTAAATGTAGTAGTAAAAGGAACATTTACAGGAGTGGTGTCGGATGTAAACGGGAAGTATGTCATTAATGTCCCCGATAAAAATGCGGTACTTGTATTTTCATTTATCGGTTATACAACTACTGAATATACAGTTGGTGAACAGAGAGAAATCAATGTCGCGCTGGAAGAAGATACACATGAGATAGAAGAAGTAGTTGTTGTAGGATATGGAACACTAAAAAAGAGTGATTTGACAGGTTCCATATCTACCGTAAAATCCGATAAACTACTTAACCGCCCGGTAACCAACATAGCGCAATCACTTCAGGCAAAAGTTGCAGGCGTGGAAGTATTCCAGAATTCGGGTGCGCCAGGAGGTCATGTTCGCATGCGTATCCGTGGGGATAATTCCATAAAAGCGACCAACGAACCACTATATGTTGTTGACGGTGTCATTGGGGTTACCAGCGATCTGTTCAATCCCAACGATATAGAATCAATAGAGGTATTGAAAGATGCATCGGCTACAGCTATTTATGGTGCACGTGGCGCGAATGGTGTTGTGATGGTTACGACCAAGCGTGGAATGGTGGGAAAACCTGTAATTGATTATAATGGTTATGTATCGATCGGGTATCTTCCCAAGAAAATACCAGTATTAAATTCTGAAGAATTTATGAAGGTGTACGATCAGCTTTATGTAAATGCTCAGAAATATGACCCCAAGGGATTTGCAGAAGGAAAATACAATAACAAAAACCTGACAAGTAACTTTCCCAAGTTATTCGATTCGAATGGGAAACCTTTATATGATACCGACTGGCAAGATGAAGCTTACAGAACAGCATTATCTACCAATCACCAATTGAGCCTACGTGGAGGCGTGGATAAAACAAGCTATGGGATATTCCTAAACTATCGCGATGAAGAAGGCATTATGCAGGAATCCTGGATGAAACGTTATAGTGGGAAATTTACTATTGATTCAGAAATCAGGAAATGGGTTTCTATGGGAGGTTCTCTTTTTGTCAATTACCAGTCGGAAAATCGAACTTATACAATGACTGATACAGGAGCTGCTCCACGAAGTATTCTCGAAACACTACCAATTATTCCCGTAAAATACCCTGACGGGACATGGGGTAGTAATAGGGATTGGCCCGGAACAGAGGATGATAACCCTGTCCGCTTATTGAACGAACGTTCCCGGTTGGGTTATACGACACAGGTGTTGGGTGATATTTATTTGAACTTCAGGATTACGGAAGCTCTTAGTCTAAAAAGCAGTTTTGCTACTGAATTGATTAATACGAAGAATAATAATTATACCAGCAAAGGGTTGCGCATTGCTTCCACGCAGAATGGTATTGCCCAAATCAATGCATCGAGGTCATATTATTGGCAAAACGAAAATTATTTCAACTACACCAAAACTTTTTCTGGTGATCATAAGTTGAATGCAATGGTGGGTTTGAGTTGGCAGCAGCGGTATTATGAATATGCAAGCGCTGAGCACCAAAACTTTTCAGATGACTTCTATCAATGGCACAATCTGGGTGTTGGTACTGTTGTCCGGCCGTCTTCATCGACAGACTGGAAATGGGATCTGAACTCATACTTTGCGCGAATTAATTATAATTATAAGGACCGTTATTTGGCTACTTTCACCGGTCGTTTTGACGGCTCTTCCAAATTTGGTGGAAATAACAAATATGCGTTTTTCCCGTCGGCAGCTTTAGCGTGGCGTGTGTCCGAAGAATCCTTCCTGAAAGGTAATGCACTGATCAGTAATTTGAAAATCAGGACAAGTTTTGGTATAACCGGTAACCAGGAAATTGGCAACTATGCATATGCCCAATCCTTGGGAACTACGAATATTATCATTAACAATGCATATCAGACAGCATTATACAGGAATTCATTCGGTAATCCGGACCTGAAATGGGAAAAAACGCTACAATATGATGCGGGGTTTGACCTGTCTTTATTTGACCACCGCGTGGAGATCATAGCAGATTATTATAACAAAACCACCAAAGACCTTTTGTTGGATGCGCCCATCCCGTCGACCTCGGGTTTGACCACTGTGACTAAAAATATCGGATCTATCCGCAATCAAGGTATCGAATTAACTTTTAATACGCACAATATCAAGGGTAATGAATTTAATTGGTTCACCACATTAAATTGGTCGATGAATAAAAATAAAGTTATTCAATTAGGTGTCAATGATGAAGATATTTTCCCCGGGCCATATCAGGGTGGTGATATTATTATTTTACGGGTTGGCGAACCAGTGGGTGCCTTCTGGGGTAAAGTCCGCGAAGGGACATGGAAAGAGTCGGAAGCAGCCCAGGCAGCGGTATATGCACGTTTGCCGGGCGATTTGAAGTATAAGGATTTGAATAGTGACGACTTGATCAATAATCTGGACGAAACAATTATTGGTTATAGCGCTCCCGATTGGGTGGCTAACCTGTCGAATACGCTTACCTATAAGAATTTCGATTTTACATTGGACATAAGGATTGTATATGGAAACGATGTATTTAATCGTCCGAAAATGACTCTTGAAAATCGTTCGGGTATTGCTAATAGTATGAAAACGGTACTTGATTGTTGGAGTCCGACAAACCAGGATTCGCCGATTGCTGAGCGCCGGCCTACCACTGCTTATTTTGATTATATGCATGATACATGGCTGGTTGAAGATGGTTCATTTATTCGTATCCAGAATTTAATGTTGGGGTACACTTTTTCTAATTCATTGATTAACAAAATAGGATTAAAAAAACTTCGCGTATATGCAAGCGGGCAAAATCTGTTTTGTTTTACCAATTATTCAGGATATGATCCAGAATGTACTACCTATGACCAAACATTCGCTCAAGGGGTTGACTTCTTCACTTACCCTAAACCCCGCACAATTACATTCGGTTTGAATTTATCATTTTAAATAAATGTTATATGAAAAATATTTTTTTGTTAGTAATCATTGCTTTATTGATAGGGGCATGCACAAATTTTCTCGATGAAAAATCTACCGGAACCATGGCTGCCGATTCACCCCTTTCAAGTCTTGAATCGTGTACGGCGTTGGCAAATGGCCCTTATTCTAATCTTACGGTTTTCGACCAGAACGAAGGTACCTGGGGAGGAAACACAATCTGGCTACTTGAATTTATGACCGGTAAAGTCAATTCGGAAGCAGCCCAGGCAGAATTTATAGATTATCGTACCTTAACCCTCAATTCGCGTAGCCGCTATATCCAGATGTGGTGGCAAAATTGCTATGCAGGAATTGCAAAGGCCAATCTTGCCATCCAGAAGATACCCGAGTTTACCCAGGTGCCTGAAACCACCAGGTCCAAGCTTATGGGTGAAGTCCGGTTTTTACGTGCTTTGTACTATTTTTATTTAGTTCGGATTTTCGGTGATCTTCCCAAGGTTGATATTGTCCAGACTCAGCTATCCGAACTTTATGTGGAACGGTCTCCGGTAAAAACCATTTATGACGAGATTATTATTCCGGATCTCTTGGTAGCAGAAGGGTCAGCACTTCCGGTCAAAGACGAAACAGGCCGTGTGTCGATGGGTGCTGTAAAAGCATTGTTGGCCGATGTATATTTGAATTATGCAGGTTATCCCATAAATGCAGGCAACCCGGCTTACGTGGAATCTGCAAAGCGGTCGGCTGAATTGATTAACGCTAATACATATAGCTTATATACCAATTATTCAGATTTGCGATTGCCGACGAACAACAATAAGAAAGAATTTATTTTCCAGGTACAGTTTTCATTAGATAAAACTCACAACGATGTGGTTGCAAAAGTGCTTCCGCCTAAGTCGGATATTTCTGTTTATTCAAGCGAATATGGTTCCTTGGTACCAACCGAAGAGTTTTATAATAGTTTCGCCACAGGCGATAAGCGTGCCGAAGAACGTCAATTTTTCTTTTCCTGGCACCCTGCAAATTCGAAGAAAACATCCGATCCCGATAAATTACAACGGGTTGATTTTGGTGGCCAGTATATTTTTAAATTTTTTGATGAAACAGCAGTTACATCAACAGGAAAAGCAACAATCAATTGGACATTGTACAGGTATGCAGACATACTTTTGATGTATGCTGAAGCCCAGGCTGCTGCCGAAGGAACAGCTAATGACTTGGCTCTCGAGTCATTAAATAAAGTCAGGAAAAGGGCTAATCTTCTTGACTTTACCATCACAAGTGGTCCCGAATTCATCAAAGCTGTATGGGACGAACGTTATTTCGAACTCTGTTTTGAAGGCAAAATATGGTTTGACCAGGCTCGTACACGAAAAATCCGTAATGACATCACTGGAAGTTATGATGATTATGTGGGTTATAAAACTGTTTATGGAGCTACAATGACCGAAAAGTTTTTACTTTTCCCGATTCCACAAAGTGAACTTAATGCGAATCCGAGCTTGACACAAAATCCGAATTATTGAATTTATTCTTGACCAATTCCGATGGGTGTATAAATATACACCCATCTTTTATTCAAAAATCTTCAGTATGATGAAAAGAACGATTTTTATTATAACGATATTATTCATAAGTATTGTTGGATATGCGCAATCCAAACCTTATTTCTTTGTCCACCTAACAGATCCGCAATTGGGGATGATGGAGGGTAATGCCGGATTTTCGCAGGAAACAAAAATTGTCGCGAATACCATTTCAGCAATCAACCGGTTGAATCCTGCATTTGTTGTTATTACAGGCGATCTGGTTCATAAGGGCGGGGATGTGGAACAAATTAAAGAAATTAAACGATTGCTCAGCCAGATTAAAAAGTCTATTCCTGTTTATTATATTCCAGGCAATCACGATGTCGGACAAACGGCATCAGATGAATTATTGACTCTATACCAGTCAAATTTTGGAAATGATCACTTTTCGGTTTTATACAAAAACACTAGGTTAATCGGCTTCAATTCTCAGGTAATATGGGCAAAGCGTGATACACTTGAAAATAAGCAATATCAATGGCTTGAAAATGAGTTGAAAAAATCGAAAAAGAATGATTATTGTTTCGTTTTTGCTCATCATCCTTTATTTCTTCAAACAGTTGACGAAAAGGATACGTATCAAAACATACCTATCGATCGTCGTAGCAAGTACATCGACTTGTTTGAAAAATACAATGTGCATTATATGTTTGTAGGACACTTGCATAAGAACAATATAACGCAGACAGGTAACCTTACGATTATTGCAACCAATGCGCTTTGTGTTAGTCATTCATCCGAACCTTCCGGTCTTAGGATAGTAAAGGTATACCCTGATCATGTGGCTCATGATTATTATTCGCTGGAAATGTTACCCATGAAGATTGACCTATAACCCAAAATTAGATAATAAATCCAATTGTCTTTTATGGCATTTTTGCTTGATAATCAGAACAAATACAATAAAAGGAGATCATAGCTTAGGGTAATCGTACTGAAATATTGGCGATTACCCTTTATGTTTTAGTGAAATGAAATCAAATTTTACGGTTTTTTATTCTATCGGATAGGAGTAGGGTGTCGTTTTGATGACGGAAAAGAATGTCTATACGATTTGAAAAATGACCCGTCAGAAAACGAAAATATTGCCCGAGAATGGAGACAAAATAATTTACTCATTTGACAGGATTACTTGCGATGAACTAAAGGCAAATTTTATCGGGTCCTCGCAAACATATAAAATTAAGACATATAATGAATTGAAGGGTGAAAGTTTAAAATTTTTAACTGGATTACATGAATATTCTGAGTACATTGCAATTTTGTTTATTTTTATTTTGTAATAATTTAAAAAACGGCTAAGCAAGTCATGCCGAACTTTGGTCGAAGGAATGTCGAACCTACACCGAAGCGATGAAGATAAGAATTTGATAAATATTGATTTTCATTTTGATGAAAAATATAAACAAATAGATTCACTTACAGGGAAAGTGTAATAAATACGACCTTCAGACAGTGATTCATTGGTTGTGGAATTGGCTGTAATACGCGAGGGTATTATGAAGTATCTGTGGAATATGCCCAAAAACGACCGGATTCTTATCCCTCAGTCGTGTTGGAATGTCCTTCCGGTGTGGGTGCAGGGACTTTGCCCTTGGCATTTCTTCGTTGTAATTTAGTGCTCCATCCATTGCATCCGTTCTTTCAACGAGTAATGTTCGATGGCATAACGGAGTGTTGTTCGCGGCATGGTTTTGGAATGTTTTGCAAGAAAATCCGTTAGCACATCACGGTCTTTCTTTCCGATTTCGCGTAACATCCAGCCAATGGCTTTGTGCATCAAGTCATGTGGGTGGTGCATCATTTTTTCCGACAGGGCCAATGTGTCGTTATATTGCTTGTATTTGATGAATGTCCAGGTGGAGATGATGGCAATACGCTGCTCCCAGAGATTTTCGCTTTCGGCTAAATGATACAGGATACTTCTGTCCGTTTTGTCAAGCAGGTAAGCGCCCACTACATCGCGGCAACTGCAATCCACCAAATCCCAGTTATTGGCCTTATGTGTATGGTCGATATAGAAATCGAAAACCTGTCGTTTGGCTTCTTCGGTTTTTGCTTTCTTGAAATCCCACACTAAGAACATAAACCCGGCAAAACGAACTTCGTGATACGGCGAATCCAATAGCTTTTCAACTTCAGCCAAGCCGATGCTCCCCGTATTTTTCACTACATCCCTGATCGCAGGAACTTTGATACCCAGAAAAAGATCACCTTCGCCATATTGGCCTTGCCCGGTCTTAAAAAAATGCTGATGATGTTCAGCTAATGTGGGATCGGCTAACGATTGAAGGGTTTGAGAAACAGCTTCGGAAGTCATTGTTTTCAAACTGTAAACATCAATAATTTGTCATCCAACTGGAATAGTCAGAAACCAATAGAAAGTTTGGAGATCTTTTATCTACAACCTCAAGGTCGCGAAGTAACATATCAAACCGTTTACGATCCGACAAACGTTTCACTTTGATGCAAATACCGTCTTCAACACTGATGATTCCGTCAAAATCGATAAATTCAAATGTATCTTTACACGATGGGTTGTCTTTTGCTAACCTTTTGTGTTCCTGTTCGCTCATAAATCCAAAAAAGTGGGATTCTTCCCAGGGAAAATCACTCTGGCTTTTCAGTATACAGGGTTTTACCAGATATTCTTTCAAATATTCAAAATATTTGTCCTGGTTCTTTTCATTTACTTTCTGACTTTTGGTTCCCAAAACCGCTGTAATTCTTTTCTTTTCTTCGTCATTTGAGAAACGACTTTCCAACTCGACCTGCATCCGATCGACCTCATCTTGCGTATCACGGGGCTGAACTATTTCCAATTCGTCTTTTTCGAGGTTGAATAAGGTAAATTCCAATCCTTCAGTAATACTGTCTATGATGTAATCGTCGCTGAGTCCTGACAAAGTGATACAATCAAGTTCAAAAGTAACCAATTCGTCATCAATTTCGATAATTCTGCCTTGCCATCCTTCGATGTTTACATTCAAATCGTCTACACTAACACCTTTCTTAACCTTAACACTGTCACCAATTTTCATATTTTATTTATTCTGTATCTGATTGGGAAAAATCCGCGACTAACCATGTCCCATTTTATGCCTGCAACAAAAACACTGCTGGTATCTTATTCAGTTCCGGCAATTTGTTTTTCCATTGCTGGATGCTCTGAGTACGGATAAACTCACCGGCGCCGGTGATATCGGCTGCAATAGTCAGCATGGTTGATGGGCGGCAACATTTTAGGATATCATCCAACAGTTGCATGTTACGGTAAGGCGTTTCGATGAAGATTTGCGTTTGCTGTTCGGTAGTTGAGCGTCGTTCCAAGGCTCGTAGACGATCTTGTCGTTCATTCTGCTTTACCGGAAGATATCCGACAAAAGCGAATGATTGCCCGTTGAGTCCGGAGGCCATTAGCGCCATCAAAATGGATGAAGGACCCACTAACGGCACGACCTTGATTCCATGTTTATGTGCCAGCCTAACGACCGCTGCTCCGGGATCGGCCACACCGGGAACGCCGGCCTCGGAAATAACACCTGTATCGACCATTTGTAAATAGGATAGGAGAGAAGCTATTTCATCTGCAGGGGTGTGTTCGTTCAGTTCACGAAACTGTAGCTGGTCAATGGGTCCGGGATGTCCGGTTTTCGATAAAAATCGCCTTGCCGTTCGAACATCTTCCACAATAAACTGCCGCAAGCCATGTATGATCGTGAGGACGTGAGGCGGCAATACCTGTGGAATGGTATTTTCGGACAATAATGTGGGAATGAGGTAGAGGACGGGCATTGATGAATTGAATATTATTATCCTGTCAAAATCTCTTGGTAAGAAGTTTCTTCGGATCTTGTGCTACATGAAAAATTCCAATAACACTTACGGTATCATGTTCGATAAAAAATAAGATTTTCCACCGCCATTTCATAATAAATCGCACAATTTTCTCATCAGCACTAACATATTGATCTTGGGAATGTCCTTCGGGAAAAGTACTCAACTTTTTTATTTGAACCAATAGCTCCCGTTCAACATGTTGCGCCCTCTCAATTCCTTCCTTCATCGTAATATATGCAACGATATCATGCAAATCGACTTTTGCATGATCGGAAAGGATAATGTTATAAGTCATCATAAGTATAACCCAATTGGGAACAAAGACTTTCCAATGTACTGCATTTTCCTTGTTTACATTGGGCAATTCCCTCTTCTACTCTCTTTATATACTGCTCTTTTGTCAGAGGTTCACCGGAACCTGTGTGGGCAACAATAGTTTCATCAGAATAATATACAGTTCTTATCCGTCGATACAAATTATCTCTTTCTTCATTCGTCAAAAGAGTTATTTCATCAAAAATGTGATCTATACTCATGGATTACAATATTTTTATATAATTATTCCAACAAAAATAATGCCTACCTACCATATCTGTTCAGATAAAATTTTGATTTTCAGCATTCTTATTTTCGGCTACGAAGATAATCCTTGGCTTCATTCCAATCCCATAATTTTTCTTTTCCGGCTTTAACTCTTCCTTCTGTGGCCTTCAATTCGACAGCGTGCCAATCTGGGCTGATAACAGCATCGGCGTCAGCAAGGTCGTCCCACAAAACCTCAATAACTTTAAGCTTTTCAGCGTTGGATAACTGATGAAGTTCGGCTATACTCATGGCTGTAAAATATTATTTTGAAATAATTGCTATGAAATGTCCCATAAAAGCAATGCCTATCCCCAAAACCTATCAGATTTTAAAGCCTAATGGTTCAGGCGCTTTGCGTCAATCGAAAATCATCGATCAAAAATGAATTACCTCCTCGGTGCATTCCGCATCATTTTGGACATTTTATTCTTGTCGGTCATCATCCGCATCATTTTGCGGGTTTCGTCAAATTGTTTAATCAGGCGGTTTACCTCCTGTATATCTGTTCCGCTTCCTTTAGCGATACGTAGGCGACGATTTCCGTTCAACACTGCGGGGTTGGCACGTTCATCAGGTGTCATCGAATGGATGATAGCCTCGATGCTTTTGAAAGCGTCGTCGTCGATGTCTAAGTCGCGGATTGCTTTACCTACGCCGGGAATCATCGAAGCAAGGTCTTTCAGGTTACCCATTTTCTTGATTTGTTGTATCTGGCTAAGAAAATCGTTGAAATCGAACTGGTTTTTGGCAATTTTCTTTTGCAGCTTGCGCGCTTCTTCTTCATCATACTGTTCCTGTGCTTTTTCCACCAGAGATACGATATCGCCCATGCCGAGGATACGGTCGGCCATACGTTCGGGATGAAAAATATCCAGCGCCTCCATCTTTTCGCCCGAGCTGATAAATTTGATCGGCTTGTGCACTACCGACATAATAGAGATAGCCGCACCACCGCGTGTGTCGCCATCCAGTTTGGTTAGCACCACGCCGTTGAAATCCAACCGATCGTTAAATTCTTTGGCGGTATTCACGGCATCCTGCCCGGTCATGGAGTCTACTACAAACAGGATCTCTTCGGGATTCACCGCTTTCTTAATCGCTGCGATCTCATTCATCATTTCCTGATCGACAGCCAAACGTCCGGCTGTATCGACAATTACCGTGTTGAACCCGTGTAGCTTTGCATGTTTAATGGCATTTTCGGCAATTTGTACCGGATTTTTGCTGCCGTCTTCAGAATAAACCGGAACACTGACCTGTTCGCCCAATATTTTCAATTGTTCGATAGCTGCAGGACGATATACGTCGCCAGCTACCAACAGAGGCGAACGACCTTTTTTTGTTTTCAGGTAATTGGCTAACTTACCACTGAAAGTTGTTTTACCCGACCCTTGCAGACCCGCAATGAGAATAACCGCCGGGTTACCTTTCAGGCTGATGTCCTCGGCCTGTCCGCCCATAAGTTCCGCCAGGTCATCATGTGTGATTTTGACAAGCATTTCGCTCGGTTTCACTGCCGTGAGAACGTTCATACCCAAGGCTTTTTCCTTTACCTTGTCGGTAAATTCCTTGGCAATCTTGTAGTTGACGTCAGCGTCAAGTAGTGCTTTGCGCACTTCCTTGAGTGTTTCGGCAACATTGATATCGGTAATTCGGCCTTCGCCTTTCAGGTTTTTAAACGCGCGTTCTAATTTGTCGGATAAATTTTCGAACATAATATGATTCTGATATTTTGGGTGCTACATTGTTTTCAAAGAAGAGGCAAAAGTAGAAAAAATATAGTATATATATGATATATCAGAAAAACACACTAATTTTGTTACATATTTTTGTCTAATATAAATAGAATATTATTGAAAATGAAAATTCCTGTCGAAAATTGAAATAATCATACTTAATAACAAATTAAAAACTCTAATAAAAATGGATTTAAGTAAATACGAACAGTACATTCAACTGGGTATTCAATACGGATTGAAACTCATAAGCGCCATAGTCATACTTATTGTTGGTTTCTGGCTTGCCAAAAAGTTAACGAAAGCCATGAGGAAAATGCTCGGCAAACGCGATATTGACGCTTCGCTGAGTTCGTTCCTTTCCTCGTTTGTCAATATTGTACTTAAGATACTCGTTCTGCTGATAGCAATTGCCAGCGTTGGTATCGAAATGACCTCGATTATCGCCATTATTGGTGCTGCTTCTTTGGCGATAGGTATGGCATTGTCGGGCACATTTCAGAATTTTGCCGGAGGTATTGTCATTTTGTTTCTCAAGCCGTTTAAAGTAGGTGATTTTATCGAGGCGCAGGGCTTCTCCGGTACCGTTAGCGAGATAGCCATGTTTACTACGATGATTACAACCGCGGACAACAAATGTATTTTTATACCCAACGGCGGATTGGCGAACGGTTCTATTGTCAATTATACCCGTTCGGGCACTCGTCGTGTGGATCAAACTTACAGCATATCGTATGGTGATGATGTGCAACATGCCCGCGTAATTTTAGCGAAACTCATCGATGAAGATACGCGCATACACAAAACTCCTGAGCCGGCAATTATGCTTTCAGCACTATCCAATAACTCTGTAGATGTTACTGTTCGTGTTTGGACTGACGCAGGGAACTATTTCCCCGTGCTTTTTGATCTCAACGAAAAAGTCTACGCGACTTTTCCCAAATCAGGAGTTAGTTTTCCCTTATCACGGGTACAAGTGTATACGGCCAAATAGAATTATCATAAATATCATAGAAAAGAGGTGCGGTACATCGCGCCTCTTTTTTTGGTGTGCCGTGCATGATTGATCAACTTGGTGGTGTAAGTCCACTACGGGGGTAGGTAGCGACCAACCGTTAGCCGCAGGCAATGGTGTCCATCGCGAGGTGGAATCAGAAAGAAGCTGTAGGCAAAATCCCGGT
>JAVBNI010000289.1:0-14355 GCA_031551645.1 Bacteroidales bacterium | reverse complement strand
AAGAGTGGCTTGATCCGGAGGATTACTTGGAGAAGGATTCGCTTTTTTATGCAACCAACAGGTGTTTAGCCAATCTGGGTACAAATCTGTTCATCAAATTCTCAAATTTTAACCTAAATTAATTTCTGACACATACTTATTTATTGACTTTTTTGTATTTTAATTGTTCTTAACCGACCAAGATGCCAAATATCATATTTTGAAAAAAAAGGTCAACAATGTCAAATTTTCAACTTTCAATTGACAATTACTTATTAATTTTGTTGAATTGTTTTTGTTACATATGTACGCATGCTTTAATTTTCAAATCAAATAGTTATCTTGTAATGAAAAAGCCGGTTAAAGTTACATTGATCGTCGTTGGCATACTGTTTTTGATAATAGTTATTGTTTCATTGCTCATTTCACCCGTTGCCAAATGGTATATTGAAAAAAACAGCAAGGAGCTGGTCGGGCGCGTGGTTACTATGGATAAATTCAGATTTAACATGTTCAGTGGTTCACTCAGGGTTGTTGCATTTGACATGAAGGAACAAAACGAACAGGAAAGTTTTTGCAAGTTTGACACCTTGTCGGTCAAAGTAAAGCTTTTCGACTTTCTGAAACACAAGGTTACCATACAAAAAATACACCTTTCAAACATCCATGTGTCCATCTGGCAAAGAGGAGAAGAGTTTAATTTCGATGATATTATTAAAAAGTTTGCATCGACGGATACTGTTCCTGCCCCGGTTTCCGAAGAATCGAAGCCATGGGAAATAGGCATTTATGACATACAATTACGAAGCGGCAATGTTTTTTACAAAGATTTAGTGATTGGAAGTAAATGGGATATGCTGGATTTGAACCTGAAAATTCCTGGCGTGTATTTTTCTGGTAAGGAAACCGACATTGGATTCAATTTGCTGTTTGCCGATGGAGGAAAATTGGGATCAAGCCTCCAGTACGATATCGAAAAATCAACTTTCAAGATACGTGTCGACTTGGAAAACTTCTCCATTGCAGGGCTGTTGCCTTATTTGCAGCAGAACATGCGTGTGGAGAGTCTTACCGGTATGCTCGATACTCATATTCATATTACCGGAGATATGCAACATGTGATGAATTCGGTGGTGCAGGGTAATGTGGCACTCCGCTCGTTCGACATGCGTGACGACCGGCAGGAACTGGTATTGGCAGCCAATAGCCTGTCGATGGATATGGCTGAAGTAAGCCTTGCCGAATCAAAATATATATTGAATGAATTCTCAGCAGAGGGACTTTCCACACAATATGTAATGGAAAAGGACAGTTCGAGTAATTTTACATACCTGATGAAAGAAAGTACAGTGCCGCCTGACACGGTCGCTGCTACGAGTAAATCCGATACGACTGCTGTTGTCATGCATTTGGCTATCGGAAAAGTCGACCTTCGTGGTATCCATGTCACCTATAAAGACAATTCATTACAAATGCCCTTCGTATACGAATTGAAGGACATTGCCATTGCTGCAAAGAATTTTGATCCGGATAAAGCCAATGATATCAGCATAAAAGGACAATTGAGCACTACCGGCATGGCTAATATTCGCTGGATGGGTAACTTCAACGATCTGTCGAACCTGAATCTGAAAATCGACATGAGCAGTGTGGAATTAAAAGATTTTACACCTTATTCGATGGAATATTTTGCTTATCCTATTACTAATGGGATTGTTACATTTACCAGTCAGAACATAATTGCCAACAGCATGTTGAAAGGCACCAACGGGCTGGACATTTTCAAATGCAATGTGGATAAGAAGAGTCAAGCAGTGAAGCCGGTTATGAAAGTACCGCTCCGGTTGGCCGTATATGTGTTGAAAGACCGGAATGATAAAATTAAAATAGATTTACCTGTGGAAGGTGATATTCGTTCTCCCAAGTTTTCCTATAAGAATATCATAATCAATGCTTTAGTTAATGTGTTGGTAAAAGTATCGCTGACGCCACTCGATTTCCTTGCCGGTTCGATGGGATTTAAAGCAGACCAATTGGATCAAATTGAATTCAATACCCTGCAGGAGGATTTTACATCGGCTCAATACGACCGGTTCAACCAGTTGGCTGCTGTTATCCAGGCAAAGCCCGACCTGATATTGGACATCCAACAGGATGTCAATTATACGCAAGCTGCACGAGATCAGTCATTTGCAAGCCTGAAAACCGATTATTACACCATGATGAAGGCTCCCGGAAAAGTTGCCGACAGTTTAGATATGTTAGCCAGGACGGATATAGCGAATATCAAGGATAACGATCCGGGATTGATACAATATACCAATGCACGTCCCGATGTACCTGCCGAAGGAGATCTTTATACCAAAGCAATGGCATTGTATAAAGATCATGTGAATGATCAGATCGGAAAATTGGCGGAAAAACGGAATAAATTGCTTGTCGATTACTTGGTAACTCGGATGAATGTCCCGGCGGCAAATGTCAAAGTTGAAACTATTCCGGTGGTACCGGGTAAGGTATATGACGGAAAAAGTGTTTTCAGAACGAATCTTTCATTACCGGGCGAAGAGCCGATAGCAGAAACACCGGATGCAGAAAAACCTGCTGGAAATACCGGGGGATAAGTTTAAGATTTATGACGTAATTCAAGTCTATCAACCCTGTCAGCAGCTTTGCAGCCTGACAGGTCGTTAGCGCGACGACCTGACAGGGTCGATAGACCTGTCAGAGTCAACTATTGGGAATCCTATTCACGCGAAGTCGAGACATCTTTAGGTGTCAAAACAGGTAATCACAATTTTTTTTATCTTTCAAAAATTTTGAATTTGCAACCCAATTACAATTTCATCAATTTCAACCCAGTGTTGTTTTTGATATCTACTTGATAACCTTCGGGAACGGTAAGTTTATATTTTAAATTTTTACCCTTCTTTTCCCAGGATAAGCTGATGGCTTGATCGCCTACCGGAACCGTCCCCTCACAAGTTTTTACATCCGTATCGTTGAAGACTATATTTAATCGCTTGTTTTGCATATCGATACCGGCCAGCCCAAGCATGTCGCGATAAAAAACGTGTGCTACATGTGAAGCAAAACCATGATTACAACTGGCAACGGTGGTGGTATTTTCCCATAAAGTGCCGGTGATATTGGCCATATACAGGTATTCATCAATAGACTCGTTCAGCATTTGTTTCACGCGACCATTTTGCGACAAAATTTCCAACCGCAGATAATTACCAATGAAAGCATTAGATAGATAAATTTCCGGCCAGGCTTTAGTCGTTTTACGTTTGGGACCGAAATCATTCAGCAACATGTTCCACAATTTGGGATGGGATTCAGGAGTTGCTGTTCCCAGGAAAAATGCATAATACTGGCAGGTTTCGGTACGATTGTTTTTTTGCTGTACCAGACATCCGTTTTCGCGGATAGCATTGTCAATGAAAAATATCCCGTCGAACGATTGCTTGCGGATGGTTTCATGCAGCTTTTGGGCTTTAGCGACCAAGGCCGGTTGATTGTATAGTTTTCCGGCAATTTCAAGGGCTTTGGCATACAACATATTGGTAGGATAGTTTACATCCTGCACAAATTCATTGGCTTTGGACCATTCAACGAATATCCATTTTTCAAGCTTTTCTAGCAGACCATCCTCATTCTCATACTTTTTAAAATAATCCAGTAACGCCATAACTTTGGGCTGAAGTTCCTGCACCATTTTACGGTTACCGCTACGCTGCTGGTATTCGTCGAGTTCCAGTACAAACCACATGGCCCAGTTGGGAATAAAATTTCCGTTGGAATGGTCGGACGGGTAGCACATGGGTAACGTGCCGTCGGGTATATACCGGAATTTTGAAGGCAGAAGGTAATTTTCAAAGAAGTTGGTTTCAATGAGTGTGTTACCTGACAGATTGAATGCCACCCGTGCCGTAAAATAGCTGTCGCACAACCATCCGGCACGTTCGCGTGAAGGACAATCCATAAAAATATCCAGGGCATTTTGTTTGAATGTTTCCACGGCTGCCTTGAAGATCGTATTCAGTCGCGGGTCGTTACAGGCAAACGAAGCACGCGAAACGTCCGAATTGACATACTGGCGGATATAAAAATCACTCACCTTACAGTCGCCTTCGGTTTGAACTTTCAGGTATTGAAGGGTATAAGGTTCAAACGATTCCAAGGCATATTCCCCCGGTTGTAATTCATACGTGATCGTACTGTTACATCCGAGCCGGCGGATATTTACATCTCCGTCCATCAAAATTTCATCCCAGGTAAAAGTCACTCTCGACGGTGTATTTACCTGTACCTTGGCGCCAATGAATCCGGTGGAGTTACATTCGAACTTGTAGATCCCTTTTTCCATGGCCTGGGTATATTTGCGGATACTGAAATCCGGATATTTTACGCGGCGTGCAATCAGATTTTTGTTATCAGTCCGTTCAAGACGTGCTTTTATAAATTCAGCTTTCGGATCGGTCATCCATGCATTAAATCCGGGAGATAATTTGTATGACTCCATATGGGTACGCTGAAAACTGTATTTCGGAACATCCGGTACACGTTGGTTGAGCATGGCGGCTTCAAACAGATTAATCCGTTCGCCTGTGATAGATGGTTGCGAAGATGTAGCTGCCAATACTTTTCCTTCGGAAATTATTTCAGCTTGCAAAAACGATGGTTGGTTAAGCAGGTAATAATTGTCGATATTGTATCCGGCCACTTCTATCGCGATGATATTGTCACCCGGACGCAACATCTTACTGATATTATGTTTATCAACACGGAAGTAACCAAATCCTGCCACACAAGGACCATGTCCCAGAAACTCGCCGTTGACGTACGCCCGGTAATCCGACGAAGCTGTTAACCGGAGCATAGCATTCTGGGTATTATTGTTTTGTATGATAGCTCGAAAGCTAACTGTGAGATTTTTTGCTACTTGTCGTTCATTGGCCCATACAGGAACGGCTTTCGAGAATGAAACGGGTTGTGAGATTGCCGTTAATGAACAATAAAATAATACAATCGCGAGGAAAAAGATTTTACTTGATAACAGTTTCATTTTTTATACATTAAATCATTGACATACTAAACAAAATCAAGCATCATCTGACACTGTCAGGTTCGACAGGTCACCACATTGACTACCTGTCAGGCTGCGAAGCTGCTGACAGGATCATTTGAAGTATGATGCGCCACTAGATTATTATTATCAGAAAATATCTCTGTGGTCCTCCGTGTATTTTCTGTGGTTCTCTGTGTCCTAAAACCATAAACAGGGACACAAAAAATTTCAGAGAAAAATGCAGAGAGCCAGAGGGAAGATTCCAAAACTTTAGCTTTTACAAACAAAATAACCCTCCTCCGACAATGTTTGACCACCATAGGTGAGGGTTGTTCCGTCAGGATGCTGGGAATTTATTTTATGGCCAAAAAACTATAATTACCCGATCCTACTTCATATATGGCATAATCACCATCCATTTTTACAAATTTTACTCCTTTGGACGATGACGCTTTTTTTCCGCTTTCGGTTACTTTTCCTTTATCTGTTGCAGGTATGCACACAGTGGCTGTAGTATTGGCGGGAATGGTAATATCCCATTGGAAAGCGCCATTAACTTTTCGCCATGCACTTTTGATAAGCCCGTGTACAGAATGGTAGGAAGCAGTAACGTGCTCCAGTCCGGCCACAGGATAGGGATGCATCATGATCTTTTTGAATCCGTTGCTGCCGGACGCATTTTGAATGCCTGCCAGATATTCGTAATACCAGACAACAAGATCACCCAACAACATGACATGGTTATGTGAGTTCATGCTGGGATCAGCGGTATTTCCATTCCAGAGTTCCCAGATCGTTGTCGCTCCGTTTTCAGCCATAAAACCCCAGCTCGGATAATCGCGGTTGGTAGCAATCTGGTATGCCAGATCGGACTTTCCATATTCAGACAGGCCACGCATCAGCCATTGAATACCCACCAGACCGGTGCTGACATGTCCGTTGAATTCACCCACCGTTTTATCAACTATGTTTTTAAATACCTTATCCTCATAACCTGCGGGAGCCATGCCGTAGCATAATGACAACAAGTTAGCAGTAACGGTATTGTTACTGTATTGGGCTGTTTCCTTATTGAAAAACTTACTGTTATAAGCATCTTTGATGATGACAGCCTCGTCGGTAAATGCTTTGGCGTCGTTGGGCTTATCCAGGATACGGGCAAAACGTTCCAGAAGAAACAACATCCGGTAATAAAAAGTGGTTCCCAATACAGCTGCATCCGTTTTTCGTGCAGGATCTTTTGAATGTATCAGTTCGGGCAATTCTGGCGGCATACACCAATCTCCATATTTATCTTTGGTCATGATATTGTCCACCATATACTTTTCACGCATATACTTCATCCATTTTTTCATCGATTCGTAATGCTTCGCGATTGGTTCCGTATTGCCGTATTGTTCGTACAACATATTGGCAATGATGAGATACGCACCAGGCCACGTCATATTGTCGGTGTACACAGTCCAATAGTGAGGCGCCACATCGGGAACACTACCGCTTTCGCGTTGAGCCTGTTCAATGTCGTCAAGCCATTTAGCATACAGGTTGTTGTTATCAAAAATAAAACTTTCGCCATGCGAACCGACGGCGCGGTCGCCCAGCCAGCCCATGCGTTCGTCACGTTGCGGGCAATCGGTTGGCATACCGCGATAGTTACCCCGTATGCCCCAGTATGCATTCTTATAAATTTGGTTGATGAGAGCATTGGACGTTTCAAAATGACCGGTCACTTCCATTTCGTCATACACCACCTTTCCTTCAAAGTCGTTCACGGTAGGAGTTCCGGGATAACCGGTTATCTCGACAAAACGGAAACCGTGGTAGGTGAATGCAGGTTCCCATGCTTCGGTTCCTCCTCCTTTCAGCGTATAAAGGTCGGTAACCAATGCTCCTCTGAGATTATCCATGTATAAAGTGCCATCTTCCTTCAGTACTTCGGCAAAACGCAGTTTCACCTGATCTCCGGCTTTCCCTTTTACCTTCATATTCACCCATCCCACCATGTTCTGTCCCATGTCAAGGATATACATTCCGGGTTTGGGTTGCGTCATTTTAACCGGCTGTATGGTTTCCATCATTTTGATATTCCGGTTGATCTGTGCTTCCAGCTTACCGCCGGGAGCTTCCACCAGTTCGGCCTGCAACCATTTGCTATCGTCAAATCCTGTAGCATTCCAACCCAGCATTTCCTTCAATGCGTCATATTCCTCGCCATCAAACTCATTGTTGGCACGGATAGGACCGTCGGCTGTCACCTTCCATGAATCGTCGCTTATTACAGTCTGTTTGCTGCCATCGGCATATTCAAGTTCTAATTGCAGGATCATCTTCGGAAATCCGAAATGTTTTATATTGGGGCGGCGTATGGCGAAAAAACGACCATTTCCCAGGACGGTGGCAATTGCATTTTTCCCTTGGATAAATTCACAGGTTACATCAAATGTGTTGTATTTTACCGTTTTAAAATAATCGGTCGGTGTTGGCGAAAGCTCCTGGTCGCCTATTTTTTTTCCATTGATATACAGTTGATAAAAACCCAAACCCGAAATATATAGCGTAGCTTTTACCGGCTTTTGAGAAGCATCAAATTCTTTGCGAAAATACCTTGCAGCTAATCGGGTGATTTTTTTGTCGACTATGTCATCTTTGAAACTTTTGTCTAATCCTGTCCATTTGGCTTGCCAGTCCGATGGATTCAGCAAAGCCATTGTCCACAACGCCGGTTGGCTCCACTCGGATGTTCCCTGGTTGGTAGTCACTTTTACTTTCCAGAAACAGTTGGTACGGCTTTCCAGTTTCTTTCCACCATAAGAAACATTGATCGAAGCGTCCGATTTCACTTTCTGTGTATCCCACAAGTCGCCTTCACCGGCATTCAGTTTTTCCAGCGACGAAGCCACCAATATCTGGTATCCTGTTTGCCGGATGGCACGTCCATCGCTATTGATTTCCCAACTCAAACGAGGTGCAACACAATCAATTCCCTGGGGATCGACCAATAATTCGCAACGCAGGTTGGCAACATCTATTTTCGCTTTTTCGCTACAAGCAGTTAGCAAACACAACAAACATAAAATAATGATCGGTTTTTTCATGATTAATAATGTTTTGGAAAGAGACAATACTTGTTTTCTAAGGCAAAGAAAATCAAAATATACGTGTATTGTTCTTTCTAAAGCCGGAAAATTTACGCAACCGGTTGCGTAATAGTTGTTATTTGCGCAAATTGAAGATTTTTATTGCGCAAATAGCGGATCGATGATTGTTTTTTTTCGTTTGCTTTGCATCAATTGCAAATTGAAAAAACTTGTCGTCACGCTTAATTATGTACATATGAGAACATTTATCATTTCTTTAGTTGTTTTCCTGTTTGTAACAGGTTCTGTTAATGGACAATTGTCATATACACCTTCACGTGTTGCCGATACGCCTTTTGTCCAGGAATATTGCGAAACATATCCGGTTGGTGATCAGATAACCGGAGCGAATGATGTCCGGTATGTCGCCGTAGACAACCGTTTGGATATATGGATTGCTACTGCGGCAGATGTCTTTGTAAAGAAAAATGGTGAAACGGAATGGAAGGGAGTACTTCCGGCTTCTGATAAAGGACCGGCTTTTGTTGTCCTTGCCGACGATAAAACCGGCGTGTGGATGGGTGTGTGGAATGGAGTGTATCGCTTTTATGATGGTAAACTTCAAAAAATAACAGGTACCGACGGTCCCATATCCGTATTTTGTGCTGCAAAGGAAGGTATATATGCATTTGGTGCAAAAGGTATATGGTTATACGATGGAAATTCATTCAAAAAGAAAAACTATTCCATTGCCCGTTCCATACGTGATGCTGTTTCCGATGGAAACGGAGGAATCTGGGTGGCAAGCGATGTCGGGTTATATCATTGTTCCCCGCAGGGAGTAAAATGTCTGCAAAATCAGGAAGTTCTTCTGAGCGCTTATATCAAAGGCGTGGCGTTTGATACGAATAACAGGATATGGGCCGGAGGGCTTGGCGGGGTCAGTGTATTGAACTGGTATGAAAGAATGAAAACATTACAACCCGAAAATGGTATACCGTCTGTTTTTGTGAGTTGTGTCAGGCGTTCACCCGATGGATCCATGTGGGTAGGTACGGATGTCGGCGTTGTGCGTTACCATCCTGATGGTTCGCATTCGCTGCGTTTCAGTCGCCGCTGGTTGCTTGATGATAAAGTTGCAGCTTTAACATTCGATAAAGAAGGCAATGCTTGGGTTGCAACAGCCGGAGGAGTGAGCGCTATCAAAAAGAGAACAATGACTCTTGCTGAAAAACAGGACTTTTTTTATGACATAACCATGAAACGGCATGTACGTGAACCTTGGATTGTTGGTTATTGCCGTTTGAGAATCCCCGGCGATATTAGTTCCTGGGAACCGGAAGACGATGACAACGATGGTGAATATACCGGGAATTACTTAGTTATGGAGAGCTGCCGTTATGCAGTTACCAAAAGCGATGATGCCAAAATAAAAGCCCGGAAGGCATTTGATTTTTTGAAACTGCTTAAAGACGTTACCGGTACCGAACACTTTTTTGCCAGGTCGATTGTTCCTGTTGCTTGGGGCGACAATGTACATGACCGGAATCGTACCTATACCGAAAGGGAACTTGCCGACGCCACAGTGAAAGAACCACGTTATAAGCCTGTCGAGGTGCGCTGGCGAAAATCAAAGGATGGAAAATGGCTCTGGAAAGGCGATACCAGTAGCGACGAATGGTGCGGACATATGATAGGGTATTTCTTTTATTATGAATTGGTTGCCGATAAGCAGGAGAAGAAACGGATTGCCAGCCATGTTGCCAGTTTGGTAGATGGCTTGATCGCCAATAAGTTCAACATGGTTGATATAGACGGTACACATACCCGGTGGGCTGTATGGGGACCAGACCAACTCAATCGCGATCCGGAGTGGGCACCCGACCGTAATCAGAATTCCATGGAAATGCTTGCTTTTCTGAAATTAGCAGCCTATATGACAGGCAATAATAAATATCAGCAACAATATTTACGCCTCATTAATGAGGAACATTATCTGGAAAATATGGCCAAGTTGCTGGATCAAAATCCGGCGTGGTTCATATATTACGATACCATGCTCCATGCTTATGTTTTTCCTATTCTGCTACATTGTGAAAAGGATCCGAAATTACTCGGTTTTTACGAAAATTTGATGGATAGCTGGATGGAAAAACGGAAGGGTGACAAAAATCCGTTGATTAATTTCTTTTATTGCTATGCGCGTGATAAGAAAGTGGAGTTGGATGCTTCCATAGATTTTTTAAAGGATACCCCACTTGATCTAGTCAACTGGGTAGTTGATCATACCAAACGGGAAGATGTACATTTGGTACATGCTCCCGTACTGGACGAATTACAAATTAGTGAGTTACCTTCGGCAAGCGAACGGGCTGCAGTGCGGTGGGATAGAAATCCCTGGGCAGCCATTAACGGACATCCCGATATTGAACGTGAACCTGTATTCTGGTTATTGCCGTATTGGATGGGTAGATACTTGGGAATGATTGAATAGTTCGTTGTTTTTATTTTTATACTCCTTAATATACAGCTTATTAACATCAGGTTATAGACAAAGCCTGTTTACATTACGTTGTCGCAAAAGGCATCTGCTTTGCAGGTTTTGATATTGCATCCGTAAGGTTTGTCTATCGTAAAACAGATGAACAAGCGTTAATATTCGTCCATCTCTGGCGCTGATCGGTGGACATTCTTTGATATTTGCCATTCGTCTCTTTACCCAATACTAAGGAACTGTCATAACGAGGACTGCTAATGATGCCGTGCTGTCCGGCTTCAAACTTAATAACCTGATAAACCAGTTCCATTTTTTGAATCGTCGAAACTCCTCTTCGCTCAATAACAATTGTATTGGAATCATATAAAACCCTTGGATGTACATTCTTTCATGGAATCAACAAATATTAAATTGGAGATTACCAACATTCAATTACTCCTAAAGCAACTTGCGTAAATCGAAGATTAGATTACGTAAAAAGAAGTCCAATACCGATATTTTAGTATTAATTTTATAGTTTAATTAAGTGTTGATTTTTTACATATTTGCGCAAGTTAAGGATCTTAATACAAAACAGTTAATTGGGTCGGATTTTATACGCAAAAGGAGGATTAATGCCGATATGCAATTTATTTATGTTTTATAACGGTTTCAATATTGACCAAAAGTAAATTGTTTTATAAATCTTATCGGAAAAGAGAATTGCGTAGACATTTTTGACATCCTTGCTTAAACGTTTAAGCAAAGGATATACCATCTTTTATTATGTAATAAATTAAGTATTATTTAATAGTATCATTTTAATAGTTTAAAAACCAGAAACATGAAGAAACAAATGTCATTAGGAAAAGGTTTTGGCCGCTTACTTTTGATGATGTCAGTAGTATGCACGATGCTACTGGCTATGCATCCGGTAGCCAATGCCGCAATTCAGCAACGCACGATTGTAGGCAATATCTTGGATAACGCTGAAAACCCCTTGCCAGGAGTAAATGTTGTGATCAAAGGTACTACAACCGGTGTGGCTACAGATTTCAACGGGCAGTATTCTATCAATGTACCTAACAGCGACGCGGTGTTGGTATTCTCCTATATCAGCTACCAGAGCCAGGAAGTTACAGTAGGCGACCGCACAACCATTAATGTTACGATGGAAGAAAATGTTGCGGAACTTGAAGAGGTAGTGGTAACGGCGCTTGGTATCAAACGGACAGAAAAGGCGTTGGGCTATTCAGTAGCTCAATTAAATGAAGATGCTGTGACCAATGCACGGTCGGCCAATATGATGAATAGTCTTTCGGGAAAAGTGGCCGGAGTGAATGTTAGAGCAGCAGCTTCGGATCCTGGCTCGAGTGTCTTTATTACCATTCGGGGACAACGCTCTTTAACCGGAGACAATCAGCCATTGATCGTCCTTGATGGTATTCCTGTAAACAACTCTGTAAATAATGTGGTGGGACGAATTAATAGCACTAATAGTCAAGTGGTCGATTATGGTAACCCAATCTCTGATATTAATCCGGATGACATCGCATCCATATCCGTATTGAAAGGCGCTGCTGCATCTGCTCTATATGGTAGTCGGGCAGGTAATGGGGTAATTTTGATTACAACAAAAACTGGAGCAAGCCAAAAAAAGGGTATTGGTGTGAGTGTAAACAGTAGTGTCGCATTCGACAAAGCTTGGCAGTTTCCAAAATTCCAAAATGTTTTTGGAGCAGGTGACAGGGAAGGCACTGATAATGTTGATTCAGGCGCATCCTGGGGGCCAAGATTAGATAATGGTTCAAAGCGTGTCCAATGGGGCAGTCCGGTTGATCCTGTTACAGGGGAAAAAATACCAACTGATTGGGTATCCTATCCCGACCGAGTGAAAGATTTTTTCAATACAGGGCATACCATTACAAATAATGTGGCGGTAAGTGGAGCCAATGAAAAAGGAGATTTCCGGCTTTCATATACCAACATGTTAAATAAAGGGATTGTACCTAACACTGATTTAACCCGTAATAATGTCAATTTATCTGCTGGATATTATTTACATCCCAAACTAAAAGTAAATGCTAATATTGCTTATACGAATAATAAAAGTGATAACCGTCCTGCAGTAAATAGGGAGAGTATTATACATCTTACCTATACACAGCCGGCAAATATAGATATTAGTAAATTTAAAAATTATTGGGAACCTGGTTTTGAGGGAATTAAGCAAATGTATATGCCTGGGGGAGACGATAATCCATATTTTACGGCTTATGAAAACCTTAATGGCTTTAACAGGGATCGCATGACAGGAAACATGCAGATGTTATGGAACATCACACCTGATTTAAGTATTATGGGGCGTACAGGAATCGATTATTATACAGAAAAACAGGAAAGTAAAAGCGCATATAGTTCAAAACGATTTCCTACTGGGGCTTACCGTATTACCAGTATATATTTCAAAGAACAGAACACAGACTTTTTAATTACATATAAAAAGGCCTTAACTTCGGATTGGTTTGTGTCTGTTTCGGCAGGCGCCAACAGGATGGACAGGAGCGGAACAACTGAGACCTTGGCAACAGATGCACTTGCTCTGCCCGGAGTTTACAATATTACTAATGCGGCTCCCAATACCGTTCAGAAATATTCCAGTAATTCCTATGAAAAAGAAAGGATCAACAGTATATATGGAATGGGCCAGATTGCTTTCCGGAATTATGCTTTTCTTGACTTGACCGCTCGTAATGACTGGTCAAGTACTTTGCCGGATAATAATAATTCATACTTTTATCCTTCTGCGTCTTTAAGCCTTTTAGTTAGCGATATGCTTCATATGATTTATCCTGAAGTATGTTTTATACTTGCTGAAGTTGCTCAACAGAACAGTGTTACTATACCTGGTAAAACTGCAGAAGCATTGTATTATGACGGCATAACAGCTAGTATGGAATATTGGAAAAGCATTAAAGATAATCAAGATGTCAAATTAATAATTACTCCGGAAAAGATTGAAAACTATCTTTTGGAACCAGTAGTTGTTTATGATGGTACATTAAAACAATTAATCGGACAAAAATGGGCAGCTTTATTCATCAAAGGATGTGAAGGTTGGTTTGATTGTCGTCGGACAAACGATATTCTTGAATTCAGTAAAGAATTTGTACCCGAAAATATGGCTCAAACCACTGTGCCTTTACGTTATATTTATCCAGATGGAGAACGGTCATATAATAATGATCAATATAAGGCCGCTATTGCTGTATTTGGTACGGATAATATCAATACAAAAATGTGGTTGTTAAGCAATTGATAGTTAAGAATTTAGAATAGACAATGAGCATTAGCTCGCCTATGCCATGATAACAACCTAAATCACAATGTGATATTTAACTGAGATCTAATTTTTAATTGATTTTGCCATTTATCGGTTCAATAATTCAACCGGTAAATGGCTTTTTTATATCCAAAAATATCCCGATATCGAATGTGAACCGGCATTCTGGTTGTTACCGTATTGAATGGGTCGGTACTTGGAAATAATTAAATAATTTGCCCAAATAAAATTTCACATAAAAAGAGGATTTAAATGTGCAAAAAAATGTAAGGAACGCGAACAAAATAATTTTCCCAATTCAAGCAGATATTCGATAATTCAGTTCAGGTATCTTAGGATGTGGGCTTATGTTTTGATAATCAATTTCTTTCTTGTCAATTTTTTGCCCTGTTTGATAATATTTCAA
>JAVBNI010000023.1:0-80233 GCA_031551645.1 Bacteroidales bacterium | reverse complement strand
GATTTGTTTGAAAATGGGCTTGTCCGATTTTTTACCTAACTTTGTACTCATGAGAAAAGTTCTTGATGGAAACCTTGGGATTTTAGTCGACCGTAAAGGTAATCATCTTTGAACTTTTCTTTTTGTTCGGACACTTATGATACAACTTATGTTTTACCACCTGCCTGGCCATAGACTTGGGAACCACGTAGTATTGCTGTCTGTCCCTCCAAAGGAGAGTCAGGGATGCCACACCGGAGTCCGGCTTGAGCTAAGTGAAGCAATCTCAATCATATTATTTGAAATAATCATATTTATGGTTAAATTTGTGGAACATATGTAGCAATAAAAGAATTGCTTCAAGAATTAATTGAGATGCAAGTCAGTTGCAGAATGCTTGTCAAATGGGTGTTTACAAAAATGGGGGAATTCTTACGTAACCAATATCAACGTTATCGATGAAATTAAAATACATGAAAAAGCGATATTACATTTTAGTAGGTATCATATTAATTTTGATAGCTTTTTATTGTGTTGACAGGACAATTTTTATGAAAAAAAGGGTACTTAGACATAATTCGTGGGAAAATACAGGCGGGAAAAGGATAAGAGGCGATTTTATAGAGACCAAGAATGTTACTTTCAAAGGCAACACAATGATATTTGATTTTGAAACACGAGGTCAGAAAACTGTTGTTGAAAAGAGTATTACTGTAAAGTGGAAGGGAGACAATTCTGATTTAGAGATAATTAACAAATTGTCAAAAAATGAACCATTTCAAGATGACCGTGTTTCTTTTCGATTAGATACGAGTGTTTATGAATATGGTGGAAAGGGAATGGACACCTTAATTTTGAAGTATCAATATTTTAGTACGATGAAAGTGATGGATCCGAAGACTAAAGAAATAGGGAAATATTCAATGAAAGGGGCTAATTGGACAGATTATCTCTTTAACAAGAAGAAAAAGAACAAATAAACTGTCCGGAGACAGAACTTCAAGAGATTTCTTAACCTAAAAACAAAAACGGGTTGATAGCCACTTCAGACTTCAACCCGTTTTTTATATGCGATTTATATTTATCCGCGAATCGCCTTGATACCGGGTAATTCTTTACCTTCCATGTATTCAAGCATAGCGCCGCCACCGGTTGATACATAGCTGACCTTATCGGCTAATTTGTTTTTGTTGATGGCTGCCACGGAGTCGCCACCGCCAATCAGGCTGAATGCGCCGTTGGCAGTAGCTTTGGCCACAGCCTGGGCAATGGCCGAAGTGCCTTTCGAAAACTTTTCGAATTCGAACACACCCATCGGGCCGTTCCACAATACGGTTTTCGAATTGGCTATCACATCGCTGAATGTTTTGATGGTTTCGTCGGCAATGTCCAATCCCATCCAACCGTCGGGAGTTTCGTCCACTTTGGATGTGCAGGTATTGGCATTGGCATCGAAAGCGTCGGCATTAATGGCATCGGTGGGCAGGTATACATTTACTCCTTTTTCCTTTGCCTTTTTTAATATCTCCAGCGCCAATTCCAACTTATCTTCTTCGCACAGCGACTTACCGATCTTGCCACCCTGCGCTTTGATAAATGTATAAGTCATACCACCGCCGATAATCAGGTTCTGCACCCGTTCAAGCAGGTTTTCGATAATCAGTATCTTGTCCGAAACCTTGGCGCCACCCATAATGGCTGTAAAAGGCTTTGCACCTGAATTCAACACCTTGTCCATTGCAGCCAGTTCGCTGTTGATCAGATATCCGAACATTTTATTGTTGGTATCGAAAAAGTCGGCAATAATGGCTGTGGAGGCATGCGCACGGTGCGCCGTTCCGAATGCATCGTTTACATAAACATCGGCATAACCGGCCAACTGTTTGGCAAATTCTTTCTGTTTGATTTTCAATTCGGCTTTTGCAGCCTTCTTTTCTTCTTCGGTAGCTGTTTCAGGTAAGCGGGGCTTGCCTTCTTCCTCTGCATAGAAACGGAGGTTTTCAAGCAACAACACTTCGCCGGGCTTCAATGCAGCCGCTTTTGTCTTGGCGCTTTCGCCCATGCAATCGTCGGCAAACAGCACGTTCTTACCCAGCAATTCGGACAAACGCCCGATAACATGCTTAAGCGAATATTTTTCCTCAACACCTTTCGGACGTCCCAGGTGCGACATCAGGATAACCGAACCTCCGTCGGATAATATCTTGTTGATGGTAGGCAACGCCCCGCGGATACGGGTATCATCGGTTACTGCAAAAGTTTGCTTGTCGAGCGGCACATTGAAGTCCACCCTGATAATGGTTTTTTTACCTTTAAAATTATATTTATCAATTGTTTGCATGATATAAATGATTTATTGAAATGCAAAATTAGGATTTTTTTCGAAACAAACCGGTGAAACTTGCGTAGTTTCCGCAATGGAAATCATCCGTGCCGATCCACAATGGTAAAGAATTACCACGTAATGTTGTCTGCTTAAATAACCGATATAATGAACAACATTCAATTCCTACTCCTACTTCTTGGTCAATGAACCCAATATTCCCCTAATAAACCTTTGCCCGTCACGACTTCCCAATGTTTTTACAACAGTTTTGAAAATCGTCCCGGCCATAGTCGGCTCCTCTTTTTTCCGGCTTGCAGTTTTAGCAACAGGTGGTGTACCGGACTGCGACGGTTGTTGTTTGGCAGTTACTGGTTGCCCGGCAGACTGTTCCTGCAATTTTTCATATGCTGAATATCTGTCGAACATCTTGTCATATTTTCCATAAATCCCTGATCCATTAATCAGCGTTAGGCGTTCCTGCTCGGTCAAAGGGCCTATTTGCGAATGAGGCGGCAGTATCTTGGCGCGTTCCACCACCGATGGGCGTCCGGCCTGATCAAGAAACGACACCAGGGCTTCTCCCACTCCCAACTCGGTGATCACTTGCTCGGTATTCAACTGCGGATTGGGACGGAATGTTTGTGCAGCCACCTTTACAGCCTTCTGGTCACGCGGGGTATAGGCACGTAAGGCATGTTGCACGCGGTTACCCAATTGTCCGAGCACATTGTCGGGAATATCCGACGAACTTTGTGAGATAAAATACACGCCCACGCCTTTGGATCGTATCAGGCGCACAATCTGTTCTATCTTATCTGTCAGCACTTTTGGGGCATCGCTGAACAAAAGGTGCGCTTCGTCAAAAAAGAATACCAATTTCGGTTTGGGTTGATCGCCTACTTCGGGTAGTTTCTCGTACAGGTCGGACAACATCCACAACAACATCGTGGAATACAACACCGGCGACTGCATCAGTTTATCGGCAGCCAGGATATTAATTATCCCTTTTCCGTCCTGTGTCCTGATCAGATCAAAAACATCAAAAGCAGGTTCGCCGAAGAAGACATTACCACCCTGGTCTTCCAGTACCAGCAATGCACGTTGTATGGCACCAATACTGGCGGCTGACAGGTTTCCATAGAAAGTGGTGTATTGTTTGGCGTTTTTGCCCGCATAGTCGAGCATGGCGCGCAGGTCTTTCATGTCGATCAGTAACAATCCGTTGTCATCGGCAATCCGGAAAATAAGGTTAAGCGCCCCGCTCTGTGTATCGTTGAGGTTGAGCAATCGCGACAGCAGCAACGGCCCGATCTCCGAGATGGTAGTACGCAGGGGATGTCCCTGTTTGCCAAATACATCGAGAAAACAAACCGGATAAGGCTGAAACGCGAAATCCTTCCATCCGAATTCCTCCATTCTCGCGGCGATCACCTTGTTGATGACACCAGGCTTACCTATCCCCGAAAGATCGCCTTTCACATCGGCCATGAAAACAGGTACACCTTCGGCACTAAAAGATTCGGCCAGTACTTGTAACGACACCGTCTTGCCTGTACCGGTTGCCCCTGCAATCAATCCATGACGGTTGGACATGCGTGCATGCAGGTATATTGGAGCCACGCCATGTGCAACATATAATTCGATATCTGACATAAACTGCGTATTTTGATCTTTTAAATATTGTACAAAGATAAAGTTTTGCTTGAAGATACAGACAAAATAGTTATCTGTTTGACAGAATTAACTGCCCAAAATAAAAAATTAGCAGTTATCAATCGAAAAAAGAACTGGCATAACAAAAACGGCACATATTTCATATCTTTGTCACTTAACCAAAATTGTAATAAATCAAACGATGAGAGATAACCGATTCAAACAGATATTGAGAAAAGTAGCTTTCATGTCAATCATGTTATGCTGCGGCCTGTTGCTTTTCGGGCAAGAAGTCAATTACGACGAATCAAAAGTATCGCCATATACGCTTCCTGATCCCTTGGTGATGACCAACGGAAAAGCCGTAACAACAAAAAAGGAATGGATAGAAAAACGTCGTCCGGAAATTTTGGAACTTTTTGCGACACAAGTGTATGGCAAAGCTCCTGGCAAGCCTAAAAGAATGCATTTCAAGCTATTGTCGGAGGATAAAAGCGCATTGAACGGAACGGCCACACGTAAGGAAGT
Organism: Bacteroidales bacterium; assembly: GCA_031551645.1. GTDB lineage: Bacteria > Bacteroidota > Bacteroidia > Bacteroidales > UBA4181 > JAIRLS01. The sequence continues at coordinate 75,747 of JAVBNI010000023.1, read as the reverse complement.
AGCCGTATCTTTTACCAAAAATGAAAAGCCGTATATGGTCATTTTGATGTATCTGCCCAATCAGCGCAAAGGAGCAGTACCCCTTTTTATGGGGTTGAATTTCATGGGTAATTACACGATTAACAGTGATCCGGGTATTACCCTTACAGAAAGTTGGTTGCCCGACAAGGAGGGAATAGTCAACCACAATGCCGATGTTGCCCAACGCGGCACGAAAGCATCGAGGTGGCCTGTAGATTTGCTACTCAGCCGGGGATATGGATTGGCTACCATTTATTATGGAGACATCGATCCTGACTACGACGATGGATTCCAAAATGGAGTACAGCCGTTGTTTTATACCAAGGGACAGGACAGACCCAAACCTGACCAATGGGGATCGATAGCCGCATGGGCATGGGGATTAAGCCGGGCAATGGATTATCTCGAGACCGACAAAGATATTGATAAAAAGCATGTTGCCGTGATCGGTCATTCCCGTCTGGGAAAAACAGCTCTTTGGGCCGGAGCATGTGATGAACGCTTTGCGCTGGTGGTATCCAATAATTCGGGATGTGGCGGAGCATCTTTATCCAGAAGGAATTTTGGCGAGACAGTCGGAGCTATCAACAAGACGTTTCCCCACTGGTTTTGCACCAATTTCAAGCAATACAACAACAATGAAACTGCCTTGCCCGTCGACCAGCACGAATTGATTGCCTTGATAGCTCCGCGCCCGGTATATATTGCAAGCGCGGAAGAAGACCGATGGACCGACCCGAAAGGCGAGCTCCTGGCAGGTGTACATGCTAGTCCGGTATATGCTCTTTTTGGTTTGCCGGGGCTAACTGCAACAGAAATGCCCCCGGTAAATCAACCGCTATCATCCGGATACGTCGCGTATCACATTCGTACGGGAAAACATGATATTACCCGGTACGATTGGGAACAATATATCAATTTTGCCGACAGGCATTTCAAATGATCGGTGCCTAAAGTTCAAAATTAACTTAATATCAACAAATTAAACAATGAGGGATAGCCGATTTAAACAGACATTGAGAAAAGTAGTTCTCGCACAAATGACACTGTGTTGTAGTCTGTTACTTTTCGGACAAGAAGTCAATTACGATGAGTCTAAAGTTCCGCCGTACACACTTCCTGATCCCTTGGTGATGACTAACGGAAAAGCCGTAACAACAAAAAAGGAATGGATGGAAAAACGCCGTCCGGAGATTCTGGAACTTTTTGCAACACAAGTGTATGGCAAAGCTCCCGGCAAACCCAAGGGTATGCATTTCAAAGTATTGTCGGAAGATAAGAAGGCGTTGAACGGAACGGCTACGTGTAAGGAAGTTGCTGTTTCGTTTACCGAAAATGAAGAGCCCTATATGGTTATTCTGATGTATTTGCCCACCCAGCGAAAAGGGAAGGTTCCTATTTTCGTAGGACTGAACTTTTACGGTAATTACCGGATCAACGACGATCCGGGTATTATTGTTACGAAAAGTTGGGTGCCTAATAGGGATGGGATTGCCGACAATAAGGCCGACGCATCGTTACGGGGAGGCTTATCTTCGAGATGGCCGGTGGATTTGCTGATCAGCCGGGGATATGGTCTGGCGACGATCTATTGCGGCGATATCGACCCTGATTACGACGACGGGTTTCAAAACGGCGTGCACCCGTTGTTTTATTCTAAAGACCAGAACAAGCCTGAACCTGATCAATGGGGAACAATAGCAGCATGGGCGTGGGGACTGAGCCGGGCGATGGATTACTTCGAGACGGATAAGGATATTAACAAAAAACAAATTGCTCTGATGGGGCACTCCCGTATGGGGAAGACAGCCCTTTGGGCCGGAGCATGTGATGAGCGTTTCGCACTGGTGGTATCCAACAGTTCGGGATGTGGTGGGGCAGCTCTATCAAAAAGACAATTCGGACAAACGGTCGGTGACATCAATAAATCGTACCCTCATTGGTTTTGCACCAATTTCAAGTTATATAACAACAATGAAGACGCTTTGCCTGTCGACCAGCACGAGCTGATTGCCTTGATGGCTCCGCGCCCGGTATATATAGCAAGTTCGGAAGAAGACCGCGGGGCCGACCCGAAAGGCGAGTTCCTTGCAGGCGTGCATGCCAACCCGGTTTATGCCCTTTTCGGATTAACAGGATTAACTGCAACAGAAATGCCTCCGGTAAACCAACCGATATTGACAGGGTATATCGGATATCATATCCGTACGGGAAGGCATGATATTACCCGGTACGATTGGGAACAATATATTAACTTTGCTGATAGGCATTTCAAATGACCAGCACTTAAAGTTCAAAATTAACTTATCAAAGTCCGCTACCTGACAGCGGTCGATAAGGCCCTGTCAGCGGAGGAAAGGAATAAATTCATCCCTAAAACTTGCATACCATCTGCACCTTTACCTCCGAATAACGGTTACCTTGTATTTTGTTCAATCCACTTCCGATTTCATTCTTGTCGGTGTAATGCGTGGTTGCATATTTGAAACGAAGATCCAGATGTTTACCCAACGAATATTTGAGTAGCAGGTACAAACGTGTTCCCTGTTCGTAAAATGCCGGAATACTGAATGCATACAGCATGTCATTTTCAAATAAATAAATACGGGCATTATAATCGTCCGTATCAAATAAGGCGTAACGTAAAGTGATGCGTAAAGGATAACGTCCAAATGTATTGAATGTCACGTATGCATCCTGCGCCAAGAAATACCCGTTACTTGAGACATCCTCTTTCCGGTAATTTTTCACTTCCAGATGGTTCGCAATACCAAACCCCTCTGCCAACTGATGCGAAAATACTAATTTCGTCGCCACCGTCCGGAAAAGCGTTGTAGAACCGATTACTGTTTCCGCAGCATTTTCCTCTCTTTCTTTGTATCTTGCCTGGATGTATATTTTGGTTTCCCGCGAAGGCATGTAATCCGCCTGTAGCATGGCATCCCCGCCGAATGACGGAGCGTCCGTACGATAGCGCAACCATGGGAAGCGAAAGATATCGCAATAGGAAGAAAAACGCCACCGACCACCTGGATTCCAGTTCCATCCCAGATAAAAACCTTCCTCGTTGTTGTTCCTGGAATTCTCGCCCAATGCCAGTCCGTACAGGGCGTGAAAATCCCTGGCATAGTTGCGGTATAACAGATTCGCACCAAAAGGTTCGCTGATGAGCATCTGTACACCATATAACAGTCCCCAGGCGCCGTTCTGACTTACTGCCTGTTCACCATAAAATATGGCTTCGCCTAGTCGGAACCGAAAATCAAGGCTATAATTGCTGTTTGATCGCCCGGTAAACGCAAAATGGTTATAAATATATTGATTGGGAATTAACGTTGCGTCGTAGTCATAGTATACCGCCGTAGTACCTACATGCCAGTTAGTCCGTGTCATGGAAACATTGGCCCCCGCAACCTGTTCGGTTACAGCATCCTTTTGTGCTATCTCGGTCGGAGTGCGGTGATAGCCACCCGTCGGAAACGAAGAAACCTCAACAGCCTTTCCGTTTTCGTCCGTTGTTGCGATAGTTGCATCAATCGCCTTACGCGAATAGAAAATGCTCACATCCAAAGGCGTCAGCCGAAATGTCACACCTGCACCACGCATGAAACGATTCTCGTCGGAGGAACTGTATTTTCGCAATCCACTGTTATAACGCATGGCATTCATCACCATCGCACTTTTCCCGTAGCTCATACCCGACCACAATACCAAACCTTGCCCAAAATCGGCACGAAAATCACCCAATGTCAATGTTTTCAGTCGGCCTTTGCCATTCAACTGAAAATGAAATGAATAAAAATCAAACCCATAAGAATTATTTTTACGAAAAAACGCTTCTCCGGCATCTTTTTCGGTGGTCAAACCGAAATAGACCCGGTTGGCATAGCTGAATGCATAACGGATATAAGCCTTATAGGGACTTCCGGCATACCGGTTTGCGACAGAATCAGGGCGAATATATCCTTCCTGTTTTTGAAGGACGGTTTGCAACCCACTCATCAATCTGCTTTTACCATAATGCAATATTCGTTCCGGCTTGATGGCTGTATCCGGTTTCTTTTCCAAAGAAATAAAAGGAACCAGTGTTTGTGCCAATTCAGGCGTAAAGCCATACAAATAAGCAATTTCATAATGGGACAAAATGTTCCCTTGTTTCTTCACATGGTCGAGCAGGCTTTTAATCTGGAATTCGGTGAGCCAACTGATCCGTGCCAAATCCTCAAAACTTGCGTAGTTGACATAAACGGGATTTTCAGCCAGATCCTCCAATGTCTCAAGTAATTGTTCCAAATCCTGTTCTTCTTCTGTTTGTGCGGCAATATCGGTCAATATGGAACGCAGCATATCACTGTCGGCAATATCATCCTGGGCTACCGTATTCAACGCAAACAGTAACAGGAAAATACCAATATGAATGACCTTTAAATGCCTAAACATGATAAGTAATTGAATATTATTCACTGTCGTTCATGAGATCGCTTGCTAAGTTGATAATCGATAATTGAATATTTTTTTGTGTAATCAATGCCATGCATTAAAGTTATTTACCTTAAGGCAATTATCAATGTTTGAAACAATCAGAAAATCAGATCATTGAATGCAATGCAAGATATTTCATAAGCTGGCTATAATTGAAATTTGCGGGCTATATCCCAGAAATTTATGGTGGCTGAAGGCGATATCCAAATTCAAATGCCGCCACAAATAACCTAACCCGAAAGCATATTGGTTCATCAGTCCAGTAGAAACGCCACACCGTAAAGACAGATTTTTAACAGGAACGAACTCCAAGCCCCCTTTGAAGATCGCATCCGTTTTCAGATTTTTCTCTGTTTCCAAGCATATAGTAGCTTTTTCACCGATGGTATATCCTGCGCCAAATCGTACGATAGTAGGCATGCGTCCGTTGGGATCGGAATTTTGTCTGGTTTGTGATATGTTGAATGCATGTGCCCCGATTTTCAAATTGTCCACAGGCTCGCATAACAAGCCGACTTCAGCTGATAATGTATGGAAATTTCCATAATCGTATGCAAAATGGGTGTGGAAATAGTCCATCTGCACTCCTATGGAAAATTTTTCACCTAATTTCTTGGCAACAGCCAGTCCGAATTTTGAGTCGTTGTATTTCGAAAAACCAAAATAACGGTAATTTACACCAATAACTGTCGATTTCATCGGAAAAGCAATTGTTCCGGCCTGGATAGACAGTCCTTTAACATTGAGCCTGTTTTCGTAATAGAAGGACACAGCAGCATGCTCCAAGTAGCCCAACCCGGCTTGATTGTTCGCCGCCGACCAAATATCGGTCAACATGACCGAAGCTGTGGCAAGACCGGCGGAGCGCGCCCCAAGAGGATAATTATCATTACCCTTAGAATAATATATCGCATTGCAGCACAGAACAGCACAGCATACAATAGCCTTTTTTCTTATTCTCAGCCGGTTATCCATAGGCAGAAAATTTGTTTCAACAAGACAGAATACTCTCCAGCCTCAAATGTAAACAAAAATATTTAATCCTGAAGCAACACAAGAAAAAAAATAATATTTTTTGACAGGATTATCTCCGGTGAGCTTATGGGCTCTGTTAGTTTCGCTAAGCTAAGTGTTATAGAATGGATTATCTGAAAAATATATTTCCAGGCGAAATGAAAAAATCCTCATACAATAATTGCAAAATCTGCTCAATTTTAATGGCAACACAGACAATCGCATTTGGGTAAACTTTGTAAACGATCCGCAGTTCCGCATTTTTCAATACTCGACCTGAGGGTCAAATACTTTCATTTCACAAGATGCTACTTCTCTCCCATTGCATTCAACTTTTCCCGACAGTACAGATACACCGGCAAACACGTGCAACACCTCAATTGTGGTGACCAAACAATTGTCCACCGCCGGAAGATAATGCAATACAAAATTTTTCACTGCTCCAATATATCCCACAACTACCGGAAGATTGGCAAGTCTTCGTTCATAACCGGCTTTCAAGGCTGCCGATTGGGCAATATGCTCAATAATACCTGCCTCGCGGAACAAACCGGTTTCGCAGAACATATTATCTGCACGGATAGTTAATCCGGTAACCGCCATCCGACCAGTACATTCATAAAGCGTGTCGACCATCACAATCGGTGCTTTCTGCGGGATCAGCCCGACCACTTCATCTCCCTGTATCAGGATTTGCGAAGGTATTCCCATATCGGTCCTTTTTTACATTTACGGGTTCTTAAAATATGCATAATCTCGCTTTCGGGTTCGTCGGGAAAAATCCATGCTTTACCTGTAGCCGCAGCTTGTTGTTTGAGTGTCGACGGATCAAAATTTTCCGAGATGTAGTATGTCGGTTCCAGTAAAGTGTCGCCATTCGATATTTTTCCTTCTGCTATAGCTATTTCCTGTAACCGGGTTCCCGGATAAATTCGCATTCCAACATATGGAAAAAAGACTGTAGAACGTAGCCATTGTGAATTGAGGAAAGTTTCGGCAATGGTCTGATCGGTTTCCCCGTAACCGCCCAGGATCAGGAAGTGCGCATAATAAACCCCAGCCTGCATACAGGCTTCGGATGCTTTATGTATATCGGCAAACCTGAAATGTTTTCCGTAATTTTCCAATTGTATGTCGGAAAACGACTCGGAACCAAATTCCACATGAGTCAAGCCGGCACGTTGATAAAGCCCGAGCATCTCGTGACTCAGATTATGCGGCGTAAAATATGCGCCCCAACGAATTTTAATGCCGCTACGAATGATTGCTTCACACAATCTGGCATTAAATTCAGTGGCAATATTAAACACGGAATCAGTGAAGAAAACATAGTCCACCTGCTTACGATGGTACAGGTCCGACAAAGTGTCGACAATCCTGTCCACATCCAACGTGCGCACACACCGGCCTTCGATAAGCGGATACGTACAATAAATGCAGTTATATGGACAACCGCGTTTGGTCTGGATATTAAGCATTCCGCTCTCACGCCAGTAAAAATCCAGCAAATCATCGCTGAAACTGACATCAAGGCTATGAATAAATGTTTCCCTCGGGTTAACCACAATCGTATGATTATCGTTCCATACCAATCCTTCGATAGCAGATGGAGACTGTTTCTTTTCAAGACAATCGAGCAACTCGCACAAGCTATTTTCCCCTTCGCTGCATATCCCGAAATCGGGCGACAAAGTCCGGAAAAGCAATTCCGGATAAATGGAAAAACCAGCTCCACCTATAATGACGATGGCTGTTGTTTTTGCCCGCACCAATTCAATGATTTCCTGATAACCAGCAATGAAATTGTTGCGTATAAAAGAATTTACATCATCAATATTACGCAACGAAATGCCTACATATTGCGGATCAAAATCCTCCAATACTCCTTCCAGTCCTGCTACATTCATCCGGTGCATATCGCATATCTTTACGTCGAAATGCGGCAACTGGTGTTCAATGGCAGCATGCAGATACGACAAAGCCAACGGATAAACCGGATACGGATCACTGAACCGGTTGGCCGAAATTAATAATATTTTCGTTTTTCCGTTATTGGCTTTTGACTGGGACACGGGCGCTGTCAATTTATCGTTGAGAGATTACTGCCAAAATTCATAATAATTGAACCACTGCTCGGGATAGCGGCGCAATATCTGTTCCAAAACCTGTACATATTGAGTAGCAAGGCTATCTATTTTTTCCGTTTTTGATGTTAGCGGGTCCACTGTTGCCTTAAAAAAATAAAACCGATAACAACGCCGGGGTTCCCTCATGGCAAAGAAAAATATTACAGGCATCTGACTTTGTGCGGCGATCTGGAATGGCCCGACAGGAAACAAAGCGGGTGCCCCCAACAATTTTCTGGATAAAGTGGCATCCTTGTCAACATACCGATCGCCTTGGAAACAAATATATTCTCTGTTGACCAACGCTTTACCTATTTCGAAAACATGACTCATATCATCCTGCAAAGCAATGACCCGATAATTTTTATCACCCATTGTGGCATCCAGTAACTGTTTGATACGCCCGTGTTCGGCATCCAGCATCACAATGTTGATCCGCGAACCATAATCACCGAAAAATTGTCCGGCTACATCCCAGTTTCCCACATGTGCACTTATAAAAACACATCCATCTTTATTGTTGAATACCTGTGATAAATCGTCGTAATTGTCGAATTGATATGTAAAACTTTTGGCGAAACCGGCAAGTATGGCAATTTTATCGATTAGTACCTGGGCAAAACGGTAATAGTTACGATAAGTCAATCTCGCCGATTTCCAACGACTAAATTTGTGCCTGTGCCGAAAATAACGATAAATAACAGAAGATGTACGCGGTGTAAAAAGTATGTAGTAAACGATGATTATTCCAGCAAAACCGTATGCTGTGGAAACACCAGCCAGCTTGATGAGTTGGATGAAAAAACGGTATCCCCAAAGGCTGCCTCTTGTCGTACCGTCCCACGACGCATTATCCTTATTGGCCAATATGCTTAAGGATGTATTGGTAAAAATCTTCGAATGTAACAATCTCCGCAAAATCGGAACCTTTGACCTTCAGTCCGAAATTCTGTTCAAGTAAAACCACGAGATCAACATAATCCAGACTATCCAAATCAAGTACTTCTTTCATGGAAGCGTCGGGAGTAATACTTTCCAACTCCACTTCAAAATCTTCGGCTAATACTATATTGATTTTACTTACGATTTCTTCGCGTGTCATGATTACAATTCATATAATGAGATTGCAAAGTTGCAAAAAAAATCCAAAGTATGAGTAGTTAGCTGAATTTTCAATGATACCACACCCATATATCACTCTGGCGTGCAACAAAAATAGTGGTGATTACGATTTTAGTATCGTGATGCTATTCTTTTTTATATTTCACTTGAGGATTATCTGAGTCGGTCTTTCCCCGTTTGATAGTCATATTAGTAGTCGACAAATAGTAAAAGGAATAATAAACATCTATGGGGAAAACTTTTGCCTTAATAATAAGCCATTGATTTTCAATACGCCATGTTCCTGCACTTGGCCTCAAAAGAAGCAAACACCCGTCAAATTCGTCAAATGTGCCATCTGCTTTGTATTCTCTCCAGCTACTACCATTGCAACCGGATGATATTACAAGCCACTTACCGACCAGGACATCATGAATCCTCTCATCGGATGCATCCTTCTTACATCCGGAAAATAACAACGGGAGGATAAAAAATAAAAGCAAAAAACGCTTCATCATGAAACTTCCTTTTTTAGAATTATGGTTATTATTATAGATACGAAAATACGATAAAAAAGTTACACTCAACGGTGATACGTTCACCAAAATACATACCCAAAATACGCAATAAAAATCAACCCAAATCCCACTACATTGACAATGATAATCAATAAGGCTGTTTGTAACCATGAAATAGATTTATGGCCGACAAGGGCTATCAGCAAAAATTCGACCAAAGTAGTGATCAAAAAGCGGATAACATAATTTAATGGGATGAACCAGTCGATGAAAGCGCTCAACATAAATGTTCCGGACGAAATAGGGATCAATCGTTTAGGCATTTTTCTCAAAACAAGAAAGATAACGGCAATGAATGTTTTAACGACAACAAAAATGAGTAAGAACCAAAAATAAGAATAGTCATCTTCATTTTTTTGCGGATATAGATAATCTTTAAGCATCACATCGATTTGGTATTCATCGATTGACACGACAAATGTTGTCCGCCAGAACGAAACTTTAAACAACCTGCTTTCTGTTCCCTGATCATCGCCATTGACCACTGTCACCAGTTGAATTTCCTGCTTATGCGGTACGGTAAAAAACAGGCTAATCTGATGATGTCCGGTAAACGACAATGAGTCGAATACGGCCAGTGTATCAGCATTAGCTTCCGATTCGAAGCCAAGCACATACAAAAATTGAGGATGTCGGGTCGAATCCGGAAAAGTTACATCCAATTCAACTTCAATTCCAGCAAATGATTTTCCACACAAAACAGCGAACAGCACGACCAATGCGCAACTTTTTGCGCACACCAATCTGCCAAATATTATCGCTTTAAACATTCATCAACACTTGAAAAACAATACAAAAAAAACACATTTTTCTAATAGAAGCAAAGTTACATGTATAAATTCTATAACAGACAATTTAGGAGCATAATAATTCGGTTTGGTCGCAATCAGAATTCTTTACAACAAAAAGAACTGAGAGATCTCAGAAATGGGCGTTAACGGCCAATGAATCTTGCCAATACAAAATTAAGCTACAACCGCATTAATCAAAGATAATTCCATATAAAAAAATCCAAATCAAAAAGTCACTTAACCCAATACGCAACTTTAGCAAAGCCGTTTTAATGTGGTGTTTTACAGTATTGATCGAAATATCCATCTGGTGGGCAATTTCGTCATATGTCATATCATTCATACGACTCAGGCGGTATACCCTACGGCATTGCTCGGGTAATTCATTCATCAGGTTGTCGTGTTTCGATTGTAATTCCGATACAATAAGCATGTCCAGAGGCGTTTCGTCAATCAATTCACGTCGAAGTTGTTCCACCCAACTGTCAGTTAGCTTTTGCTGATTTTTTTTCTTTTTCAGATAGTTGATGGCGGTATTTCGCGTGGCGGTATATAAATATTCACGGAAAGTATCAGCATAATAAATCAAATATCTGTTCTGCCAGATTTTATACATCACATCGCTTACAATTTCCTCAGCAACAGTCTTGTCCTGTACATAACGTCTTGCATAACTGCATAGTAATACATAATATAGGTCGAACAACTGTTCCATTGCACGCGGGTCATCCCGGTGCAATCCGTCAATAATACTGTTGTTTTTGGGCACAACCTCTGACTCTTGAATATTAATGTTCAATCATGTTTAACATTGGTTTAGCCGATGATACATTAAGAGGCCAAACAGATATATGATCAGGCACAGTTTATCTGGTTGACCAATAAGATCATATTTGAGAGAAAGCTGTCGGCGTCCATATCCAGTCGTTAATGCACGAAACGGTTTCAGCATAGTACGGATCACTGCTGAGCTTCTTCCAATCGGGATCTGAACCAAAAACACCCCATTTTTTCCCAAGGTCTTCCATATTGTCAAATGCCAGCATATACACTAAACTGGGCATCTTGTTACCCGCTATGGTTTCGCCAAACAATACCGGTTGAAGGCCTGTTTTCTTGAAAATTTCGATTTCACCGCCTTCGTTGAACATGTGTATTTTTTTCTTGGCAGCAATCAAATTAGGCGATTCATAAGTACGTACCTGAACAATATGTGGACTGTTATTTTTTTTTTGCGTTGGAATTTGGATTTCCGGTAAATTTTTAAAGGCTTTCAGAATCGTTTTTTCTATTCTTACAAAAGCCATATCGGACAAGGGGGCTTCAAGAAAGTTTTTTCCGTCTTGCACAAAAGTCTTGTCATCGAGCAATTTGTCATTCAAGGTTACAATCGATTCCAACGTAGGATGCGGAACAATTACATGTAAAGTAGGATCATTGGGACCGTTTTTTACATTGAATACGCCCACGGCTTTTATTCCTGCCTTGTTTAAAGCTGGGATAGCCACATCGCGATAGTAATTTGCAACCAGACTTTGCTTACTTCCCAAATGCAATTGATAACGTATCCACTCAAAGTATTGCACGTTTGGGGCTGCTGACTGTCCCAACCCTTCGGCAACTCCCGACATTCCCATGGCAGGAGCTATGCCCAGGGCACAACTGGTTGATAAAAATGTACGCCTTTTCATGTTAAATTGATAATTTTTGATTGATAATTATGTAAATAGTGATAAAATCGACTTGTGTTTTTCAGATTTAATTAGCTGTTAATCAATTTCAAATCTGCAAGAGCTATAGCTGTGGCGGCTTCGATTACAGGAGGGATACGTAAGGTAATACAAGCATCATGACGTCCGGGCGTTTCCAGTACAGCCATTTTACCGGATTTGAAATTGAAGGTCTCTTGCGGCTTGGCGATAGATGATGTAGGTTTCACAGCAACTCGGAAGATGATGGGATTGCCATTGGTGATACCTCCGTTGATTCCACCGGCGTGGTTGGTTTTTGTATGTCCACCGGCATCGATAAAAACGTCATTATGTTCACTCCCACGCATACGGGCTGCGGCAAAACCCGCTCCAAACTCTATTCCTTTGGTTGCAGGCACGGCAAATATAATATGTGAGATGACAGCCTCCGCACTATCGAAAAACGGCTCACCCCATCCAACAGGAACTCCATCCACAATACATTGCACTATCCCACCGACAGAATCGTGTTCCGCAACACATTGTTCAATCGTTTCCTCCCATTGTGTACACCCCCCTATTTCAAGGATTTGCGTTGCAATTGTTGCTGGTGCTATTATTTTTTTTGCAATCGTTCCGGCAGCAACCAACCCGGCAGTGATGCGACCCGAAAAATGTCCGCTACCACGAAGGTCAGAATAACCTTTATATTTTATTTTTGCCACATAATCGGCATGCCCCGGGCGGGGCATTTCTTGGAACAGTGAATAATCTTTTGACCGTGTATTGGTATTTTCCACCATAATCATGATGGGGGCTCCAGTGGTGTAACCATTTAATACACCGGTCATAATCTTTGGTTGGTCGGCTTCCAAACGAGGAGTGGTGCCTTTACCTCCACTCCGGCGACGATTCATATCCGCCTCAAAATCGACTTCTGATAAGGGAATGCCTGGCGGACAACCATCTACACAAACACCGACGCATAAACCATGTGATTCGCCAAAAATACTTACACGAAATAATCTCCCAAAAGAATTCATGCTTACGAATTAATAATCAATCATATTGTGCAAAATGTCCAATATTGAACAGAACAAATATCACATAAAAATGTCAAAGTTATACTTTTCTCGTAGTTTTTCTATGACAAAATACTCGATTTTGTTTCCAGATTTTACATTTTCAGAAAAATAATATGGATATGAAGGGATAAATAGGCTCGTAAAGTAATTGAAAGTTGAAAATGGACAATTGACAATGAGCTTATCCATTCTATTGAATGGGCGTAAAATGCTATAAGTAAATGCTATACGTCAAAGCAAAAACATCGATTACTTATCAGCAAACACTAAAAAGTTAAAACATAAAAATTACATATTCAATAGTCAACTTTTGCTACTTACAAGTTGTTTATAATAAAGAGAATGATGCATATTGATCTTTGAAAATATTCAGATTATAAATTATTTTAAATAATTATCAAATTTTATCGAAAAAAATTGGAAAATAGAAAAGAACTATCTAATTTTACTCCGATGTTTGTATAAGACTATACAATTAGTATTGTCTCTAATTATTAGTTATTTAAAATCTTTATGAAATGACAAGGGCAAAGAGGGAAAAGAAAAAATTGACTCCCGCAGAGGAGGAAATTATGCAGATTTTGTGGAAAATCGAAAAAGGGATTATAAAAGATATCCTTAAAGAGTTTCCAAGTCCAAAACCGGCTTACAATACTATAGCGACAGTATTGCGCGTGATGGAAAATAAAGGTTTTGTAGCCCATGACGAAGTCGGTGTTTTTTATCAATTTTATCCATTGATAAGTAAAGATGCTTATGCTAAATCGCAGGCTAAGAGTTTAATGAAGGCGTATTTCGAATCTTCACTTCCCAAATTAACGGCTGCTTTCGCTAAAGAGGAAAATTTATCGGTAGCAGACATCGAACAAATTAATCGAATTTTTGCAGCAGCCCGGGAATCAAGGAACGAATAGCCGTCCGTTTCATGGTATAAACCAGACAAAATGGCTATAGTTGTTTATATACTGAAGACAACGGTTGTTTTTGCAATATTGTTTTCGTTATATAACATCTCTCTGAAAGATGTTACCTTTTTACGGTTAAGGCGGTGGTATATGTATGCCACTGTAATTCTCTCCTTCCTTATCCCATGGGTAACCCCTTATCTGATAAGCAACTATTATCATCCCAATCCGCAATCTCTTTTGGCCCGGCTTGATGCCGCGATTCGTAGTTTTCGCGGCACAAGCTGGCTAACTGAAGCATGGGCCAATCATACGATTAATGTATTTATCATTGTCACTCTGGCAACATGCTTTGTATTAGTCGTGGGAAAGTGTTTGTACCATCTGATTGGTATGTATCGTTTTTTTAAGGACAGTACCCTTCTTTCAAAAAATGAGCAGTATACCCTGCGTTCAGGAACTAACGGAAAAGGTAGTTTTTGTTTTTTCAAAACCATTTATCTGCACAGCCCTTCTTTGTCTACGCAAAATATAGACATTATTCTTGAACACGAAAAAGCGCATATCCGTCAATGTCATTATATAGATTTGTGGGTAATGACATTGTGTGATTGTTTCTTTTGGTTTTTCCCGTTCATTAAGCGATTCCAAAAAGCGTGGGAAGAAGTGCTGGAGTGTCTGGCTGACCGTGAGGCCATTGACGAACTTCAAATCAAACCGATTGCATATCAAACGGTGTTGTATTCGAGTGTTGAATATAATACATTGGCTTTGCTGCCCAATAGTGCTTTTGGCCGTACAATGATAGCACAACGTATGCTATTTCTGTCCAAAAAACCAAGTTGCCGGAAGAGGATGATGTTTAAGATGTCCCTGCCTATTGTTGCAATAGGCTTACTCACTATGGGGCTTGCTTTGGTGGATGAACAGGTAACCCAGTTGCAAAAAATCAATCATATCAGAGAATCCGGATACAATTTGGAGGATGTAACAACAGGTTACGTTCTCGACAATAAAACGGGAAAACCGGTAAGTAATGCCTTTATCAAGCTCGATAAAAAAAATGTAACCACAGTCTCCGGAGATGACGGGTTTTTCTTCATCGAAAAATCAAAACATTCTAAAATCAATGTATTGCATATTGCTTACAACTACCAGTTAACTCCTGCTGCCGAAGATTTGATTATCAGGGTCGAACCCTCGATTTATCGCGTTTCGGAAGAGCAATATCAAAATCGATACATTAAAAGCCTGGGAAGAAAAATGATGGCAGCTTCTTTCTCGTCAGGACATACGGGCTACCAAGAGTACATCTCACAGAATCTGCAATATCCCGAAGAAGCTTTGGAAAACAGGATCGATGGCACGGTTTGGCTTACCGCCGAAATAGATGCTGATGGGAGTGTGAAAGAAGTACGACTTTTTCAAGGTGTTACTGAAGAATTAAACGAAGAGGCTATTCGTTTGGTGAAAAACATGCCTAAATGGAATCCTGCCCGGCAAAACGACATTTGTACGCAGGTGAAGGTACTGGTACCTGTCAGATTTGCACTATAATATTTTGTTTTACAACCCGTTAATTGCCTAAAGAATATTCGAAAGGAATTTTCAGTTGGGTAGATAGCAAATGGAATGATCTCCGGTGGTGTGGTGTAATGCCGTGTCGGGCAATAGCATCCCTATGCTCTTTTGAGGGATAGCCTTTATTCTTTTCCCAATGATATTGCGGATATTCTTGGGCAAGCTCTATCATATGGTCGTCACGGTATGTTTTAGCCAGAACGGATGCTGCTGCAATAGAAAAGTAAAGTGCGTCGCCTTTCACAACACTCCGGTGTGGAATGCCTGGATAGGGGATGAAATAGTTGCCATCAATGATCAGGAATCCCGGCGTACATGTTAGTTGTTTTACAGCTTTATGCATTGCAAACACCGAGGCTTTCAGAATGTTTATCTTGTCAATCTCCTTGTTACTGAATGAGGCTACTGCCCAAGCAATAGCATTCGTTTCTATTTCATTGCGTAAGGAGTAGCGTTGTGAAGCTGTTAGTTTTTTGGAATCGGTTAAAATATCGTGCGAAAAATCCCTGGGCAGGATAACTGCTGCTGCAAAAACTGGTCCGGCCAGGCATCCGCGTCCTGCTTCGTCACATCCTGCTTCAATCAGAGAATCCTGGTAATATGAAAACATAAAATATTAAAGCGTATATTGTTTCTTCGGCCTTTCAATATATTTTATTCTCAGCGGCTTCAATGGTTTTAGCGGTTTGATGCAACAACCGTCGGGAATAGTAATCCATCCGTCGCCGGTTATCTGGATGTTCAGTTCGGGAAAATCCTGTCGCGTAAGATTCTGTATAACCGATATTACGCGATTTCCCGGATCGTAACGCGGACAACGGTCGTCGGTGGGTTGCCATGTGGGAGTGATGTGCGCTTTATAAAAGCAACCGTTACGGTCGGTATAAATGCGGAAAATCGGCGCCAGACCGTTTACGCCTTCCACATTGACCCGGCTGAATGTGCTGAAGTTCCCCATGCTATAGGTAATGAAACGGTTGTTGTATACCTCGACGGCTCGTGTCACATGAGGTCCGTGTCCCAACAGGATATCGCCTCCGGCATCGATCATTTTATGAGCGAACTCGTATACATTGCCGCGATCTTCGCCAATAAACATCTCGGTCTTGCGGGGCACGTGCTGGTAAGTATTTCCTTCGGCTCCGGCATGAAAGGAAACAATAACAATATCGCAACTGTCTTTTAGATTCCGTACGATTTCCTGCGCTGCCGGGATATCTTTCACATCTACTGTAGCAGTGTTGGGAGCAAAAGCACAAAAGCCATACTTGATTCCATTTTTGACAAATACGGAAGTAGGATGACTCAATAAACCGGCATAACGAATGCCATGCGCGTTCAAGGTCTGTACGGTGGTAAGACGTCCCGCTTCACCAAAATCGCCCATGTGGTTATTGGCGATACTTAAGATATCGAAACCCGCATCTTCGAGACATCCGGCAAATTCGACGGGCATCCCGAAAGTGTAGCACCACTCGGGATTATTGCATTGTTTGGCTCCCGTCATCGAGCTGATTAAAGCGCCTTCCAGGTTTCCGAAAAGAATATCGGCATTCTCAAAATACGGTTTCACCATACTGAACGAACGGCTGCAATCGTTGTTGGGTGGAAGATATTTCCCGTCCGGAAACTTTGTTCCCATCATGATGTCGCCTACGGCAACGATTTGTAAGGTATCGTTGTCGGCATTATCCGATGCTTTTAATGATATTTTTACACACAAAAAGCAGAAAACAATGCATATTATCCGAATTTTTGACGGAAGAAACATTGTGAAATTTTTATTTTACCGCCCTGACTTTTAAACCTGTGCCTGTTTTTTGAATGGCATGTACATCCCAGAAATTAAGCAGGAGGCAGAATGGAAAAACAATGAGAAAATAAAATGGTAAAAGAATAAAAAACAGTTTAGATATGTTGAGCATCAACATTGGATATTTCATTGACAGTAGCCATGAAATATGTCCCGGAGTTCCATAGGTATATTCGACAACTACCTGCGAAAAACCTGCATCGAGCATTTTTTTGCGGATTTCGTCAACATTGTAGCCATCCCTGACATGTTCGTCAATGAATGAACCATGACTGTCATCAGCATCGGAACCGCCCTGGTCTGAAGGTGTTGAAACCAACAGGGTTCCACCAGGCTTAAGTGAAGTATGGATATTACGGAAAACGGCCATATCGTCCTCAATGTGTTCCATAACATCAACGGATACGGCCAAATGGTAGGTTTCAAGTTCTACAAAACCTGTGAGATCGGCAAGTTCAAACCAAACACAACCACTCCGGCCGATTTGCTGAAAAAAGCGGTTACAATCATCCACTTGTTCTGATTTTACGTCTACAGCCTTGATTTGCCATTGACGCCCCAATCCAGACATATAATAGGTGTATTGCCCGAAACCAGCGCCTGCATCCAACACTCGCGCATCAACAGGCAGCAATTTCTTCTGCCGGCGAAGTTCTTTTTTGATGTGCCAGGCGCGCAACAGCAGTAAGTCCAACAAAAAATAAAAACATTTTCTCAGGAACGGATTGCGGTTGAATACATTCCCCAATGCCCGTTTTACTTTGTCGTACTGCATCTTATTGTTTTAACAGATCATCGATATGTTCGGCATAATCCAGACTGTCGTCGATAAAAAAAGCCAACTCGGGAACAATACGAAGTTGATGGCGAACTTTCTTGCCTAATTCGTGGCGGATATGTTTTACGTGAGGTTGCAGAACTTCCAGAAATTTGTCCGGATTATCTGATGGGAAAATGCTGAGGTACACTTTGGCAAAACTCAGATCGGGACTCATACGCACCACTGTGACGGTAATCATCTTGCTTTGGGTGATTTCTTTAGTCGAATGCTGAAATATATCGCTTAAATCCTTTTGTATCTGACGTGCCACTTTTTGTTGTCGTGTGGTTTCCATAAGTAATTGATTATTGGTTATTTTTAATCCCTGACAAATAATTCTATATTTATCAGACGATTTCAATGGCAAAGTTAATGAAATAAATCTATCCTACCTCACGATTTTTGTTTTCCGCGTCAGCGTTTGCCTTTTGCTTTTTAAGTTTTTCTATTTTTTTCTCCTCACGGATATCGATTTGGCGTCCGATGTAAACAGCTGTCCTGACTTTGAAAACATAACACTGGACGCCTATCAGGACACCCAGGATAGCCCCGAAAATAATATCCAGAGGATAATGTACGCCAAGGTATATCCGGCTATAAGATACCAATGCCGCCCATGCAAACAGGAAAATCCCCCATTTGTAACCCTTGAACTGATTGGCAAGGAAAGTGGCTATTCCAAAAACGTTTGCAGCATGTGACGATACAAATCCATACTGGCCGCCTTTATAGTCGTTTACAATGTGTACTAAACCGGCAATTTCGAGGTTATGCGTAGGCCGTGGCCGTTGCACCAGGTTTTTGATAAGCACAGAAATCTGATCATCCAACAATACAACCAGAGCTATGAATACCAATGTGTAAACAAACCGGAAAGGTCTCTCCCTATATATCACTACGATTAATAGGATAATATATAATGGTATCCAGGAATTGGTACGCGAAACCCACCACATGAAACTGTCCCACGACGGAGAGTGTATCCCGTTGAGATACAAAAAAACATCTCTATCTAAATTTAACAGCCAGTCTAGCATAATGCCAGGAATTTATCGGTTTACGTTTTTAGCTTTCCGTAATCAACCCCCGTCCTATTTTATTTATTTTTCCTTCTTGCACAAGAACAGCCAGGATCTTATCGAGCAAACCATTGATAAAGATGGAACTTTTAGGCGTGGAATAATATTTGGCCAGTTCCAGATACTCGTCGAAGGTGACTTTTATGGGAATAGAGGGAAATTCTATCAGCTCATTGATAGCCATTTGCATGATTAAAATATCTATCATGGCAATGCGTTCTATATCCCAATTATCAACGTGATCTTCGATGATTTTTTTATATTCGTTATGATGAAGGATGGTCATGCGCAGCAGATGATGGGCAAACTCTTTGTCTTCTTCCGATTTATATAACGAAAGTAATTTTGATGTTTTGTTTTCCTGCATACTTTTGATTGTTTTCACAACCATAGAAACTACAAACTCGATGTCGTCGTTCCAAAAGATGCTTTGTTCCTCCATGATTTCGTAAAACATGTCAAATTCCTCCAGTTCATTGATATAAAAATCCATAATCAGATTTTTATCATCTTCGAAACTATTTGTTGGAGCTTCCATATACGTCTTATAATATACCGACTCCACCAGTTTATTGTACAAGTTTTTTATAAGTTCGGGATGATTAACCCAACTCATCTTCTGTTCGCTCAGGTACTGGTTAAAAGTGAAATTCGTTTCGATCTGCCGGATGATCCGGTTGTCGATGAAACGGGTATTGGGATGAAGATCCTCGTACGCAGGAAGTAGTTTGTTTTTAGCTAATTCGATACGGGATTCGGCATAACGCTTGATGGCGACAATCAGCAATAACAGGTAAAAATAAAGATCGTAAGCTTTTTTTATGCTGAAAGCCAACTCCTTTTCCGATTTTGTCAGTCCTGTATCAGCGGCATTGAAATGGGCATACAAAATTTGTAAAATCTTGATGCGAAGCAACCTTCTACTAATCATGTTTACTACAAAAATACTAAAAAACGACGCAAAGTAAAGCATTTTTTAGCATAAATCATGATTGCTTTGATATTTCGGTTAATTCTTTTTCTGAGATGTTATTTTCCTTATCGTTTTTTATGCCGGAGGTATGAGATCGTAAGATGATAAAAACATCTTGTCTTCGATTATTCATGCCAATCAAGGGTTGGATAGACATTGTCGACCAGCTTGAAAAGCTGTATTTTCATAACCTCGGGTAAGCGAAGTGCAACCCGAGGGAAAAATACACATCTTACCTGCCTGCAAGGCAGAACTATATCAGAACCAAAATACTGCCTTACAGGCAGATGTTCTGTTATGTCGCTTTTCCGAAGGTCAACGACCTCCGGTTATGAAAATATAGCTTTTCAAGCTTTAACTCTTGATTCGCATTATTCAGTTATTCAGTTACTCAGTCATTCAATTATTTTCACCACCATATCTGTTTGCCATTTTCGTAAGTAAAAGGACGTTCTTCTTTTCCTGTTGTCAGATCGCGCAACCAATACAGGGTTTTCGACGGGACGTTTTCATAGACAAAACGGATGTCGTCAGCCAGTCTTTCTCCGAAAGAAATCCAATCGTCACCCGCCCAGTAAAGCAACTCATAGGTATCGCCGGGCGTCACGCAGTTGCCGTCGCCACGAAACACGTACAACACCCTGTTCATGGAAACCGGCCGGCCAAAGTCCATTCCTACCCATGTGTCGTCTGGCTCCGGGGCATCGAAGTAGGTCAGCGGATCACCGTCGAAAACAGCTTCCCGGTAAAGTCCCGTCTGGTTGTTGTACACACCTTCCGTTCCGATGATCCGCCCGCGGATCGTCCGGTCGCTTCCCTTTTCCCGGAAATACAGGTCGGCCATATTACAATATGCATTTGGAGCCGAATAATACCGCCAGTAACGGTATCTGCAGGTATCGGTGATCATAACTTCTCCCGACTGGACCGCCCACTCGCTGAACCGGTACAGGGTCAGGCTGTCGCGGAAGTCGGGATGGCTTGCCACCTGCAGCTTTCCTCCGACTAACCTTGAAGCAGCTTCGTACACGCGCGGGGCTACATGATATTTGCGGTTAACTGTCATTGTTTGCCGGTGTTCGTTATCGACTGCAATCGGGTAAATTTCGCCCATGGAAGTCAGCAGAAACGGATCGGAAAAGGGAACAACACCTTTTTCCGTGCAATAAACGGGCAGGTAGACCACGTTCTTTCCCATCTTTTCGAACCGTACTTTCTTCCCGTCCACCTTGCCCCAATGTACCGGAACCCAGCGTTGGTTATCGAAAACGGCTAAATAAGCGTATTTGAACGTTTTCCTGAATGCTTGGGGTATCTTTATTTCCACATCCACAGGCTCCATGTATTCGCAGGTAACGTCCTTGATAAAATAGTTCCTAAAGGTGGAAGGAACATATTTTTCCGCATGTTGTATCCTGACAATCTCAGGATTGATGGCATAGCATTGGCGGAAGACTTTTGCCATTTTCTCGTCGGCCTTGTGGGGTTCGCCGGGATTACTGATCGCCCCGGCAAATACTACGTTCTTACCGCTGTTGGCCAGCACCACGTTCCAGGAATGTCCCAGGCTGCGGAACGGCCACTGAGGTGTGAAATCCTCGGCTACGGGGATACCTTTGCTGCGCATCACGCACAGGGCCAATAACGAAAAATCGCCACAAGTGCCATAAGGTATTTGGGCCAACGTGCTGATCCGCCCAAGGGGGATCTGCGTCATTTCTTCGGGGATAATCTGCGGATCGAGCCGCTGGATGATTTCTTTGTTGACAGAAGTACACGCCCACCAGGCGGAGTTCCGGTACAGGTCGAACAGGGGGAGTACATCCAGATCGGCATGGAACAGGTTGCGGCCGTATTCGCGCCAATGGTCGAGCGCCTGCAACTCGGCGCCTTTATAAGGCAGGATGTATTCGCAGAAACCGGTAAAGCCGACATGGGTGGCCCACCCGCCGTTTTGCCAGGCATCGAAGGCTCGCTCGATGTTATCGATCAGGTAGCCGGAAGTCATGATGTTGATATCGTGTGCTATCGTTCGGGATACCTCGCCGGCATATTTGCCTGAAATCTCCTCGATCTGCTGTTGGATTTCCTGCCAGCCGAGGCCGCGGCCCAGTACGGTATCGGCTTCGTCGTAATAGGCGTCCAGCAATCCGGGGTTGGCGTATGAATAATGACCGGGCATGTTGGCAATCAAGAACTCAGCGGCCCGAAATTTTAGACTGTCAGCCGGATATTTTCTGTAATGCTCCAACACCCGTTCGAGTTCGGAACGGTTATCGCCTGCCTGGTTCAGGGCATGTTCCACATTGTCCGGATAACGAGAACAGGACGTTATAATAAATATAACAAATAAAAAAATAGTATTTTTAACTCTCATAGACATTACAATATGATATATTAGGTATCATCCAAATAGACTGTTCAAAAGATTTGTTTCTGAGCGAAATTGCAAATTTCGCTCAATAATTTGCATATTTGACTAAATCTGTAATTCAGTCGTTATTGACAACTGTTTGAGTAACCAAAATCCCCAAGATATTATCTTGACATTGTTATGATCTCATCAAAACCATTTATTCAATTTTCTTCCACCACCTATCTTTACACCATGTTCCTTCTTTTGTTCGAGAAAAAATGATATGGGTTGCCTTTCCTATGATTTGATTTTCCGAAACAAATCCAAAAGAGCGAGAATCAGATGAAACATTACGATTATCTCCAAGAAAAAAATAACAGCTTTGAATATTCATACTGTTTCTTTGAGGGATTATAGTACTGCTATAATTATAAGACAATAATTGTATATCTTTAAGGTTAATAAAATGTTGTAACTTATTTTTTTGTTTGACAGTTAGAAAGACATGCTTCGCAGAAGTTTTCCTTTGATACCAATCTTCATTATAAGGGATTTTAATTTTATTTAACAAATCTGAGAATGAGGTATCTGTGCGGTTAAATAATACAGCATATTCATTCTTTACATTTGGGGACTCAATGATTTTTCTTCGATTAATAAATATTTCAGAATTAATTATCTCTAAAGTATCACCCGGTAATCCGATACATCTTTTAATACAATGTATATGTTGATTATGTGGCTGATTGAAAACAACTATATCATTTTGTTGAATAGTTGAATATCTAAAAATTCGTTTTGTATTAAATGCCCTCTTATAGTATTGTTCTATATCTTCTGATGTGCTTATAAAAAATGGAATAAGATTTAACCATGGTACTTCAAACAAAGAATTAGGTATACGTGCACCATAATAAAGCTTATTAACTAATATATAATCACCCTCAATTAATGTGTTCTCCATAGAACCACTGGGAATATGATATATCTCAAAGACAAACAATCGTAAAGAAATACACAAAATAAAAGTAATAACAATCCAAATTATATATTTTATTAGTTTTCGCATCAAAAAACTATTGTTTTTCAAGAATAACTTCCATATATAAATCCCTTAAAGCTGGATTTAAGGTTGGGTCGCCAATTAAAATAACTTCATTTTCCCCATTCAGCAAAGCTGTTTGAAAACGTTTATCCCACAAATCATTCAATGCGGCGAATGACGATTTACAATCTAAAATAAACGGATAATCGAACCCCATCTTTTGAATAGTATTAATATTATTTTTATCAATGTTGACAAATAAATATACATTGCAATTGATATTTTTGCGATTGATTTCTCCCATAAAATCCTTCCAAAACGAAAAATTCATAAGGCAAGCACCACAATTTGCATCTATATATCCAACTATTTTTAGATGATCGTCCAAAGATTTTGATAGAAAAACCGAAAATGAATTATCAATAAACAATTCTAAACTGTCTGGAATAATAAGCTTTTTCCCAATTTTATCTGTAATTACTTTCTCTACTTGAGATTTCCATGCTTTATCTTTTAAACCACAAGAAAAGACAAACAAAGCAATACCTAATAACCTAATGAATCTCATTTGTGATTTATATTATTAATAATATGACTTATATCAAAAGATACAATTTCAGGCTCAGTATCATCACTCATAGCTATTGCATATATAGTTTTATCATCCTTACTAACCGAAATCCTATTCACATTTACATCTGTATGTAATTCAAAATCAACTGATAAATCCCAACTAATGCATCGTATGGTTTTACCAAAACTATAATTAGGTTCTTCAAATTTTTTCCCCGAAAAAAGTGCATAAACAAATCTGTCTGATGCCGTTATATCTGGATATCCATATCTCGATTTTTTTGTAAATGCTGCTCGAACAACTTCTCCCATTTCTATTATCTCAAGATGGTTCGGAACAAATTCTTTATAAGACCAAAGTGGTTTTACAGAATTTGAGGAAATTTCATATAAGTCGATTAATCCTGCGGCATACGTTGCCAGAGCCATACGTGACCCATCACTATTCAATGCAATTCCGGATGCATAGAGGTTAGCATTTTCATAATCTCCTAATTTTGGATTTATTTCAGGAGGATAATCACCTGTATACTTGATTAAACTTCCATCCATATTCATTAATGCAATTCGTCCCTTTAAAGATCGGCTTTCCCCAATGATCCATTGATTTCCTAAAATAAGTTTATCAAAAAGCACTAATGTATCTGTGTGTTGTCGATAGTAACTTAATGCTATGGTGGGTTTATCAATCATTATGGATGATATATCGGCCAAATCATATTGCAAAAATTTCTTTTGAAATAAATCATATACCAGCAATTGTTTATTTCCTCCAATTCTTTGTTGTAGTCCTCCTACCATCAATATCTCTTCAGGCCCTTTTCCCTTTGTCAAAAAATTTTGAATGAGCTTACCTGAAACGTCATATACTTCTATTAAAGGTTCTCCTTTCTGATTGGCAATAATTATTAACGAATCAATTAAAACAATATCCCATGGGTCATATAACTTTTCGCCTTGGACTAATATGGATGATGAAATGTTATATACACTTTTGAATGGAGTATTATTAGAAGAATTGCGACATCCGATAACACAAAAAATAATTGTTAAAAGAAATATCTTGTTTGCCATAAATAATTTTAAAAATCAAATTTGATAATACTTTAGCATGAGTTATGTTTGTTGGATAAACTATTCCTCACTCATGTTTTCTTAATAAGGTAATTTAACAACGCATATTAAGATAAAAAGTATGTTGAGTAGTCTTTTGATAAAATTCCCAATTGGAGGGAAGATAGAATAATTGTAAAACAGCCCTAATTAGCTATACTAATACAAGTTACTTCCCTGTTTTTTCTTCAAAAATGAAAATAATCTATTAAAAAACAGTACCTCAACATACTTTTTGAACTACCATCATTCGTTTATATACCAAACAAATCTTACTATTACCACTAAAATATTAGATTTTTACAAAGATGCAAAAACCTGTAAAATAACTAATATGTGTAAGACAATACACCATTAGATTCCATATTTGGATAACTACAACAATTAGGTGTTGACAAATCACAATTATACTCTCCTGCAGAAGCTTGAAGAATTTTCATATTTTTCAATGAGAAATTTCCGTTTTGTTGGCCATTGCCCAAAAAAGAGAAATTAAAGATCATTAAACCCATAATAACTATACAAAAAATTGTTACTTGACACTTTTTCATTTGTTTATTTTTTTTAAGATATTTTTTACTAAAACTAAAAATGCATTTTTTACAATATTAATAATCTTCCCATGTGATATACGCTTACATGGGAAAGTATTGTATTTCATTTCCGAAAATTTTATTTAATTGGTATCCACCCACAAGTATCCTGTTCCTTTTGCTTCACCAATTGTACAAGTTGTGTTATTTTTAGAGTCGCACCATATTTCTCCTGCAGAGGCTTGGAGAATTTTCATATTCTTTAATGAAAAATCCCTATTATGTTGCTTCTTCTCCGAAAATGAGAAGTTTAAAACTATTAATCCTATAGCTGATATTATACCTAAGCTAATTTTTGGCATTTTTTTCATATAATTTTTTTTTAAGGTTATGTATTCATATACAAAATCAATTCCATAGGATCCAACTTCCTGTACTGTAGGCGTCTACGCCGTCAACTTTCGCATGGCAAGTACTTGTCGTCTTTTGGTCACAATACCCTTCAACGGCACTAGCCTGCATCACACTAATATTTTTTAAGCTCAAATCCTTAGAGCCACTCTTATTGTGGATCAATGATAGATTAAATACTATCAATCCCATAATACCAACAATAAAAAATAAACCTTTAATTTTCATACTATTAAATTTTAATTTATAAAAAAGATAACTATCACGGTAAATCATTAATTCTTTGCAATAAATCTTCCATTTGTAACTTCATTTCATCGATTGCTTCACTTTGAATTTTGGGTTGTGACTCGAGAATAATCTGTGCATATCTACGAGTTTCAGTATATTTCTTTTGCTCTTCGAATAATAATGCCATTAAATATATCGGATATAATCTATTTGGTACCATATATTTTGCATATTTATAACATTCCTCTGCTTGAATGTATTCTTTCTTTTGCCTGTAACAATTTCCCATTGTTGTGTAAAGAATCGGGTCATTAATATATTTTTTGGCTTGTTCCAAAATAGAAATACTTTTATCATATTGCTCATTGATAGCCAGTGTTGTTCCATAATACAATAAAAAAAAACCATCATCACACAACTGAGGGTACAATTTGTTATAAATAGCTTGAGCTCCTAAATAGTTGTTATTATTATAATTGTTTATAGCTAACTGCCATTCTTTATAAAATGGAATTTTGTGTAATTTGTAAAAAGCAATAATAGATAGACCTATTAATAGTACTCCAATAATAACCTTACTAAATTTATCAATTTTTTTTCTCAAATACATTTTATTGGAAAAGTATTTTTCCGTGTTAATCTGGTGTATTCCTTTCGAAGAAAGAACAGCAAAGTTCATTATAAAAAGAATTTGCATAAAAATTCCATGAAACGGGTATGATACAATACCCATTACTATCATTGATATGAATGATGCAAAACATGAAAGAAATAGCATTAATAATGGAGTATTAATACCATTTATTTTATTTATTTTTTTTAAACTATAACCCGAATAAAATAAGGTAAACGTTATCAACCCAAAAAATAATAAAAATCCGACAACTCCGACTTCTACCATCCCTTGTAAATACTCATTATAAGCAACTTGAATATTGTCAGCAACCTTTTCTTTTCTATCTTGTCCAGGATTTTGCATGAAATAATGTGCTTGCCAATTATTGTATTCAGCAGCATACCTATCTATTCCAATTCCCATAACCGGATTATCTTTAATCATTGTTAGAGACACTTCCCAAATAAATAATCTACCATAAGCAGAGTCTGCTTTTAGAGAATATAAATAATAGCTTCCGATTGAAATCATTATTATTAGTAATAATGTATAAACAGTTTTTTTTATGGATGTATTCAATATGATTTTGATTTTATCAGCAATCACTTTTCCATATTTGAATAATAAAATTACCAAACCACCTACAACAATTCCAATCCAGGCAGTACGTATCATGGTAACGGGTATGATTACAATAATGATCAACATTACAAAAAAAGACAGTTTTTTAATAAAATACTCCCATTTTGTTGTAGGTATCAAGAATAGATACCATGTCAAAACAATTGGAAAGATAGCTGATAAAAAAAAAGCAAAAAATGCTGAATTAACTGTAGTCCCAGTAATTTTAAAATTGTGGTTAAAAGAAGGTATAATGTCATATAACTGTAATAGACCTATTAAAGCTTGACAACCGGCTACAATAAAAAGAACTGTAATCACCAGATAAAGATGCTTTGTATATTGTTTTTTTTAATGAGTATTTATGTAACATTGAATGATATAATATAATGAAATTAAAAGAGCAGGTATAAACAATGATGAGAATTTTATCTCAGGCAAAACAATAACTTGTATAATACACCAAATGAAACATAACAGTATTAACAAGTCACATATATTTAAACTTATTTCATGTTTTTTTAACAAAATAATTGTAGCATACAATAGTAAAATACCCATGATCAAATAAAAGAAAAAATCTTTTGCAACTATTAATCCTTTCATCAAACTATTGGAAAATAAAAAAAATAACACAAAGTAGAGAACATACTAAAACAAGAAATATAGTATCAAATAAAGTATCTGATTGCGTTGCTAAAGATGTTTTCTTTTTGAAATACATACCAAAATCCTATTTATATTTTAACAAGAAATAGAAACATAAAACAAAAATATACTCACTGCATATTATACCTAAATTTTGTTAAGAGCGTCTTAACAGCTCGGCTAAGGCAGTCTTAACAGTGTTGTTAAGACGCTCTTAACAGTACGGTTAAGGCGGCTTTAACAGTACAGTTAAGACGGTGTTAACAAAATGCTCGTCATTAAATAACAGTTAATTCCTGGCCAAAAACAGCTTCACGCGGACTTTTTAATAGTTTACTGGCCCCGGTGAATTGAGTAACGACCTTCAACCGGTAAGCGCCTTCGGCTAAGTCTGCCGGGATCAAGAGCATTAACTTGCTGGGTTCATTGGTAACCACGTATTCGGCCTCAAGTTTGGTTTCGGCGCCATTATCCACATTCACCAGGTATACGCCCACCGAAGGGTCTTCGCCGGCTACCTTGATGTACGCCCCTTCCACCTGAACGTTGCGCCCGCGCGAAAGGGTATTGTCGGCAACTTTGATCTGCATGTTGACCACTTGCAGGATGTACATCACATCGGGCATTTCGCCCAATATTTCCACTTCGGTCTGGGCGGCTTCCTTACGGATGTCTACTCCCTGCACCACCGATACATACACGCTGTTCTTGGCCGGATCGAGCCGCTTGCCGTAGATGGCTCCGGTAACTACCGGACGCATGTACACCAGCCCGGTATCCACATTCCAGCCACTGACAGCGTACGAAGCGCTTTTCCGGTTATAGCGGCTGATCACATCCTCGAGCGTTTCGCGTTTGATCTCTACCCCTTCTTCTACCAAAGCGTCGATCAATCCCTTTTTGTTGATGCTCCCCATAGGCGACACCACAGCCACATAATCATTCGGGTCGGGTGTCAACAGGTTCTTGCGAAGCCATACTTTCAATTTGTTTTTCATATCTGCTGTGTTTATGGTTAAAAATTGAGATGATTAATTCTTTGTCCGGTGAAAACGTTGTGCGTATGCCAGAAAGCATACTGCATTTTTGCTTAACATGAACTATGTTTTTTAAGGGACATATGCTTTTCATTGGTTACCGGTAATCTACCCTGACTTCTACATAATAGCCGTGACATTCCACTGATCCTGCTCCCTGACACATATAAGATGCTCCTTCTCCATTTGCCAGAGCTTCTATATTATTTAGTGTTATATTGCCTTTATCCGTAATCTTAATATGGAAAAAAGATCCCATTGCTATGGCACATGCTCCCACACCTATCAACAATAATTTAACAACAAATCGTTTCATATACAAATCAGTTTAATTAACGTTTTAAAAATAGAGACTACACAATTTCCATCCAAATATAACAGATGAAATTTCGATGAAATCTTGATGAAATTTTACATTTAACTTAAAATAAGCCTTTTAAAAGAATAATATATCGTAAAGCAAACAAGAGGCAATCGACATGATAGATTTTTATTAACCAAGGCATTAATCATTTTATTAAGCAGCAGGGCGGAATTGTTGAAAGTGGGCAGTTGAATAATTGAATAACTGAGTAATTGAATAACTGAACCGAGCCCGTGAGCTCAACGAAGTTAATGACTGAAAATTCTTCACTCTTCGTTCTTCGTTTTTCACTCTTTACTCTTCATTCGTCACCCGTCACCAATTTGTCATTCAAACAATATTTTGTATATCTTTGCGTTGAAAGAATGGGAATGGGTTCGGTACATCTCCACGCTTTCCTTAGTATATCTTAACATAACTATATTGGCATTGGTAAGTTTGATATAGGAACAGACCATCCACTCTTGGATACGACATCAGATAATCATTAAAGAGAAATGTTTTTATGAAATTTACACATGATTTATTTACACTCAGCATTATTCCAGCGGTCATATTTATTACTGCAGGTTTTGTTTTTCACACGCTGTACAGCGAGGCTAAGAAAAACTGTTCCGACAAACTGAACAGCACATTTATATCGGCCATCCACCAGGAAAAAGAAAAACGGATGGACCGGGATCATCTGTTTTTTGTACATGGAAAATCGGATGCATCTCCTGATCAGATTATCATACAACAGGAAAATGAAACAACTGTACTGGAAAAGCCAGATTCCATAAAACAATTAACTTTTCACGAAAAACAAAACCATGCCGAACATACTTGTCTTTTCCTGACAAATAGACTGGTAAATATCCACATATTAGACAGTATCTGGCATACAGAATTACAGAAACACCAACTGTCCGTTCAGACTGCCATTTTATACAAGGACAACATCAACCAGAATACCCGCTACAGCAACGAAGATTTCACATTTTATACATCGGCATGGCGTACGCCTGCCATTACACTCGGTCTAAGGGGTGAGGTCACGTTCCAGGGATTCGCCCGGCTAACGCTTTTGAGCATTGTCAGCAAAGATTCAAAAAGATTTGTTGCTGTCCTGATTGTTTGGATCGTTGCCACAGGATCTTTTCTTCTTTTCATGCTCTACCGGAAAAAGAGAGTCCACAGTCCTAACCCGGCCAGTGAAACTACTGGCTATCCTGTAAAAAACCAGTGCCTAATAATGGAACATGTTCTGTTAGATAAGGATGAATACTTGGTGATATGTGATCAAACAGAAATCAAGCTAACCCGGCAAATGTTCCAGCTTTTCGAACTGCTGTGGAATCAACCTGGTCACTATGCCAGCTACCAGGAAATAAACTGTTTGCTTTTCGGGAAAGACGACATCGAAAAAGTGGAAAACCGTCGTGCCAAAGCGATCAACCGGCTGCGAAAGGAACTAGGCAGTATGTCGAAATTGGAAATCGAAAACGTTCTGTTCAAAGGGTACAAGATTCTGTTGAAACCAAACACACCGGAACATCTAAAACAGGCGAAATAACCGGAGTTGTTTAGTAATTGATTGATTATTGGTAATTTCGTCTTATAGGAAGCTTTTAAGTAATGGTTAATGATAAATGAGGCCTGCCCGACTATGCCATTCAGGCGGGCAAAGAACAATAAATCAAGTTTAAACAAATATCAAAAACGTCGATTATATCCCGCATGGTACTTATATAGAATGGTTGAAAGTTGAAAGGCTCAAAAGCTGGTAAATTAAAAACTAAACGGGAATCGGAGGCTGTAGTTAAGAAATGTGTAATCTTACCAGCAAGGTTGCATACCTACGGCATGCCGTATAGCGTGTGGGTCATCATTTTCTACCGATATTCTATCCCTAACGGTATATTTTAAGTATCCCGTTAGTTAGAAATCGGGGTTAATTCTTTTTTTGAGGCGCTATTTTTCTTTTTTTATTCCTTGTTCTTTTATGTCGAAAAAAGGTACGAGACCGTAAGACATGTAAGACCGTAAGATGGTAGGAGCACTCTTGTCTCCTGTTATTCAGTCATTCAGTCATTCAATAATATTTATACCCCGGATATGATATAAACCATCACAAAATAACAGGTAAGAACAAGAAAAATTAACCTTAGGTACCTGAATATGGAAGATAGTATCGATTGTGGATTTAACCGGATGAATACGGTCAAGATAATGAATACCACTGTGCCAATAATCGCTGTCAGCATATACGGTCCCGGTTTCGAAGAAAAAGTTATGGCTATTGGGCCATTAGCGCCGCCAAGAATACCGAACGAATCATTTTTCGATTGCCGGAGAAGGGCAAGTAAAACTGTCGTTATCCACAATAATAAGATACCCACCCAGCTTGTAGCATCGATGATACTGTTGACTTTAGATCCCCACTTTTTCATCTTTTGAGCTTTTCTGGCAAAGTTATCATTTTTCGATCGAAAAAGCAAATCAATAAATGATGTTAAAAGCGTTGACTGTATTCAGGACAAGACGCAGAGTTAAATTAAGAGTTAAGAACTTAGCGTTAGCGGTCTCAGCGGAGGTAATTGTAATGCGCATATTTTTAATCAATTATATGCTTTTATAATGTCACTTTAGAATTAACTTAACAGTAGTGTCTAATCTGTCAACTTTTTCAGGACGTGATCATAAGCACTAACTTTCAACTTTCAACTATCTGAAAAAAGTGAATGATTGAGAAAACAAAAAAATGATTCAAAATAGAGATGTATTAATTAAATTATATATTTGCATCGGATAAAGGTTCAGGTTTTCGAACTTCAAATTGAAAGCTATTTGATCCAAAACATGAACAGAATGAAGAAAATTCATTTGATCTGTGATATTTTTATGTTTTTATGAGTAAGACGTCAACCTTAGGAGGATTAAAGAAAAACGGTTTTCAGAAAGTAGTGGACGGAAAGCAAGTCGATTTGTATATCCTGACTAACAGGAATGGGCTTGAGATGTCTGTTACCAACTATGGAGCTAAGATTGTTTCTTTACATGTTCCTGCCGGAAACGGTAAAATGGTGGATGTAGTTTTGGGGCATAACAATATTGATGAATATTTGTCATCGCAGGAGCCTTATTTTGGGGCTGTTTGCGGACGTACCTGCAACCGTATTGCAAAAGGCAAATTCATACTCGAAGGAAAAGAATACCGGTTGGCTGTGAATAATGGCCCCAATAGTTTACATGGCGGATTGAAAGGATTTAATGCTGTGGTTTGGGACGCCATACAAACCAATGAGCAAACGGTGGAATTGACTTATGTTTCACCCGGCGGCGAAGAAGGATTCCCCGGAACACTCACAACTAAGATAACTTACCTGTTGTCTGATGACAATACATTGCAAATAAATTACGAGGCCCGTACCGATAAAACAACGATTGTCAACCTGACCAATCACTCATATTTTAACCTTTCCGGTGCGGGTGATCCATATATTGGTGATCATATGCTGACCATCAATGCCGATACCTACCTGCCTACCGACGATACGGCTATTCCATACGGTGATGCGGATCCTGTCGCAGGTACTCCAATGGATTTTAGTACACCCCACGAGATAGGCGCCCGTATCAGTGATGATTTTCAGCAGTTGGTTTTCGGAAAAGGTTACGATCATACCTATGTGTTAAATAGGCAAGGGGAGGGGTTGTTATTTTGTGCAAAAGCTGTTTCGCCTAAGACTGGTATCGCTATGGATGTGTATACTACCGAACCGGGAGTACAGTTGTATACCGGTAATTGGATGACCGGTGGATTCGAAGCCAAGAACGGAAAACGTTATCCCATGCGTTCAGCTTTCTGTCTTGAAACGCAACACTATCCCGATAGCGTCAATAAACCTCAGTATCCAACTGTGGTTCTTCGTCCCGAGGAGACTTTCAAATCGCAAACAATTTTCAAGTTTTATACAATTTAAGTTTAATAAATAATTTCGTTTTCAAACCTTTAAAACAATTATTATGTCACAACAAAAACAAAACAGCAACGTCGTTGCCATCATCATGATGGTACTCCTTTTCGGGATGATCTCATTCGTAACGAATCTGGCAGCGCCGATGGGCGTGGTACTGAAAAACCAGTTCGGTCTTTCCAATGCCATGGGATTGCTTGGGAATATGGCTAACTTTATAGCATATGCCGTGATGGGAATACCCGGAGGTATTTTATTGCAAAAAATCGGCTACAAAAAGACAGCGCTGTTGGCTATTGCTATCGGTTTTGTGGGAATCTTTATCCAGTTTCTTTCTGGTCATGCAGCCAGTTTCGTTGTTTATCTGCTTGGCGCTTTCGTTGCCGGTTTCTCAATGACATTGCTTAATACCGTGGTCAATCCCATGCTGAATACCTTGGGTGGCGGCGGTAATAGAGGCAACCAACTGATTCAGGTGGGCGGTTCGTTCAATTCAGTTTTGGCTACTTTCACTCCTGCATTTGTAGGTGTTTTGATTGGAGAAGCTTCCAAAGCCAAAATCACCGATGTATTTCCTGTAATGTACATCGCTATGGGGGTTTTTGCTGTTATCTTTTTTGTTTTATGGGCTGTGACCATTCCCGAACCTCATGCGGAACGCGCTTCCGAACCTCTTGGAACGTTAATGTCCGGTGCATTAAAGTTTCGTCATTTTATTTTAGGCGCTGTTGGTATCTTCGTTTATGTCGGAGTAGAAGTAGGAACTCCTAACATGGTGCTTTTATGGCTTTCCGACTCATCAGCTTCTAACGTTGGAGCAACAACAGCCGGCTCGGTTGCCGGAACTTATTGGTTTCTCATGCTTATCGGGCGTTTGTTCGGAGTCTCCATTGCAAGCAAAGTATCAAGTAAAACCATGCTTACGGTTGCTTCTTCGGCTGCATTGATTTTGATAGCACTGGCTATTTTTTCACCACCAACAACACAAGTGTCGCTTCCTTTAATGATAAGATCAGATGCCGGTGCTTTGTCCTTCGGATTGGCACAGGTTCCCATTAATGCCATGTTCATTGTATTGGTAGGTCTGTGTACTTCCATTATGTGGGGCGGTATTTACAATTTGGCGGTTGAAGGTTTAGGTAAATATGTGGCGGTTGCATCCGGACTTTTCATGGTTATGGTCTGTGGTGGTGGGATTATTCCTGCATTACAGGGTTGGGTGGCTGACATGGCCGGTTACATAACCAGTTACTGGGTAATGTTCGCTGGTTTTGCATATTTGCTGTATTATGCTTTGATCGGTAGTAAAAATGTCAATACGGATATTTCTGTAAAATAATTATTAAGAATTGGTAGCTGGGAGAAGGGGTAACCTTTCTCCCAGCTATTTTTTATTTATCTACTATATATGAATACATCAAACTTAAAAGAAAAGTTCCAATCGTTGTATGGCGGTAATGGAGTGGTGTACAGTTCACCCGGTCGAATTAACCTGATTGGTGAACACACCGATTATAATGGAGGCTTTGTACTTCCCGGCGCCATCGACAAAGCGATGTACTGTGAAATCAAACCCAATGCGACAAAGAAAGTTCGTGCATATGCATTGGATTTGAGCGAATCGACCGGATTTGGTCTCGAAGAGGTTAATAAACCCAAGGAACAGTGGGCGCGATATATTTTTGGTGTATGCCGTGAAATGATCAAACGTGGTGCTGCAGTTCCCGGTTTTGATGTGGTTATTTCGGGAGATGTGCCTCTGGGTGCGGGAATGTCGTCATCTGCTGCATTGGAGAGCTGTGTGGGTTTTGCCTTGAACGACCAGTTTAATCTTGGATTCGATCGTTTTGAACTGGCAAAAATAGGACAAGCCACTGAACACAACTATTGCGGCGTAAAGTGTGGTATCATGGATCAGTTTGCATCCTGTTTTGGAAAGGAAGGTTCACTCATCCGTTTGGATTGCCGTTCGCTCGAATACGAATACGTCCCATTTCATCCAAAAGGGTATCGTTTGGTGTTGATCAACACTTGCGTGGCACACGAACTGGCTTCTTCGGCATACAACAAACGTCGCGAATCATGTGAACACGTTGTGTCTGTTATTGCTAAGCGTCATCCTGGCGTAAAATTACTCCGTGACGCCAATATGGATTTGCTGAAAGAAGTGAAAGCAGAAGTAAGTGAAGAAGATTACATGCGGGCAGAATTTGTCATCGAAGAGATACAGCGTCTGCTGGATGCATGCGAAGCTCTGAAAAAAGACGATTACGAAACCGTCGGTAAGAAGATGTATGAAACTCACGAAGGCCTTAGCAAACTATATGAAGTAAGTTGCCCCGAGCTGGATTTTTTGAATAATATAGCCAAAGACTGTGGTGTTACCGGTTCGCGTGTGATGGGTGGCGGTTTTGGCGGTTGTACCATTAACCTCGTAAAAGACAGTTTGCACGATGATTTCGTAAAAAAAGCATCCGAAGCATACGAAAAGAAATTTGGTATTGTACCCAAAGTATATGATGTCGTAATAAAGGACGGTGCAAGAAAAATTCAATAGACAATTTTAAATTTGTTTTTATAGCTAATGCCGGTGTGAAATAAGTTTTTGCACCGGCATTTTCAGCTCACTTGTTGAGATAAACACGGTATTTTTGTTACAATGCATGTCGCCTTTCATGGTTAAAATAGCGATTTTCTTATCGATAATTGAATTATTATGGTTATTTTTGCAAGAACTAATCTATCATATATAAACTCAGATCAAGATGCAAGAAGACCAAGATAATAATGTTATTGTTGTAACGTGGGATTTTACCCATGTGTCGGACTACGCCTTGGCTCATGCCGTTAAGATAGCCTATATAATGAGGTATGAAATCAAATTACTTCATATTGTCGAGCCTGGAGCGGACCCTGGAAAAATAGAAACTGCCCGTCGTAAAATGGCAGAAGTTTGCAATGACACTTTGAAACATGACGGGATTGTCTGTAAAGTCGTTGTAAAAGAAGGAAGTTTGTTTTCAGCAATTTCCGATTATGCCACCCAATCGAATACCCAACTGGTGGTGATGGGAACTCATGGGATAAAAGGCACGCAAAAACTATTCGGAAGCAAGGCATTAAAAGTAGTTATCGGTTCGAACACTCCATTTATTGTTGTACAGACCAAACCCACACAGAACACTAAAATATCAAACGTTGTGTTTCCCATCGATTTCAAGTCGGAAAATAAAGAAAAACTCCAGTGGGCTATTTATATCGGTCGTAACTTCCAGTCGAAGGTTCATCTGTTTAAGTATCCTGTATCCGATAGTGATCTGCAAAAGAAAGTAAATACCAATCTAAATTTTGCTATTCGTTTTCTGAAACAGAACAATATCGATTATGAAATACATACAGCGCCCAAATCGGGAAGTTTTGCACGGGCAACCATTCGTTTTTCTGAAAAAATAAATGCCGATTTGATTATCGTGATGACAACCAAACATATCACAATTTTTGATTATATGTTTGGCGCCGACGAACAGGAAATTATAGCCAATAGCGCCAAGATTCCGGTTATGTGTGTAAATCCGCGAACCGGATATGCCGGCACATCGCAATATTTGTACGGATAATACGTGTTTTTAACAAAAGTACGCCTCCATTCTTTATGAATGGAGGCGTACGTCAATGTGTGTTGATGGGTATGACAACCTTTTAAAGGTTGCCACTTTATGCATGTTTATGATGCATCAACCGGTAATATTTTTGAAATGCATTCTATTAAATTGTCAATAAAATACCCGTCTTTTATGATGTACTTTTCTACACCTGCTGCTTTAGACTCCTCAATTACTTCCTTATCATCATTGCCCGATAAAATGACAATCGGCATATCCGGATAGGTGTTTTTGATGACTTTTACAACGTCCAAGCCTGTCATTTGTGATTTATCGCTTTGCAAAAAGAAATCAACCACCACTAAATCGGGCTTCATAGACAAATGCTCAATACATTCTTCGCCGTTATTGAAAGTTTTGGTGACATACCCATTTCTGCATTTGAATGTATATTCCAATAAATTAATGAACATTGGTTCGTCATCAACAAAAAATATCAATTTATCGGCCATAAATTAGCATTTATCATTTTTGATCGTGTATAAATTTTTTCGATTTCAAAGATACGATTTTTATATAAAAAAATCAAATTTAT
The DNA here is from genome assembly GCA_031551645.1 of Bacteroidales bacterium. GTDB lineage: Bacteria > Bacteroidota > Bacteroidia > Bacteroidales > UBA4181 > JAIRLS01. The sequence continues at coordinate 37,983 of JAVBNI010000023.1, read as the reverse complement.
TTCTGTATTTTTATGCTTTAATTTGTTCAAATAAATTATTTGCATGTTAACAAGTAGTTTAATTATTTGGGAAGTTAAACTTTTGATGATGGATTTTTGTTTAGTATTAATTAAAACCTTAGACAACCAGTGAAACAAGCGGCATTGTCACCATCATTTTATATAAAAAACAGGGAACGATTGAAGTCTTTGCTTCCACCTAAGTCGTTGGCGTTGGTTTTTTCTAATGATAGGATGCCACGCAGCGGTGATCAACATTTTCTGTTCAGGCAAAATTCGGATCTTTATTACCTTTCGGGAATTGTGCAGCCACAAACAATTCTCGCGCTTTGTCCCGATCATCCCAATCCCAAGTTCAAGGAAATATTATTTTTGCTTCAGGCTGACACTATCCGTGAAACATGGGACGGGCACCGGCTAACGTCAAAAGAGGCAACCTCAATTTCGGGAATACAAACAATCATGCATGTCGACAAGTTTGATCTGTATGTCGACGATTTAGCGTATCCTTCGGACACTATTTACATAAATGTCACTGAGGATGCCAAAAGAGACAATGAGTTGTTTACTTCCGACCTGCGAATGTCCGATATGTTGAAAGTGCGTTTTCCGTTACATCGATATGGACGTTTGGCGCCGCTTATGGCCTCGCTTCGTTTCACGAAACTGCCGGAGGAAATACATTTGATACGGAATGCATGTGATATAACAGGGAAAGCATTTGATCGAGCTCTTCATACCATCAGGCCAGGTATGTATGAATACGAGATTGAAGCTGAGTTGACTTATGAAATGTTGCGTAACGGGGCTACAGGACATGCTTTCTTGCCGATTGTTGCTTCAGGGCGCAATGCCTGTGTTCTTCATTACCACACCAACAACCGGGTTGTCCAGGATGGAGAATTGGTATTACTTGATTTTGGTGCAGAGCTAGCTAATTATAGTTCAGACTGTTCACGTACAATTCCCGTTTCGGGTCGTTTCACACAACGGCAAAGACAGTTATACGAGGCAGTATTGCGTGTTTTTCGTAAAGTGATGCATATTATGAGGCCGGGATTGTCTGTTGTACAGATCAACTTGCAGGCAGGACGGTTTTGGGAGGAAGAACATGTTAAACTCGGGCTGTATTCCATGGAAGAACTTCGGCGGCAAGATTCGGATGAACCCTTATATCACAAATATTTCATGCACGGTGTGACACATTACCTCGGTTTGGATGTTCATGATGTAGGCGACCGTTACCGGACGCTTGAGCAGGGAACAGTGCTTACTTGTGAGCCGGGAATATACATTCCCGAAGAAGGCATCGGTATTCGTCTCGAAAACGATATATTGATCACTCCTGCCGATCCGATCGATCTGATGAAACATATACCGATTGAACCCGATGACATCGAAGCGTCTATGCAAAAAATAGTTGCGGTTGAAAAATAGATATATGCATTTTTTAGATGTATAAAAAGTGACGTTTGTCAAAATTATACTATTTATGAAATCGTGTGAATGTAAAGTAAGTATCCGTAGATGAGATTATTTAATGTGTAGCGTGTAAGTGTATAAACTTTTATTCGTAAAAAAACTTCATTGTAAATAATAAAATATTAGTAATATTGTCGAGTTGTACTATTGTGTATTTTTGGAGTCAAGTTTGTTGAAGTATAGTATAGGAATTTTATAAATTAATCAAATGAATAGAAAGTTAATCTTGTTTTTGGCTGTGGGAGTCGTTACTGTTTTATGTTCTTGTAAAAAAGACAAAAACGATCCTCCTAGCCCTGTCGATCCTTCGGAGGTAAATTATACTTTTATCACTTCCGTAGAGAGTTTGTTGACCCCTGCCATTAAGACATTCGATGATGTTTTGTCTATTCAGAGTAACAAAAAGCTCGAAGATGTAACGTTAACTCCTCCTGAAGAAATTGATCCGATAAAAAAAGATAATTTAAAGAGAATTAAAACCATCGATAAATTTGCCGATGGGCAGGTTATTTCTGACATATGGGTTTGGGAGAAATATGCTTTTGTTAGTTATTATAATCCTAATAGTGCTGTATACCAAGGGACGATCGATGTGTTTTCGATTGAAAAACTTCCCGGTATTGTGCGGATGGCCAGGTTTTCTTTTCCCAAATCCGATATACATGCAGTGAGTTATGTGTTGGGGCGGTTAGTTTTGGTCGGTTCACAAGAAGATAAGTCAGCATTTGTGGAAACCATCGTCTATAATCCAAGCCTTTCTGAAAAAATGGCCGTTCTTGAGCATATGATAGATCTTTCGGCAACAAATGCCAGAGGTGTGGTTGCTACAAGTAATAATGTATATGCATTAGCCGATGATAACACTCAAGGAGCCGGAGTATATGTGTTTTCCGATCTGACGACAATGGAACAAAAACCGTTTGTAGCTATCGATCAGCCATTATCCATGGTTCCTGTGCGTGGAAGTAATAATGTATATATATTACAAAAAAATTCTATTGTACAGGTGACCTCTTCAGGAACAAAGGGGACAGAACCATTAACAATAAATGCGCCAAGTAACAACATGGGTATTGCGGCAAAAGACCGTGTATACGTGCATGTCGATAACAGTGTCCAGGTATTTGGTCCGAAAAATCAAAGTTTTGACTGGAATGAAAGTAGTTCAGGCAATCAATCTTTACATCCAAATCATAAAAATGTCGCTATTATGAAAGATTGGTTAATGGTTTTAGGAAACGGAGGAGCAGATATTAAGTTGTGTGGATTGCGTAATAATCAGGATTTTGTCACTGAAGTTTCGGATCTGGGTGGTCTTAATTCGCAGTTGTCTTTTTTAGCTGCAAATGATAATGTCGCCTTCGTTGTGGATCAAAACAGTGCCATACAAATTCTCTGGCGCGCTTCAAAAGGATTTCCGGAAGTACCCATTTATGAGTTGGATATGAAAGAGACAAGTACTGTTGTATCGGGAGCAATGAAAGAAGGACGGAATAACTTTAACACATATCAAAATCTTCATAATTGCCCCTCATCAATAAAGATAAAAACTCCGACCAAGGTGTATGTGTCTGTTGCCCTGCAAGATGCTCAATATTATAGTTCATTGGGATATTATTTGTTGAGGAATTCTTCTTTACCTGAAAAATCTGACGATTTAAATAAAATCATTGTATTTCCTAATACGCGGACTGCCAATAGTATAGGGAATACGGTTGCACTTTGCGATGCCGACGGAAAAGAGGTATTATTCGAATCCGGTCAGGAAATAGGATTCTACCTTGTATCAAATGGTTGGAATTCATCACTTAATGATGGCTATGGGGGAGTTGATACCAGTAAGCCAACCATGTATACTCATATGAAGTATAATAAAGGTAATTATCAGCAACATCTTTTGTATAGGCTCGAAAATCGTTATCCTGTTTTTATCGGTTTCGAAGACCAGTTGAGAAGCAATACCACCCCCGCACCAGACAGTGATATGAACGACATTGTAATTGCTATATCGGATAACATAACAGGAGCTGCAATAACAAATTTTGACATGACCAACGTCCTTATTCCGGGACAATAATAATTTGTAAAAAATGTGATCCGATTCGCCATAGTTTTATAGTTTTGTACATATTTTTTAATTGTATAATTCTATTATGTCTGTTCTGACCGAAGCGGAAGAAATTGCCATCCAGAACCAGTTTCAGGAGTTGCTTCATGCTTGTACATTCCTCCATTCGGATGAGGATCGCAATCTTATTCGTAAGGCTTTCGATTTGGCTCATGAGGCGCATGGAAACATGCGACGCAAGTCGGGTGAGCCATATATCATTCATCCTTTATGCGTAGCACGCATTGTCGTAGATGAAATAGGATTGGGTACTACTTCAGTGGTGGCAGCGCTTTTGCATGACGTTGTAGAAGATACTGATTACACTCTTGAATTCATCGAAAGCCAGTTTGGTCCGAAGGTTGCAGCAATCGTTGATGGGCTGACAAAAATATCGGATGTTTTCGACAATAATTCTTCCCTTCAGGCAGAAAATTTCCGTAAGATGCTACTCACCCTGTCGGATGATCTAAGGGTGATTCTTATCAAACTGGCCGACCGACTACACAACATGCGTACTTTGGACGCTCTCTCGCCTGAAAAACAAATAAAAATAGCCAGCGAGACAATTTATTTATACGCTCCCTTAGCTCACCGATTAGGGTTTTATTCCATTAAGCAGGAGTTGGAAGATTTAAGCCTCAAATACCGTCATCCCAAAATATATTCAGACATTGTTACCATGCTGAAAGATAATGAGGAGAAGCGGAATAAGACTATTGAGGATTTTATGATCCCTGTGAGGGAAAAACTGATCAGAAACGGATATAAATTTGAGATGACCGGTCGTCCGAAGTCGATTTATTCCATTTACTATAAGATGCAACACAAAGGTGTGCCGTTTGAGGAAATTTACGACCTGAATGCTGTACGTATTGTGTTTGATCCCGATCCCGAGATTTCCGAAAAGAAGCAGTGTTGGAACATTTACTCGCTGATAACGGATATTTATACACCCAAACATGATCGTATACGCGATTGGGTGAGTACGCCCAAAGCCAATGGTTACGAAGCTCTGCATATTACCGTCATGGGGAAAGACGGAAAATGGGTGGAAGTACAGATTAGGACACGTCGTATGGACGACATTGCTGAAAAAGGTTTTGCTGCACATTGGAAATATAAAGGTGTGGATTCGTCGGAATCGGAATTGGACAAATGGCTCAGGAAGATTAAAGAATCGTTGGAACAACCCAATTCGGATGTCATGGAGTTTATCGATGATTTCAAGCTTAATCTTTTTGCGAATGAAATACAGGTATTTACTCCCAAAGGCCAAATCAAAACGTTGCCTCAGAAAGCAACAGCGCTTGATTTTGCATATGAAATACATTCAGAGGTAGGGAATACCGCAATAGCTGCCAAAATAAACCATAAGTTGCAGCCACTTAGTCATATATTGCTCAGTGGCGACCAGGTGGAAATCATTACATCCGACAAGCGGCATACGCAACGGGAATGGTTCGACGATGTGGTTACAGCTAAAGCAAAAACAAGCATCAAGAACAATATCAAGGCGGAAAACAAAAACAGGGGAGAACGAGGAATGGCTCTTTTTGAGCAGAAGCTCAAGGAAAACAATGTTACACCCAATTCGCGTGTCATGCGTAAGGTGCTTGATGCGTACGACACCCAAACAAAGGACGAATTGTACAGCAAGATAGGGGCGGATTTGATATCGTTGGATGACTTGCCTAAAATATTGAAAAAGAACACTAAAAACAAATGGATACGTTATTGGAGTTTACAGTTGTTTGGCCCCAAGGCTAAAACTCCCCAGACAGAGCAAGAACAGCTTCTCAAAGGCGGTGTAACGACCAATCCCAAGTCGTCTGTGGTTATAAGGGAAAACATTGACGAAACGAAGCTTAATTACCGTATTGCCAAATGTTGTAACCCTATTCCGGGCGATGATGTGGTTGGATATTTGGACACGAAGAATGACATGGTATTGATACATAAGTCGCGGTGTCCTAACGCAGTCAAGTTGTTGTCCAACCGTAGTGACTTGATTGTCCCTGTGAAATGGACTACCTACAAGATGTTTTCATTTCTTGCTAAAGTTGCGGTACAGGGTATCGATCGTCCCGACATTTATTTGCAAGTCATAACGCAAATCACAGATGAATTGAATGTTAATATTCGCACATTCAATATGGCCAGTCATGACGGTATTTTTGAAGGTACCATTGAGTTATACGTCCATGATACCAACGACCTGGATAAACTGATGCGACAGTTGAAAAATCTGAAAGGAGTCGAAATCGTCAAACGGCTTGAAATATTAGACCAAACGAAAGAAGAAGTTTAAAATTCGATGTTTAGAAATTTTGATTTAGTACCTTGTGTCGTGTAAAAACACTAAATCAAAAATCAAAAGTTAAAATATGGGACAATTCATCCGGATAGTCAATAATCAGGCCGTAGAAATGGGATCGATACCGGTACTTCAGTATCATGATTTCATGCAACAGAATGCTCATTTACCTGCAAACAAACAATTTCATTGTGTCAGTTATTTTGCATATCCTGAGGATGGTCAATTACGATTGATTTGTTGCATCGCCAACGATGAGGAAGCCAATATCAGGGTTTCTTCCTGTATTGTAGATGCAGGTTCCGAGTTACTGTCTTTTACAGCTATTCACGAAAGTTTTCACTTGTTTGAACGCGAAATACATGAGAATTTTGGTGTCACCTACATCAATCATCCATGGTTGAAACCTGTCCGTTATGCATATGACAGAGCCAATCCCAGCAAATTGATGAATCAATATCCATTTTTCAGTATTAAGGGGGAGGCATTACACGAAGTAGGGGTTGGGCCGATTCATGCCGGAATAATTGAACCGGGATATTTTCGTTTCTCATGCAATGGCGAAAAAATTCTGCATTTAGAGATACAATTGGGGTATCAACACCGGGGAGTGGAACGGTTATTTGTCAATAAAAAACATCTGAATCAACGGATACAGCTTGCCGAGGGTATCACAGGTGATAGCACTGTGGCTCATGGCGGCGCTTTTGCTCTGATATGGGAAGCATTATGCGGCTATCAAACCATCTATCAGTTGTTATGGGTACAAACCCTTGCACTTGAAATTGAACGTATCGCCATGCACACGGCAGATCTCAGCGCTTTGTGCGGAGATATTGCCTATCAGTTGGGTAGTGCAGTTTATGGGCGCTTGCGTACACCGGTTATCAACTTTTTCCAGGCATGGTGTGGAAACCGTTTTGCTCGTACATTGATCAGGCCGGCAAGTCTGTTTTACCCGTTTACCGATACTTTAGCCATGCAGCTGACACGAACTCTGTTCGATTATGAGCGGGATTTCTATCAGATGGGTAAATTTTTATTCAATATGCCTGGTGTATTGTCCCGCTTTGAAAAAACAGGCGTGGTAAACTTCGACCAGGCGATGCGTATTGGCGCGGTGGGGATGGCTGCCCGTACTTCCGGCTTGGAAAGGGATATTCGGAGTTCACATCCTGATGACGTTTACCGGATCCTGGGGCATAAACCATTGTTATACACATCGGGAGATGTATTGTCGCGCGCAAAATTGCGCCACGAAGAGGTGCTCCAATCTATAGGGTATATTCGTAGTCTGCTTCATGAAATGCCACATCCAGAGGAAATTGATCACACTTTGAAACCTGCTGTTCCCAATTTGTTTGCTTTATCTATGGTGGAAGGTTGGCGCGGGGAAATCTGTCATTGTGCTATTACAGGGAAAGAAGGCGAACTAGCGCAATATAAAATTACAGATCCTTCGTTTCATAATTGGATGGCATTGGCGTTGGCGGTGCGTAACAACGAAATATCCGATTTCCCTATCTGTAACAAAAGTTTCAATTTGTCGTATTGCGGATTCGATCTGTAAGATTAAGCCGAATTAAACGTATTTGCAGGAATACTTGGTTTACTTTGAAGATATATTTGTGATAAAATCGAGGTAGAAGTTATACGTAAGTATTACTCGTCGATTTAATGGGGATTTACTTGACGCGCCCTCAATGATTTGGGATATCTTTATCGTCGGTTGTAACTATCTAAAATATGCGCAGTAACTTGGAGTCTGGAGCTTATATCGGAACTCAAATTTTCGGAGATATCAACATTTTTTTACGTTAACTGCATTTTTTTAATCAGAAAGCTGGCATATAAAACGAACAACTATTACATTTGCACTGTTTTGACTATGTCTCATAAAAATAGCTGTTCAATGTATTTGTGCTAAATGAAAGAAATTTTTTTTGTTCCTGCTAAATACTTTTTTGCGGTGTTACTGTGTTTTTGGGTGTGTTATGTGTCGGCTACACCTGTTATTAGTGGTATCACAGTAAAATCTAACCAGTGCCGCGGCTCTATTGCCGTCAATGCTACAGGGACAGGTACATTGTTTTATGCCATCAAAAAGACTACAGATGCAAATTATTCATCGAAACAAACCAGCAATCAGTTTGATGGACTTACCTCCGGCAGTTATACAGCCATGGTATATGACGATACCGGGCAAGCACAGTATAATTTTAATGTCGACAACGACAAAATATTAACCGTTACTTCACCTCCCGAAGCCGTTACATCGTCCATTTCGTGTACGGAAACCGGCAGGATAACTATTAGGGCGAAAAATGGAACTTCGGAATATATTTACCAAGTTGTGAGCGGCCCTGTTATCCCTCCGCCTCTTCCACCATTCAATTCGTGCAGTAATGTAAGTATCACCGGGTTGCCTACAGGTATTTATGGTGTTACCATCACCGATGCCTGCGGGACGGTTATAGCCCTGAATGACATTCATGTTATATCCAACAGTCTCAATAATAAAACATTGGATGTTTTTGAGTACGATGGGCCAATTACTTATACGGGCGGCTATTGTGGTATTTCTCTTACCCAGAATATAAATTACGTAAACTTAAAAGATATAACCGGAGATATTTTATATGGATTTGGTTCGGGCAGAACCATACCGGCCGGTTCAAATATCCAGGCACGGTTGGAATACCCGGCGGGATCAAATAAATACACCGTATGGGGGTCACTTGCCAGCTATTCAATTCCTTCCAACATGTATGATCCGGCCAAGACATCGTATCGTATCCAGATGAGAAACCCGTGTAATACCAGTAATATCGTTACTTCACCGGTTTATCAGCTACCATACCCTTACGACTGGAGACGGACTGTCTGCGGATACGAACTTTTCCGTCAGATTACGGGTTATTCGTGTAGCGGTAATATTACGTTCAAGCTTGTCAATAGTGTCAATTCGTCCCAAACCCATACTTTTACATGGAATGGTTCGGGCAGTACATATTCACTCGACCTTTCCGGTGTACCCGATGGGACTTATCATACTTACATTACAACAAATAATGGCACTACAACAAGCCCCAGCACTTATCAGACGGCTGATTTGGTGAAAGACCAAAGTGCATTGATGGATGTTGGGCTGGCCGCCGATGTATACAACTATACCACGGAAATGCATTGCGATTTTACCACAGTGGGTATCCGTACCACTAAGGTGCCGCCGGGCAACACAGTCTCGATTACCTATACGATAATTGATGGGCCGGTTCGCCGGTCGCCGGTCATCACCACCCAAAATACCACCATATGGAGCGACTTGCCGAAAGGTACGTACCAAATCCTTGTCGAGCGTGGCAATTGCGGCACCGATGTGCAAACCGTAACCGTACAACCACCATTCTCCGGATTTGCTGCCACCGCTTCGTTTCAAGCAGGTTACACGTGCGGATGGTATAAAATCACGGGTAAAGGCTGGTATCTTGACCCCAACGGCAACGTGTCAGGCTCGGACGAGGTATACGGCGTAACTGTTATTGATGCCAACGGTATTCTTTCGGGTACAGCATCGAACGTCACCAACAATACTTCATTTGTCACCGACATCAATCTACAACCGGGCACCTACAAGATTCGTTTCTCCGGCAAGGCCCAGCTCAATGTCTGTAGTTATTTTGAACAGGATATCACCATACCGGTGTCCGACCCGTTGGCCATCGACCCGGCAACATCGGGTGGGCTGATTTGTCCCGGCCCCGGAGGGCGTGGTACGCTACATGTCGGTATAACAGGAGGTAACGGACAACCGGTAACTTACCGTATCCGGTCGGCAACGAAGCAGAATGAAACAGATTACACTCCCTACCAGTCATCACCCGATTTTGGCAACCTGGAAGCCGGGACATATACCGTACAAATCAATAACGGTTGCGAAACCGATACGTGGAACATCACGCTGACTGCGGGAGGTCTCACATCAACCATCGATATCACGGGTAGTTTATGTGAAAGGAGCGAGGCTGTTTTGAAAGTACATGTAGTGGGCGCTATTTCGGATGTTGAATGGACACTGCCGGGCGGAGCGAAACAGTTAGGCCAGACGTTTACTATTCCTCGTCTGACGACAGATAACAGCGGCACATATTCGGTTACTTTCAAATCGAGCGGCTGTTCGTGGAATAATTCAACCGAATTGACGGTGAAATCTAAGCCCGAATTTTCTTTCGTGGCTGACACCACCGCATGTCAAGCAATCGATTTACACAGCTTGATGCCGAAACCGCAAGGAAGTACCGCTGGATTGACTCTGACGTATTTTAACGAAAGTTACCAGTCGGTAACAAATCCTGCACAAGCAGAAACAGGTATTTACCATATTGTGGGAACTACATCGGAAGGTTGTAGAGACACTTCTACTGTTTCAGTTATTATCAACCCGCGCGCTACGGCAGCTCTCATCACAGCCAATCCCATAAATGCATGTTCCGGCGCCGAGGCGACCATCAGGGCAGCGGCCTTGGAAACGGCGGGTATCATCAATCCCGTTATCCGCTGGTATACCGATCCAAGTTCGACCACGGCAACATATTCCGGTACGGCATACACGGTGGGGCCGTTCGACGTAGCCACTATTACCACATATACGTGGTATGCCTCGGTGTCGGGCGATAATTATTGCGAAAACCTGCCCAGTGACCGCAAAGCTGTGACATTAACAGTACACCCGAAGCCGACCGTGGAAATTCAACCACAAACACCGCAGGATGATATTAATAATGTATGCCACAACGGAACCATCTCACTCAAAGCTGTTGTCACAGGAAGTATTATCTGGTATGGTTGGTACGATATCAAGGAACAGCCGGATAATACGGCACAATTTGCTCCCGACCCACATGCAGCCAGCGTGGTGTATAATCCAGACATTTCGGAAGCCGGGAAAACATCGAAGATATCCGTTCATGTACGCGACCAGTATTGCGGCTACATTGAAGATGCTGTCGAATTACAGATTTTACCCTTGCCTACTGTCGAGAAATTTGAGTTGATGGTTCAGCCACTTGATTTCCAGGATATGTGTACCGATACGGTTTATGAGGTGAAGATAAAAGCGGGTAAAAAGAGTGATTTACATAATTTGAAATTCAAATTTGCTGATTATAACGGAACTGTAATCACCATCAAGGATGCATCCATAAAATACCCTTACACGGAGACTGAATGGTCAACACCATTGATCCATACCGAATGGGATGCAACCGGGAAAACATGGATGCTGCCCGATTTGCCGGAAGGCGATTCGGTACTGGTTAAAGTAGAAGTGTCGGCCGCTTGCGGTTTTTACAGCGGGGCGAATATGGCGTTTAAACTCAATGCAACAGGTGCTTGCGGCGATGTGTTACCCGAAAAAACCATCTTTACTGAAATTTTCAAGACCAAACAGGATGAGGCAAGTCTGAACACTTTCGACGTTTTCGGAGTATTTACCCCAGTCAAGGTGACCAACAATACCGGTAACGTGGTCACCTGGCGATTGACAGCTGTAGTACGGGGCAACCAAGAAACTGATGAAACCAGGGACTCTATTTTTGTGCTGATTCCTGACGGGTTGAAAGTTATCCCTGGCAGCTATAGGGCGATACAAAATGCTCCCGAATATTCAAAACTGAAACGCAATATCGACGAATTAGGGACGGAGTTTGTGTTACCCGTCGTATCAGAACTCGAAGACGGTGCGGAAATTATTGCCGAATTACAATTCTCTACAGAAGACGCAGACTGCGGGGAATATTATTTTTATGCCGAAGTGGTATCTTCCGCCGAGGTGAAATGTGGCGAACAGCAGTGCGACCTCTACTCCACCCGTGGCGGTTCCTATCCCACATTGACCGTGGAACGTTATCAACTCGACCTTGATGGCGATGTAACCGGGACAACAATCTTTGATAATGCCCGTGACAGTTTACTCTGGTCGGGAAACTTCAATGTGAAAACTGATACTCGTTTTTTTGCTGGGGATACGGTACATATCGATTTTTATATCGACCGCAACAGTAACATGCAACCCGACACGTTGGTAAAATCGTTTATCCGCATCACCATAGACCGTGAACCACAAAGTAGTTTTATGGCAGAATTTACGGATGTTCCGGTAGAACCACAAAAACAATTGCTGGCGCACATGCATGGGAGAGCACTGTGCAACGATGTGTGGATTTCCGTAGGCGTTCTTACGGGTGTCGACATGGTTTGCGAGCAGGATACGGTGCTGTATAGAACCGTTGCGAAAATGGAAAATTATAAATACAATGTGGACGGCGCATCAGGCGCAACACCGTTGCGTATACCGTTAGAAGGCTCTACGGAAGATAATTACATCAATGATAGCATCGTCCGGATAGTATGGAAGAAAAAAGGTGACTACAAAGTGTGGACACAGTATACGTTGCCCACCGACCCGCCCAAAGAAATCGGTAGAACTTATTTCCCGGTAACGGTGAACGAACGGCCGGTAGCGAAACTTGCGCGGGGAGCCGATACTACCGTCTGCATCGGTGCGGATGTGGATTTGAGTCGGGCCTTCCGTGAAACCACCGGCATCGGGACGCTTTCATACTATCTCAAGGGGAGCAAAACACCTCTTACCAACTACATTGTATCACCCACCGATACCACAGTTTATACCGCTTTCGCTACCAGCACCACCGGTTGTAACTCGCTCGATAGTGTTGACTTTAAGATTAATGTCAACCGCATGCCGCAAGTCGGTTCCATCAGCGTCAACACGCAGCCCGATTGCGGAACCAACACGGGGAACATCAAGGTAGTGGTGATGGGTGGCAGTGGCAGCTATACATACAGCCTGAACGGCGGAACGGAAATCGTATTGCCTAGCGATGGCATTATCGGAAGCTTGCCTGTGGGCGATTATCGCGTATCCGTGAAAAACCGCGTATGGGGAGGCTGCGCGCCATCCATCAGCGAGATGGTGAGCCTTAGCCCGTCCAGCAACGGGCTGCATGCTTCGGCGCTCACCACCGAAGCATCCGATTGTATCAGCACCGATGGTAAGATACAACTCACCGTAAACGGAGGAACGCCACCTTACCGGTACCGGGTCGACGGCGGGAGCCTGTTGCCGCTTCCGGCCAACGGCATTATCGGAAGTAACTTTGTAGCGGGTAACTATAATGTCACCATTCTCGATGTGACCAATTGCGCCACCACAGCCGGCGTGGTACAGGTGAAAGCTGTGGCCGGACTTTCCGTGACCCTGACTCAAGAAGCACCCGCCAACTGCAATATCGAAGGTAAGCTGCATATTGCCCTTGAGGGGGGAGTTGAGCCATACAGCTATCGCCTGAGCGGGAAGGGCTGGGTGGAAATGGCCGGAAAAGAAACCGATATTGCCCTTGGCGCCAGCGTATATGAGATATTTGCCAAAGATGCCAACGGCTGCGAAACATCGGGTGCAGCCAGCATGGAAAATGTTGCAGGATTATCGATTTTGCTCGACAGCGTGATCGATGCGACCTGTAACGGCGTTGGCGAAGGAAGCGTTCGGCTGAAGATCACCGGCAAAGACCCGTTAACCGTTAGCTACGATGGCGGACGTACTCAAATACCTGCCACGGCAGGCATCATAACCATAGACAAGTTGAAACCCGGCGTATATCATTTCCTACTTACCGACGGCAATGACGACAAATGTACGGCCACACTCGAGGCTGTGCGGGTTGACGAAGAAGTAAACTTCCTGCAAGCGGTGGATAACCAAGTGTATACCTATGTTAACCATCCGGTCAACGGGTATATCACCTACAACGATTACGAGCACCACCAGCAGGCACTCACTGTGATTGGTAACTCTCAAGCACGCAATGGTTTTGCCGATGTAGCGCCGGACGGAGCTTTCAATTACGAACCCAACCAGGATTATGTGGGTAAGGATAGCGTACAATATTCTATCAAGAACCCCTGCGGATTTATCAGCACGGCATGGTTGTATATTAATGTGTTAGACAGTATTGTTGCGGGAAATCGTCCGCCTATTGCCATGGATGACGAATATGTGATACACGAAAATCAGTCGTTGCTAAATTTTGACGTAACGAAGAACGATATTGACCCTGATGGCGACCCGTTATCTAAGCCAGTTGCTATCACGCAGGTATTACGGGGTACATTGACCCAGAACGAAGCCGACGGTACATTCACTTATGAGCCCAATCCTAATTTCATGGGTGTCGATGTGTTCACTTACCGTATTTGTGACGACAAGGGAGCTTGCAGTACGGCGCAGGTACACATCACCGTGTTGCCTGCCACGATATATGACAACAAAATCATCGCCCTATCTGATGCCTATGCGGTTGCCCAGTACGATACGCTGCGTATAACGAGTGCTGAAGAAGGCATCCTTGCCAATGATGTTTACCCGGCGGGAGCTATCACAGAAATTCATATCATCAAACCGACCAACATCATTGGACCGGTACACGGTTTGTTGGCCATGAACGCCGACGGTACGTTCACCTATACACCTGATCTGGATTATGCCGGTTTCGATGGGTTTACCTATGCTTTGTGCGCTGATAACATGTCCATTCCTTGTGATACGGCGTGGGTGAGTATTTTTGTAGCACAACGGCCTTGTACGCTTTTGCACGGCACTTACACGGTAGGTAATGTGCCCGGCGCCGACTTCGCTACGCTGAAGGATGCCGCCGATAACTACAACAACTGCGGTATCCAAGCTGATAGCCGATTAGTAATTGTAAGTGACCTCACTGAAACCGGAACCGTTGAATTTAAAGGTTCGGCACCCGGCAGCACCAAGCATACGCTTACCATTGTTTCTGACGGCACGCGCCGGACGATTAGCGGGAATATCAACGGGCCATTGGTGAAACTTACTGGTGCCAATAACATCATTATCGACGGACAACAGGCAGCTACGGAGGCCGACCCATCGGCGCCGCTGCTTTCATTTGTGAATACATATGTCACAGCCAATATCGGTGTCACATCTCTGCGGGTAGATAAGGCCGGTACTGCCAGCGGCAAATATGTCCGTGTACGGCATGCTGAATTTTCACTGGTGCAACAGCAAATGGCCAGCACAGGAGTATATGCCGCAGGTTTCTACACCGATAGCGTCTTCGTGCAAGGCTGTTATTTCCATCATGCCAACATAGGGCTGAATATTTCGGGAAACAAACATGCCGATATCCGCGACAATATGATAACTACCGTTGAGTCGCAAGGCATTTACGTTGTACCTGCTTCGTCCGCCAAACTGGATATTGTACGTAATATTGCCAAAGACTTTACATCCGCTGACATCAAGAATAAAATGTCGGGTATCCGTGTCGATGCCCCTTCTTCTACCGGACAATGGAATATCACGGATAACCGCGTGAGCAATTTGGTCAATGCCGGTAATTTCGAAAATTACATCGACGGTATTCATATCCGTGGCGATGCAACCATCGTGATGAACAACAACAAGGTGGAAAACCTTACCAACGGTGCACCATCTATTGGGTTCGCCCTGCGTGGAATTTATGTGATAACCAATACAAGTGCCACGTCCACGTTTCAGATGAATAACGACACGGTACGCAACCTTACCAGTGAGTCGTATGCCGTCGCTTACAGCATCCAGAATGGCACTTCGAGATTGGGTTCGGCTACGGTCAAGAAATGTTATGCAGGCAATGTCAACGGGAAAGGCATCCGTACCACCGATATGCACAACTCCATAGGGATAAATGTTACGGGACAGGTGCTGTTGGAAGCTAACACTGTTACCGGTATCAGGAATACGGCCGGATCTTCCATAGGTATCAGGATGACCGGTACTAATGAATATTATTCTATCAACAACATGGTGAGCGACGTCGTTGGGAAGCCTGGGATAGGTATTTCTGCGAATGCGTCGTCACCAAGCCTTTATCACAACACGGTACGCCTAACTTCTAAACTAAATGATGCCGACGAAGCCACTGTGATAGACATCGGCGACCGCATCGGTATCAATAATCCCAATGTCCGCCTGTCGAACAATATATTTTCTAATGAAGTCCCCAACGGGCAGGACCGGAACTTCATCATCAAACAACAGCCAGGCGCCATCATCAACAGTATGAATACTGCGAACAACCGTTATCAACTTGCCAACGGTAAGGTAGCTATGGTAGTTACGACTAAGACAGCACAAGCCGGCACTGTACACGCCAAGCTACCCGCATGGTCTGCTGCTTCGGGTGGCGACAATTCCATGATGGCAACGCCGGTATTCGCAAGCGCTACCAACCTGCACCTTGCCGAGAACACGCCAAGCCTACAGGTACCTATAATTGGGTCTGTTGCTATTGATTTCGACGGCGACGCACGTGATAAATGCCGTAATGCCGCCGGAGCAGATAACTTCACGGCTACGCCCACGCTCACCTTCAGCCAGCCGGCGTTTACCTATGCTAACTGCACTGCCAAGGTAGCATTCGAAACAACGGGCGGCGTGCCGACTTTCCAGTATAGCCTGAATAATGGAACAACTTATAATTCTGCCACGGTTGACTCGGTTACCATGCGGGGAACCCGTGCGATTCATTTCAATGTAGCCGTACCCGCTACCAGCACCAACTATACGCTCAAACTCAAAGATGTCAACGGCTGTCTCTTCACAACAACAGGAGCGTATACGCTTACTGCTTATCCAATACCCGTCATCAGTGCTATGGATAATGCCTGCACCGGTGATCCTGTAATGTTCGATGCCGGAATAGGTTATAGTACATACCAGTGGACAATAACAGTTGGTACGGATGGTATCATGGAAGGTACAGGGGTAACAGCCTTCGAGACCTTCACCTGGAGTGATGTCGGCACGAAAACGGTATCAGTAAAAACTACTGATGCTAATGGATGTGAAAAAACGGTTCCGAAAAGTATTATGATATACCCGAAGCCGGAAACAGGGCCAACGTATCATATTCCGAATAAGCAGTAATAGCTGATCAAGTAATTCTTGTGTCAAAATATTTGAACTTTTAGTTCACCGTAGGTAACCTCTCATAAATTGCGACAATGTTTTGGAATATTTTCTTCTACTTTATACGTTTTGAGCGCATGGCTTTGATGATTTTGAAATTCTTGTCTTCTGCCAGTTTCCGGTACTCTTCCGATTCCAGGGCATAAACAGCCATTTTCCCTTCGGCGTTGTAGTGGATACCCCAACCGTAACGTTTTCCCAACGGGGAAGAACGAAAGCACGGTTGACCTTTCGAGAAAAATTTTTCTTTTTCGGATGCTATGTCCGCATTGGCGATATCGTTTTTAACGACGTAAACATGAAACAGGATTTCATCCGAAGTATACCGGTATGGATTGGTTTTAAGCATTTCAAATTCAATATTGGCCACTGTTTTTTCATTACCTTTTAACGATGGAATTTCAGCAACAGCTACGGGACAGTCATCTGCGACTTCGATAAATGTGTTATAATAATTGGTGGTGTACATATTGATGATTTAGTTCATTGATTTGTCATTTGTTTGTATTCTGCTTTCAGCAACGAATACATTGTCATGTCATAGTATCTTTCGTTCCATAACATCCACTGCCTCAGGATACCTTCCCTTTTAAAATTGAGTTTTTCAAGAAGCTTCTCCGAAGTTATGTTTCCTTGCATTACTTCAGCTTCAATACGATTTATACTAAGTTCATTAAAACCGAAACCAAGTACGGCCTTCAACGCTTCAGTCATATAACCTTTGCTCCAATATGCGAACTGCAAGTCATAACCTATATTTGCCCGGTGTTTTCTCGTATAGTTGTTGAACCCAATAGTTCCAATTATATTCAATTTTCCCTTCAATGCAATGCCCCAACGAATTCCCAATCCGTCTTTAAATCGATTTTGGAACCAATCCAATAGTTTTTGTCCTTCCTGTTCATCCGTCAATGGTAACAAATTGTAATACTTTGTCACTTCTTTATCGCTGAATAACAAATAGAGGTCTTTCAAATGACTTTGCTGAATTTCTACAAGGTCAAGTCGTTCTGTCGTCAAATTAAGGAATATATTCATTGCCGCCTAAGTTGTTGTGTTGAATGACAACAATCAAATTTTTTAGTTTGCAAGATTTTTATTGCGAGGTTTACTGTACTAAAATATGATTGTTTCCAAATTTCCTTTTCACTCAGTTGTCCATGTGACTAACCCTTGCTTGCTGAAATCGATATTCCATACCGATCCGAGCTTTAGGGCTTCGAGTGCATAGACGACCACATAACGGGTATTTCCCGGACAATAAAAAAACATGTAGCCGCCGCCGCCAGCTCCGGATATTTTACCTCCCAGCGCTCCGTTGGCCATAGCCGTTTCATAAATCAAATCGATGTCAGGATTGGTGATGTTGTGCGCCATTTTTTTCTTGCTGGCCCAACTTACATTCAATGCCTTTCCCATTTCGGAAAGTTCATTACGCAGCAAACAGTTTTTCATCCTGTAAGCTTCGTTTTTTACATTGTGCATGGCTTCGAGCGATTCGACCCGTTGATCCCGTACATTTTGTTGTTGTTCCTCAATAATGTAACCAGAACTACGTTGTTTGTCCGTATAGAAAAGTACAGTACAAAAAGCCCACTCCCGGAGGGTTTCCGGGCGGATACGCAAAGGATTGACAATTACCTTTTCATCTTGGTGAAATTCCATGAAATTAACCCCTCCGAATGTCGCAGCATATTGATCTTGCCTTCCTCCGGCCATTTTCAAGTCAATTCGCTCTATTTCGTAGGCATAATGCGCAAGGTCGTATTCGCCCAAAGGCAGATGCAACCATTCGCAAAAAGCTCCGAGTATGGCCACAACAAGAGTGGATGAAGTTCCCAATCCAGATCCCGTGGGTACATCAATAGAAGTTGTTAGCTCAAACGACAGGGGGCGACCGTTGTTATATTTTTTTACAATGGAATTGTAAATACCGCGTTGCAACAACAGTTCTCCTTCGAGCGACAGGGCAGAAACAGCATCCATTTCTTCTACTACGTTGCCGGGCATATGAACGAGCCGTATCCGATCATTATTTAGAGGACGTAATGTCGCATGAGCGTACAGGTTGACAGTAACATTAAGAATAGCGCCGCCATACAGGTCGGCATATGGCGATAGATCGGTTCCGCCGCCTGCAACTCCAAGGCGAAAGGGAGCTTTACTACGATAAAACATAAGTATGGTATTTTTAGAAAGATACAAAAGTACAAATAAGTAATGATTAATGATAAATGGTTAATGACCTGCCCGTAACCCGCCTGACCAAGCCATTCGGGTAGGGTTCAGGCGGGCAAAGCGCATAAAATCAAAATTGAACAGATATTGGAAAGCGTCGAATATATGTATTACAAAGCGCTTAAAACAATATTTTTGTTAAAAATTAGCATGGGGAAATATTTTTAGGAAATTTTGCATATGTTTGAAGATTGAAAAATGTAAGTAAATAAAATTAGTATGACCACACGAAGAAATTTTGTAAAAAAAGCGGGTGCCGGATTACTGGCTATAGGTGCAGCGCCTGTGCTTTTCAATCAGGAGGTGTATGGCAATCCAAATGTTGCTGCTCCTCAGGGAGAACTGTTCAAGATCGCCATGGCAGGTTATAGTTTTGTGAATTTCAACATTGACGAGTCGCTCAGCATGTTGCAGCGTATGGATCTGCATTATTTGTGTATCAAGGATTTTCATCTTCCCTTAGACAGTACGGATGAACAGATCAAGGCTTTTCATGACAAGTTGGCAAGTAAAAATGTAACCGGTTATGGAGTCGGCCCCATTTACATGAAATCTGAAGCCGAAGTCGATAAGGGTTTTGCATATGCCAAAAGGGTGGGGGTGAAGCTTATTGTGGGTGTACCCAATTATGAGCTGTTGCCGTATGTCGACAAAAAAGTAAAAGAATACGATTTTAATTATGCCATACATATTCATGGGCCGGATATAAAAACATACCCTAACGCACAAGATGTGATTGACCATGTGAAGGATCTCGATCCGCGTATTGGAATGTGCCTGGACATCGGACATGATGCACGTGACGGGTTCGATCCTGTCGATGACCTAAAGAAATACCACAAGCGGGTATTCGATATCCATATCAAGGATGTTACTGCTGCCAGTAAGGAGGGAAAGACGTGCGAAATGGGCCGTGGAATACTTGATATTCCCGCATTTGTAAAGATGTTGCGTAAAGTGAAATATACCGGCGCTTGCAGTCTTGAATTTGAAAAAGACATGAAAGATCCTTTAGCCGGATTGGCTGAGTCTATTGGTTATTTCAAAGGAGTGATTGCAGCTACAAAGTAGTTGTCGGATTGCATCAAAAACAAAAAAATCCTGGCATTTGCCAGGATTTTTTTGTTTTGTTATTAATCAATCGCTTTCAGACTCATATCAAGTCCTTTAACTTGATGCGTCAATGCGCCTACCGAAATATAATCGACGCCACATAATGCATAATCGCGGATATTGACCAGCGTAATATTTCCGGATGATTCCGTTTCGTAATGTCCGTTGACAATATTTATTGCTTTCTGGGTTGTTTCAATATCGAAGTTATCGAACATGATACGATGTATCTTGTTGTGTTTGACAATGCGGCCTACATCGTCAAGGTTACGGGCTTCTATTTCTATTTTCAACATCTTACCCCGCTTTTGGAGATATTTGTTTACTGCGTCGATAGCATTTTCAATCCCTCCGGCAAAATCGATATGGTTGTCTTTTATTAAAATCATATCAAACAGTCCGATACGGTGATTTGCCCCTCCGCCGATACGTACAGCTTCTTTATCCAACAGGCGCATGCCTGGGGTGGTTTTGCGGGTATCTAGCAATTTGGTAGATGTCCCTGCAAGTTTCTCAGCGTAAAGGCTTGTCTGGGTAGCTATCCCGCTCATGTGCTGCATGAGGTTCAATACAAAACGTTCGCATTGCAGGATAGAAAGTACGCGTCCTTCCACTCTCAATACAACATCGCCCGGGTAAACCTTAGCCCCGTCTTTGATAAAGACAGTAACAGACAAAAATGGATCGAACTGGTGAAATATTTGTTGTGCGACTTCAACACCGGCCAATACACCGGCTTCTTTTATTAAAAGTTGTGCTTTCCCTTCCTGCATGGAAGGAATACAAGCAAGCGATGTATGGTCACCATCGCCAATATCTTCTTTGAAAGCGTTATCAATAAATACTTTCAGATAATTTAAATCAATCATTACTTTCTATTCTCATTTGGTGAATACATTGATTTTTCATGTATATATTTACCCGGTATGTGCCTTTGCTGGTGTATAATTGGCCGATATAGTTGTATTGCGTATTGTCTTTGCTGCTGGTATGATGTATGTGTTTGTATTTAAAAACGGGACCGTTGTTGTCAAAAAAGTTTTTTAATATCTGTTCAGCTTGTGATTTAGCATAGACGCCCTGGCTTTGACTAAAAATCAATTCTATCGACGAATTGAAATATTTACTCATATTTTTAGCATCCCCATTTTCTAACGCTTCCACAATTCCCTGCGGTAAATTCAATGCATGAACCTGTGATACCCCCAGGCACACATACAAAAAACCTATAATCAATATTTTCTTGTATAACATCCGAAAATAATTTATCTTTAAAAATCGGAATACATCAAAAATAACAAATATACTCCAAATTTATCTAAAAAAAGATAAACATACCTTTAAGGCCTCAAAAATTGAACCAAAAATAAAACCAAACATTTTTCGTTCTACAATGTTTTACGTAAAGGGGTAAAAAGGGTTTCTTTTTTATAGGGATAATTTATCAACAGTTTACTTTATTTGGTTCAATCTCTGATTTTGTGTATTAAGTGTTTCATGCCGAGTAATTCACCGCATGTGGCAACAGCGCCGATAGAGACACCAAGGACTCCATGGAAATATACATTTTGTCCGGTAAGAAGGAGGTTGGGTATTCTGGTGCGCGGAAAAACCATTGTTGATAATGGTTTGTTACAATCCTTGAGAACACCATAAGCTGATCCGCCAGGTGTCCCGGTGTAATCGCGATAGCTGAGGGGAGTTGAAGCATGCCAGTTTACAATTGTCTGCCTGAAGCCGGGAATTATATGCTCAACGGCATCAAGCATTTGTGTGGTTTTGCGGGATTTAAACTCCAGATAATCCGCACCGCGATGTTCGACTTTTGTACCTTCCCATTGCTTGACCTCACTGTAATCTATCAGAGCCATCAAAGTTACTCCCTTAGAATAACCATTGTTTTCTGTCCCCACCGGGATCATCATAAATTTTTGCGGCCATGATTGTCCGGAAGAATAGTGGTAGCGGTTGTAATTGAAATATTGAAAACCCTGATCTTTCAATGCAACATGCAATACGAACATGCCGGATGTATTTTGCAGGGTTTCAATTTTTTTTGCATAACTTTTTTTCAAATAACCGGATTCAATCATCGGTAACAGATTTTGCGGATGCAGATCGGATATGAATTGGCTGCCTTCCACCTCTTCGCCTGTATGTAACACGGCTGCTGTTATTTTTTCTTTTTCCATCCGGAAATGTTCCACACTACGATTACAAAGAATGTGTCCGCCGGATGCAAGGATATTGGCTGCAAGCGCTTCGCTGATTTGTTCACTGTCTCCGGCCATGCGCCAGGCTCCTTCCATGAAAGAATGGTTGATGAGGGCGTAAAGCAACAACGATGTTTTGTCAGATATTCCGCCATACATTAAATCATTGCCAAACAGTACTTTTTGTAGTAATTCGTTGTTGGTTAACGCGTGGACATATTTTTCGGCGCTGACACCTAAATATGGTTTGTCAAGAACGGCGCCATGCAATGAATCATTCAACGCATATAATGGTTGCACATGGCAAACCTCCCGTAGTTTTGCTGCATATTGCTCCAAAGCATGACGTTCCTTAGGGAAATATCCGGCAAGGCTGTCAACGAAGTTTTTCCCCATTCCGATACGATACTCTTTTCCGCTGTCAAAACTGATTACTTCGAAACCGGTATCATCGAGACGGCATATGTCTATTTTTCCCAATAATCCGAAATATTTGAAATACCGGTGCAATATCTGTCCTTCATCAAGGCCGCCCATGTAATGTACTCCTGTGTTGAATACACATCCGTCACGGTACATGGATTGCAGGCATCCACCTATTTTGGGATTTTTTTCAACAACACAAACCCGATATCCTTCTTTTCCCAGAATCGTTCCGCACAATAATCCGCCCAAACCGCTACCGGCAATCACAACATCGTATTTCATCCGGATGGCGCTATGAATAATGAATCATGACTTTCTAAATTTTATCCATAATTGAGTAAAGACCAATCTCACAAATCATTCATTTTCTGGTTGAGTATTTTAGGGATATTGAATCTGCGTCTGGAAAAATGATACAATAAAAGGTGTACAGCAAATAACTTTTGATGTACACCTTACAAAATCTAATTGTCAGTTATTGGATATTATACCGTACAAACACTTCGATTGCTTGGTATTCGGCCATGCCCAGTTTATCGTACATCACGGCTGTGGCATGGTTGCGTTCTTCTGCCCGTTGCCAGAATTCACGGGGATCTGCTCCGGGAAATACAGGCCCATTATTTTGTGACGAATGTTTATAAATGGCTTTCCTTTTGATAAGTACTTCTTCGGGACTGAGCGGTACAGCCATATCCACCTGGTCGAGATCCCATTCCTGCCATGCTCCGCGGTACAACCACACGCGGCAGTCTTTCATCCAGGGTTCGTCTTTTAGTTCATGTAAAGCAATGAGGATGGCATTGATACATACACGATGCGTTCCGTGCGGATCTGAAAGGTCGCCGGCAGCATATACCTGGTGCGGCTTTACTTCCTTTAATAGGTCGATAATAAGCTTGATGTCTGCCTCTCCTAAATCACTTTTCTTCACTGTCCCGGTTTCGTAAAACGGCATTTCGAGGTAGTGGACATGATCCTCGGGTACTCCCAGGTAACGGGCTGCGGCCTTGGCTTCGCTACGACGGATTGCTGTCTTGAGTTTCCTCACTTCGGGAAGATCGGGTTCACCCGGCTTTTTGTTGGCTAGTTTTTTAGCTATTTTTTGATATAGATTTTTGGTGTCTACACCTCCGAGGTCAAAAATCTGGCTGAACTGGTTTCCGAAATCAAGGAAACGTACCACATCGTCATCGAAAACAGCGATGTTTCCTGACGTTTGATAGGCTACATGCACATCATGTTTTTGTTGTACCAGACGGGCAAAGGTTCCTCCCATCGAAATCACGTCGTCGTCCGGATGTGGACTGAAAACAATCACTTTCTTAGGATAAGGCTGGGCACGTTCGGGACGAGTACTGTCATCGGCATTCGGTTTTCCGCCCGGCCATCCCGAAATGGTATGTTGCAGATCGTTGAATACCTTGATATTGATCATGCTTGCCGGACCATGTTCTGCAATCAGGTCGCTCATACCATTGTCGTTATAATCCCGGTCGGTGAGTTTCAGTATGGGTTTATCGGTCTTTTGACACAACCATACCACACCTTTGCGGATCAAACGGTCGTTCCAGTTACAAATACCTACCAGCCATGGCGTTTTCACACGGGTAAATTCCGACGCTGCAGCTTGGTCAAGAACCACTTTGGCATGAGGATGATTTTGAATATAAGATGTGGGTAATGAGTCAGTTACTGGTCCTTCTACGGCATTCCGGATAATACTGGCTTTAGCTTCGCCCCAGGCCAACAGTATGATTCGCTTGGCTGACAGGATAGTACCAAGTCCCATCGTGATGGCACGGCGTGGAACAAACTCTTCGCCAAAAAAGTCGGCGGCAGCATCCACCCGGGTAATCGTGTCAAGCATGATCAACCGTGTAGGTGAATTAACCATCGAACCGGGTTCATTACAACCGATATGACCGGTACGGCCAATACCCAAAATCTGCAAATCCAATCCTCCGAGGCTGGATATTTTCCTGTCGTAAGCGGCACAGAATCCGGCAACCAATTCGGGAGCCAGCGAGCCATCGGGAAAATTGATATTATCTTTCGGAATATCTATGTGGTCAAACAGGTATTCCTTCATATACCGGTAATGGCTTTGCAGTGCATCGGGCGAAATCGGGTAAAATTCATCGATATTGAAGGTGTGTACATTCTTGAAACTTACACCTTCTTCCTTGTGCAGGCGCACCAACTGTTCGTACAATCCCGAAGTGGTGGAACCGGTAGCCAGTCCGAGTACAAAAGGTTCGCCCCGCAATGCCTTTTTTTGAATCATTTCAACTATGTCACGGGCAATTTCCACGACAGCATCATCGGCGTTGGCATATATATCGGTAGGGATCTTTTCGTAACGACGAATCAATTCATATGAATTAACCCCATCTTTTAAAATAGGTTCCAGTTTTTGCTTATAATTATACCTTTTCATGATATGATAGTTTAGATGATGGAATTTGTTCGTATTAAGCGTTTAAATCGTATCAAATATTAAGCCCAACAGTCACTTTAATCATTACAGACTGATTATTTTTATTGTGTATCTGTAATATTATATTTAATATTTTCAAGTATATGCTATTGACTTTATATATCTTACGTTAACTTTCAACTTTCAACTTTCAACCTTCAATTTCTTATTAAGAATGGGTCAAAATTAGCTTTTTTTTGGATTAAATGAAAATGATTTAGGTATTCTTAAATTGGTTAATCAATCATTCATCTAAAATAAATGTATTAAAAATATTGTTTTTGTTAAACAGTTTTAATGTGGTCGCTTTACTATGTGCTGTTCTATTAACATTATAGTTGTTTTTTTGTTGTGGTAGTTATTCTATTTCCCTACAATGCATATTTTTTCATAAAATTTATTCTTTTTCCGTACTTTTGTTCTTTTAAAATTGAAAAATCAAATGGAATTAAACATTCTTTCCGCTATTTCGCCCGTCGATGGTCGTTATCGCAATAAAACGGTACCCTTGTCGGGGTATTATTCGGAATATGCGTTGATTTGTTACAGAATAAGAGTGGAAGTGGAATATTTTATTGCTTTATGCGAAATTCCCCTGCCACAACTGAAATCGTTTGACAAGTCGAAATACGAAGCCCTTCGCGATATCTACAAGAATTATAATATGGATGCCGCCGAACGCATAAAAGCGATCGAGGAGGAAACCAACCACGATGTGAAAGCGGTAGAATATTACCTGAAAGAACGATTCTACAAATTAGGTATTAGTCAATACAGCGAATTCATTCATTTCGGGTTGACTTCGCAGGATATCAACAATACAGCCATTCCGCTATCCAACAAGGAGGCTTTTGAACAAGTGTATATCCCTTACTACGAAGACCTGATGTTGCGTCTCCGTGGTTTTGTCGATGCATGGGCTACTGTTCCCATGTTGGCGCGTACGCACGGTCAGCCGGCATCACCGACCCGGTTGGGAAAAGAATTCGGGGTTTTTGTGGAAAGGCTCGAAGCCCAGTTCACCCAACTTGAAAATATTCCTGTTTCTGCCAAGTTTGGCGGAGCAACAGGTAATTTCAATGCCCATCACGTGGCTTATCCCGAAATCGACTGGAAAACTTTTGCCAACAGTTTTGTCGATAATATCCTGGGATTGAGTCGTAGTCAGACAACTACACAAATCGAACATTACGATAATTTTGCCGCACAATGTGATGCTTTCAAACGTATTAATAATATCCTGATTGATATGTGCCGTGATATTTGGACATATGTTTCGCAGGAATATTTCAAACAGAAAATTATCAAAGCGGAAGTCGGTTCGTCGGCCATGCCGCATAAGGTGAACCCGATCGATTTCGAGAACGCCGAAGGAA
This sequence comes from Bacteroidales bacterium, assembly GCA_031551645.1. Lineage (GTDB taxonomy): Bacteria > Bacteroidota > Bacteroidia > Bacteroidales > UBA4181 > JAIRLS01. Next base: position 11,170 of record JAVBNI010000023.1, on the reverse strand, counting down.
ACCTCGGATTGGCTAATTCCATGTTCGAACATCTGGCAAGTAAGTTGCCCGTGTCGCGCCTGCAACGGGACTTGACCGATTCTACAGTGTTGCGTAACATAGGTGTTCCTATGTCTCATACCATCATTGCCATGGGATCGATTCTCAAGGGATTGGACAAGTTGATCGTCAATTATCCTGCATTAGACGCCGACCTTACCCGTAATTGGCTGGTAGTGAGCGAGGGGATACAAACCGTTTTGCGTCGCGAAGGTTATCCCAGACCTTACGAAGCGCTCAAAGCATTGACCCGTACTGGTGGAACCATAGATAAGCTTAAACTCAATGAATTCATTGACACATTGGATGTGTCGCCCGAGGTGAAAGAGGAATTAAAACAAATCACACCATTTAATTATACGGGAATCTGATAATAGATTGTTTCCGACGAATATCTGAATACGAAATTGAGTGCTTTCAGGTAAACAACCAGTACTCTAATGCGATTGTTAAGTGCCTATGTTCTGATCTTTGTGTAAATAATCAATATTCGATCATCAATAGTCAATTACTTATATACCTTTGCATCCTTTAAAAAAGGAAAATTAATATGATAAAAATCACTTTTCCCGACGGTAACGTCAAGGAATATGATAAAGGAGTCACTGCGCTGGAGATTGCGCAATCCATCAGCCACAGGTTGGCCGAAGAGGTGCTGGCCGCAAGCGTTAATGGACAAACCGTTGACTTGGCACGTCCTATTGATGAAGATGCCGAATTGAAGTTATACAAATGGGATGATGCCGAAGGCAAGCATGCATTCTGGCATTCATCGTCGCATTTGATGGCTGAAGCCATTGAAGCCTTGTATCCCGGAACAAAATTCGGTATAGGGCCGGCTATCGAAAATGGGTTTTATTATGATATAGACTTAGGTGATGACCGCCATTTGACTGACGTTGACCTTCCCAAAATCGAACAAAAGATGATGGAACTGGCGCGCAGCAAAGAAACATACAAACGTAGCGAAGTATCCAAGGACGAGGCATTGAGATATTTTGCTCAAAAAGGTGATGAATACAAGGTTGAGCTGATCACCGACCTGGAAGATGGCACCATTTCGTTTTACAATCAGGGAAATTTCACCGATCTGTGCCGTGGTCCGCATCTGCCTGATACCACGCAGATCAAAGCCATTAAATTGTTGAGCATTGCCGGTGCATACTGGCGTGGCGACGAAAAACGCAAACAGCTTACGCGCGTATACGGTATTACTTTCCCCAAACAAAAAATGCTGGATGATTACCTGAAAATGCTCGAAGAGGCTAAGTTGCGCGATCATCGTAAGCTGGGACGCGAGTTGGAATTGTTCATGTTTTCGCAAAACGTGGGACAAGGGTTGCCCATGTGGTTGCCCAAAGGCGCCAAATTGCGCGAGCGGCTCGAAAATTTCCTCAAAAAAGTGCAGAAGGAATACGGTTACGAGCAGGTGCTCACGCCGCACATCGGGCAGAAAGAATTGTATGTGACTTCCGGTCATTACGAAAAATATGGCAAGGATAGTTTCCGGCCGATCAAAACGCCACAGGAAGGTGAGGAATTCATGTTGAAACCGATGAATTGCCCGCACCATTGCGAAATGTATAAATTCAAGCCGCGTTCGTACAAGGACTTACCGGTGCGTTATGCCGAATTTGGCACAGTATACCGTTATGAGCAAAGCGGTGAATTACACGGTTTGACGCGTGTTCGCGGATTTACCCAGGACGATGCACATATTTTCTGCCGCCCCGATCAGTTGAAGGAAGAGTTCATCAAGGTTATTGAAATTATTTTCCGGATATTCAATGCATTGGATTTTAAGGATTTTATAGCCCAGGTATCGTTACGCGATCCTGAAAACAAGGATAAATATATCGGTAGCGACGAGAATTGGGAAAAAGCCGAAGCAGCTATTATCGAAGCTGCCGCCCAAAAAGGGCTTAATACAGTGGTGGAACTGGGTGAAGCTGCGTTCTACGGCCCGAAACTTGATTTTATGGTACGTGATGCCATCGGGCGCAAATGGCAATTAGGAACTATTCAGGTGGATTACAATCTGCCCGAACGTTTTGAATTAGATTATACAGGTTCTGATAATCAGAAACATCGCCCGGTAATGATCCATCGTGCACCTTTTGGATCAATGGAACGTTTTGTGGCAGTATTGCTGGAGCACACTGCCGGGAAATTTCCTTTATGGCTCACCCCCGATCAGGTAGTAGTAATGCCGATCAGTGAAAAATTCAACGATTACGCAAAAAAAGTTGTTGATTATTTAAATAATTGCGATATTCGCACCCTGATTGACGACAGGAACGAAAAGATAGGCAAAAAGATACGCGATAATGAATTGAAGCGAATTCCTTACCTGTTAATCGTTGGTGAAAAAGAAGAAGAAAGCCAAAGCGTTTCTGTTCGTAAACAAGGCGAAGGCGACAAGGGTGCCATGCCAATGGAAGAGTTTGCCGGTTTGATCCAGGATGAAGTAAACCGTCAGATGAGTTCATTGTAATTTTAGTTGTTTAATCTTTCAAAAATAGTTATATCTGATAGAATCAAGATTTGTGTTAAACCCTGCAAAAGCGTAGATGGCATATCAACAAACTAGACCACAAAAATCAACAACGCCCGAATTAAAGATCAACCGCGAGATACGTGCAAAGACGGTTCGATTGGTGGGCGAGAATATCGAAACCCCGAACCAGGTGATTCCTACACCTCAAGCTTTGAAGATGGCCGAGGATATGGAATTGGATTTGGTGGAAATATCCCCTACGGCTGACCCTCCCGTTTGCCGTATAGTGAATTATCAAAAATTTCTGTACCAACAGAAAAAGAAACAAAAAGAAATTAAAGCAAAGACCGTCAAGGTGGTGGTGAAGGAAATCCGTTTCGGCCCGCATACCGACGATCATGATTATAATTTCAAGTTAAAACACGCCATCAACTTCCTCGAAGAAGGCGATAAAGTGAAAGCTTTTGTGTTCTTCAAGGGGCGGGCGATTGTGTACAAGGAACAGGGTGAAATCCTTCTGTTGCGTTTTGCACAGGATCTGGAAGAATATGGCAAAGTCGATCAGTTGCCCAAGCTCGAAGGCAAACGGATGATCATGTTTCTTTCGCCCAAGCCCAAGAAAAAGTAGAAATAAATGAGTTCTAATATAAATGTTAGCAAATAAACAGTAAGCAAATGCCAAAAATGAAAACAAATTCCGGAGCCAAGAAGAGATTCCAGCTTACCGGAACGGGTAAAATTAAACGCAAACACGCTTTCAAAAGTCATATTCTGACTAAGAAAACGACCAAGCAAAAACGTAACCTCACCCATATAGCATTGGTTGATAAAGCCGATGAAGGTAACGTAAAAAAAATGCTTGCAATGAAGTAAGCCATTTTTGATTTCCGATTTTTGATTGACCGTCACAAGTAATTAAAAATTTAAAATCAAAAATCAAAAATAGAATAGTAATAACCAAGAGTGAATCAGCAACAAAGAGTCTTTTAAGAAAGAACGCTGACCATTCGAAAACATGAAATCATGCCAAGATCAGTAAATTCAGTAGCGTCACGTGCACGCCGCAAAAAACTTCTCAAACTCACGCGGGGTAACTTTTTAGCTCGTAGAAATGTATGGACCGTAGCCAAGAATACTTGGGAAAAGGGCCAACAATATGCTTACCGCGACCGCCGCAACAAAAAACGCAGTTTCCGCGCATTATGGATACAACGTATCAATGCAGGCGTAAGGCCGTTCGATATGTCTTATTCGGAATTCATGGGTAAAATCAATAAAAAGGGTGTTGCGCTCAACCGTAAGGTATTGGCCGACCTCGCCATGAATCATCCCGCAGCGTTCGAAGCCGTTGTAAAAGCAGTCAAGTAGATATAAATATCGTTAATAATATTAGACTCATTATCGAAAGGTTGCCCCACACGGCAACCTTTTTGCATAAGTACTTGCTCTCAGATTATTCTTTTTTTACACATGAGCGAAAAAATGAAAGGACATCTATTTGTCCTGGCCACCAATATCTTTTTTGGGCTGAATATCCCTATTTCCAAAAGCCTTTTAGCATCGATCGGACCTTTCGGATGGTCGTTTTGCCGGGCGTCTTTTGCCTGTTTGTGTTTCTGGGCGGTCTCTTTGTTTATCCCGCGTGAATCTATTGTGCGAAGGCCTGATTGGGGACTGTTGTTTATTTGCGCACTTTTCGGAATGGTTTTCAATCAAGTGGCATTTGTAACCGGACTGACTCTGACATCTCCGATCGATGCATCCATCATAGCTACTGCCGTACCGGTACTGGTAATGATTATTGCAGCAATTGTGCTGAAAGAACCGATCACGCCGACCAAGGTAACAGGTGTTCTGGTGGGAGCCGCCGGTGCTTCGATACTGATTTTGTCCGGTCGGCATACGATTACAGGAGGAGGCAGCATACAGGGAGATTTGCTTTGTTTGGCCAGTGGTTTGTCCTATGCGATCTACTTGGTTGTCTCAAAGCCGGTGGTACAGCGCTATTCAGCCGTCACTATCATGAAATGGACATTTCTGTTTTCAACTCTGCTGTTGTTGCCCGTCGGATTTGGTGACCTGAAAGCACTTGATTATAAAATGTTTGATCTGCAACTATGGCTTCAAGTGGCGTATGCATTGGTTCTCGGTACTTTTATACCATATTTGTTGATACCCATGGGATTGAAGCGCCTTCGTCCGACGACCATGAGCATGTACAACTATGTGCAGCCGTTGGTTGCTTCCATCGTTGCTGTTATTGTCCTGCAGGATACGTTTACCTGGGTAAAATTAGTCGCTGCCATATTGGTATTCAGTGGCGTGTACATTGTGAACAAGAGTAAGTCGCGCGCTCAAATGGAAGCCGAACAGTCTATTAAAGAATAATCTAAATAAAAACCTGCCGTTAGATTTACCAACGGTAGGTTTTTATTCTCAATTTTCAATTTTCAACTCTCAATTACTATTGAACCCTCATATACATTCCGTCACCACCGCCCGGACCTCTGCCCAGAGGAGGACCGCTGCCTTCAAACCTGCGCTGCATTCCGTTGCGGGGCCTGTTGTCAGACTGTCCGCCGCCACTGAATGAGTTGAAACGGTACAAAAAGCTGAACATCACGAATTGCCCGATTGCATTGGAATGAACATCTTCCACATAATTATCCGTGGTGGTACGCACATAGCTTTTATTCTCTTTCAGGATATCATATATACTTACTTTGACTGTCCCCCGCTTGTTTTTGAAGATCTGTTTTGAAATATCGGCATTCCAAAGCGTCATGTCGCGATTATAGCTATCGCCATATCCCCGGTAGAAATTGTAATTGATGGTGCTCGAAAGGATAATGCTCCACGGAAGGTTGAGAAACAGGTCGCCCGACACACGATGATCGAAATAGTCGGTGGTTGCTTTATCTTCCAACGAATAATTGGCGCGGTTATATCCTAAACGGTACGATCCGCCTAACTCCAGCCAGTCGTTGCGATAGGTCATCCGGAATGTTTCGTAGACATTGGTGTTTTTTGTTTTGTTTTCCAACCCGTTCGAGTAGTTGACACTGTTGCCGTAACCACCCGACAAGGTATTGCTCATCGACAGTTTGGTTTTTTGTATCGGCAAATTCATCATCACACTGGCGTTGATGTTGTACACGCCGTTCACATTCACCGGTTTTACGATTTGTTTGCCGGTATTGTCGTATACGCTTGAATTGACTATGCTGTTGTTGGTTGTATTGAAAGACAACGAAGTGAGAAAGGTGCGCAAATTATTGGGGTTGAAATTATTGTACATGACCATCATATTGTGACGGAAAGCCGGTTTCAGATCCGGATTTCCTTCCTGCTGATAAAGCGGGTCTGTATTATCAGCTACCGGCTGCAATTGCTGAATAGTCGGTTGTTGCGTCATTCCCCTATAGTCAAACCGCAACATATTCTGCCGCGACACACCATAAGTGAAATTAGCCGTAGGAGAAAAATTCATCACGTTTTGCGTCATGCGTTGATCGTCCGGCCAGGTGATGCTTACTAATGAGGATGGTTGTATTCCCATACCCAACGTATAATTGTACTTTTCGCGGCGTGTATTGAACCTGATTTCGGCCTGTTGATTGGTGTAGATATTATCGTACTTGCTCGAATAAGCCGAATCGAGCACGTCGTAAATTCCGGTTGCCGTATTCCGGTCATACGTCCGTTTTTCCGACTTGGTATTGTTTTGTCTAAGCGAATACGAAAATTCCAGAAAACGGTTATTTCCGAATGGCTCCGTATACGATGCCCGTATTCCGTAATTATAACTATGATTGTTGTTGGTGTATACCTGGTCGACTGTATCAACAACAAAGATATTCGAAGCGTTTAGAGTCGCGTTGCCTTGGAGATTGTTCCCATCAGATTTGTTACTCGAATAACCATAGGTAATGTTGGTCGAAAAAGTACGTCCCGGTTTTCCGAACTTATGCCTCCACAACAACGTTCCCGATGTGGAAATAGAGTTGTTATCAGAGTTTGATAATGTACTACCTTCGTTAAGTAACAATCCCGAGGGTGTTTCGGTAGCATAGTCATAGTTGCTGTTCGATGAGCCTTTTCCCAGGTTCAGATTGGGACGGAACAACAATGAATTGTTTTCATTAATGGTATAATCGAATTCCAAATTGATGCGATGGTTTTGCGAAGTCCTGTTTTGTATCTGTTCCTGGCCATAATAGAAAGTACTGTCGGGTAGAATGTTTTCACGTTTGCTGCGTTGTTCCACATCACGGTCAACCAGGTTGAAGAAATAGTTTCCACCCAGTTTCAGCTTTTCACCGAAACGATAATTGATGTTGGCTCCTCCCGACGTAGTGGAAGTAATTCCACCTCCTCCCGAACTCATACTGAACCCGCCGACATTGAGGGTATATCCACCCCCTCCGCCACCACTGCGGCCACCACCACTAATAAACGTACCAGTACCCATGCCTCCTCCGCCAGAACGTCGGCCACCGCCTCCCATGCTGGACATGACATCACCCATAAAATCAGTAAATCCGATGTTGTTGGTATTATTGGTCGACAATAAAGCTGCCAGTTGTGTATCCCCGTTAAAATAACTGATGATACCATTGGCGTCGTAACGATTGTCGGTACCATAGCCGACCATTGCCCGTCCGAACATGCCATCCCGGTTGCCGGGGCGAAGCGTCAGGTTAAGAACCTTTTCAGTTTCGTCATCTTCAATACCTGTGAATTGTGCTTGATCCGATTTCCGGTCGACAACCTGTACTTTGTCGACAATATTGGCCGGTAGGTTTTTGGTGGCAATCTTGGGGTCGTCGCCAAAAAATTGTTTCCCGTCTACATAAACTTTTGTTATTTGTTGTCCCCCAGCTGTAATTGTTCCATTCTGATCGACCTCTACGCCGGGTAGCTTCTTGAGCAAATCCTCTACCACAGCACTTTCCTGTACCTTGTATGCTGAAGTATTGAATTCAATGGTATCTTTTTTTACAATGATCGGATTAAATTTAGCTGATACAACTACTTCGCTCAATTCCAGATCTTGTTTTGGCATATTGATACGTCCGACATTGACATTACGCGCTGTTCCGGACAATGTTAAAGGTTTTACCGTAGTTGTATATCCCAAATAGCTGATCACCAGTTTGTATTGTCCAGCCGGAATTTTAGCCAATTCAAATACTCCCTTTTCATTACTCATCGCTCCTGCGACAAATACGGAATCTTTAGCCCGGATTACCACAACATTGGCTGCATCCAGCACTTGGTTGGCTGTGCTGTCGGCTACGATACCGCTAACGGTGAAGACAGTGTTTTGTGCATATGAGAATTGCCCTGTAACACAGAATAATAATGTAAGTAAGCAACCGAAATGATTTTTTCTAAACATAAAATAAACAATAGATGATTATATGGCAACTTGGCTTTTATTTTCTTTTCTGACCATATATTCAACAAATGGTTTATTGTCAACAAATGGTTTTAAGAATCTTTAACATTGTTAATAGACATGTAACATGGTTCAGAAAAATACGTATAAAAATGAAGCATATTTTGAGATTGTAAAATTTTTCCTGTATATTTGTGTACTTAAGCATATACTTTGTATGGTTACTAAAAGCGAAGATACCCGTGAACATATTCTGAATGTCGCATTTGAGTTATTCCTGCATAAAGGTTATAAGGAGGTAACGATGAGCGAACTGGAAAAAGCGACAGGGCTCACTAAAGGCGCATTTTATCATCATTTCAAAGATAAATTGGAGATATTTGAAGCTGCGATATCCGAAAAAACTGGTAAAATGCGGTTTCACCCTGATAACGAATGGCTTAAGCGTGTATCTCTATGGAATTATATCGAAGCATATGTGGCACATAATGAAAAAGTAGCCCGTTATTTATTTAATAATCTGAGTTTCAATTATGCAGACTTGCAGTTTACTAATATCATTTCGGATGTAATCAACTACATGCCCGGTTTTAAGGAAAATCTCATTAAAATAACTGCTGAAGAAATCAATATATGGGAAAGTGTTATTTTCAGGGCAAAAGAAAACAATGAAATCCGTGGCGATGTGGAGACAACGGCGCTTGCATATACTTTTTCCAGCATTACCAATTCATTACAGAAAAATCTCATTATCTGCAAATCACTTCAATATTCGTTAAGTATCATACAATTGCAATTTGAACAGTTGTACGCTCTAATCAAAATATAAAAATTTCTGACTCTGCTTTTAACATCCATGATCTATATCAGCCATCGGATCATTTGGTTGTATCCACAATTATTTTTTGCCCCACCTGTAATACTGACGATTCGGATAACTGATTAAGTTTTCGCAATGAATCGACTGTTGTTCCGTAACGTTGTGAAATGTTATATAAGGTATCGCCTTTTTCTACAACGTGTTCTGTTGGCTTGGGAATATTGATCGTCGTCTTGGCCATTTGTACCACTGGCTGTTCGGTTTTAGGTTCAGCCTTTGGAGTTGTTTTTTTGCCGGCTAATTCCATTTGTTTATAATAGCGTTTATAACTGTCTTCATTCAGCACCAGCGCTTGGGATTGTAATTTACATGTCTCGAAATTAACTGCCAGACGAGGATTGAATGGTTCACCTTGAAAACGGGTTTCGAAATGCAGATGTACGCCTGTTGCACGTCCGGTTTTTCCGCCACCTCCGACTCGATCGCCTGCTTTAATGGATTGATTGGTTTTTACTGCAATATTGTTGAGATGTCCATATACGGTTTCCAAACCATTATCATGACGTATCACGACCATCTTTCCATACCCGCCATACTCCTTGGCCATACGTACCGTTCCGTCGAAGGCGCAATATACCGGGTCGTTCATTTCTAATTTGAGGTCAATACCGGTATGCATGGAACCGTTACGCGGTCCGAATTCCGACAAGACTTTACCGCACACAGGCATGACAAAACCATTGGTTCCCGAAGGATTCATATCCAAAGTGGCTGTTCCTGAAGGTTTTGCCGATGAATAACGTACGTGTTCTGTGTTCCAGTCTTCTCCGTAATATTCCCGGGCAGGACGGGCTGTTACCTTTGTCGATTTTTCCGACGTGTTTTTTCTTTCCGATATATTTCTTCCTTCATCAGCATCAAATACAACACTCACCTTGTCGGATACCGGCTTGGATGAGGTCGCTTTACGGGATGTTTTACAGCCCGCCAGAGAATATACGATGAAGAAGATAAATAATATATTAACTATCCTGTGCTGTGCTGTTATGGCTGCTAATTGTCTCATAAATATTAATTTAAGAGATGATAATATCATGCAAAATGTTTTTCATCCTGCTATTTGAAATGATGGTAAAAGTAGGAAAAAATTGAATGACGGGTCAATCTTAATCGTTTTTGTCTTTTCCAAGATCAATTTTTTAGATCAAGATTTCCGCTATACACAACAGATGGACTTATTATTCGTGCTCGTGAAAAGAACAAACTTTGGGATTTTGTTCAAATATTTTTGTTTCTTTGCAACATTCTACCGTGTTGGTGAAATAAATGATTTTATGGGATAAATATACCATCAAGCGGTTATGAACATCTGAAGTTTATTTGTCGTTTTTATTAGAAAGCCCGGACATATTCCAAAATAGATTTTTTCGATAAAAGCAAAGTATCAAGTTTGTTTTTCCGGCATACCAGGTTTGTCATTAAAAAATATTCATCATGTCTTTACAGTTAGATAATATCGATTTAAGCAAGTTCATCGTCGTAGGCGACCGCGTGTTGATCAAGCCCAAATCACCTATGGAAAAAACTAAGGGTGGATTGTTGTTGCCTCCCGGAGTACAGGAAAATGAACGTATCCAAAGCGGATGGGTGGTCAAGGTAGGACCGGGTTACCCTATTCCTGCCATTGCAGAAATTGATGAGCCGTGGAAAAACAAAAGCGAAGAAGTGAAATATGTTCCCATCCAACCTCATGAGGGTGATTTAGCAGTATATTTACAAAACAGCGCTTATGAAATTGAATTCAACGGGGAAAAGTATATCATTGTTGCGCAATCCTCTATTCTGTTGCTGGTAAGGGACGAAAGCCTATTCGAATGAATCGGCCTGTTTTGAAAAGAACAGGATTACCTAATTGTTGACTGCTACTGTTTGTCCGGAAGGTAACACTCATTCCCGGAAATATCTTACAATTCATTTGGTATCCGATATATCGGCCCCGTTTCCATACGCGGTTTAATGACGATGGTTGCTGTAGCTGAACCTTCACATCCGTCGGCATCTGTTACGGTTACCGATACTGCTTTTTGGTCGGCTTCGCTCCAGGTGATAGGCCGCATCTGATCCTTTTATTACACCTCCGGTAACTGAGACACTTTCCCATTGATAGGTTGTATCATCAATCTGGTCGGTGAGGAACACCACTGGCTCACCCAGACAGACTTTGTTGAGGCCGGTGATTGCAGTTGGTTCAAATGATCACATTATTTTGATTCATAAGTGTCCGAACAAAAAGAAAAGTTCAAAGATGATTACCTTTACGGTCGACTAAAATCTCAAGGTTTCCATCAAGAACTTTTCTCATGAGTACAAAGTTAGGTAAAAAATCGGACAAGCCCATTTTCAAACAAATCAT
>JAVBNI010000020.1:0-10031 GCA_031551645.1 Bacteroidales bacterium | reverse complement strand
ATGATTTGTTTGAAAATGGGCTTGTCCGATTTTTTACCTAACTTTGTACTCATGAGAAAAGTTCTTGATGGAAACCTTGAGATTTTAGTCGACCGTAAAGGTAATCATCTTTGAACTTTTCTTTTTGTTCGGACACTTATGGATAAAAACGAAAAAAAATAGGTGTTAGGCTTGTGATAGTTTAGCCCTCGTTCAAAATATTTTGGACAATAGGTTAGCAACGTATACTGATTGTACAAAGAAGGCGATCTGTTCGTTTAACCTATTGAATTCAACATTTTTACCGTTGCCTTAATGGCCGAAACCGTTTGATCGGGCTCCAGCCCCCGGGTTTTAAATTCGCGACCATTGACAGTCTGCCAGGTAATAACGGTTTCAACGAGAGCGTCGGTACGACCGCCTGGCGGAATGGTCACCACGTAATCGACCAGCTTGGGTAAATTCTTGTTAAGCGGCGCATAAATTTTCCGCAAAGCATTCATGAAAGCATCGTACTGTCCATCACCGGCGGCTGTTTCTTCGTACAGTTGTCCATCCACTTCGAGGCTGAGCGTAGCTGACGATTTTAAGCCTTCGGCCACGTTAAGCGAATAGTTGCGGACCTTAATATGCTGCCCGATACCTTCGCTTTGCAACACATCGGAAATAATATACGGTAAATCTTCCGCAGTGACATTTTCCTTGCGGTCGCCCAGTTCTATCACACGATTGGTGATTCGCTGCATGGCTTCGGGATCAAGTTGTATCCCGAGTTCTTCAAGGTTTTTGATAACATTCGATTTCCCCGCCGTTTTGCCCAGGGCATATTTGCGAACACGCCCGAAACGTTCGGGAAGCAGGTCGTTGTAATACAGCTTGTCTTTATTATCGCCATCAGCATGTACTCCACAGGCTTGTGTAAAAACATTCTCACCCACTACCGGCTTGTTGGCCGGAATCCGGATACCCGAAAAAGTCTCCACCATTTTGCTGAGCAAGGTCAACTTTTCTTCATTAACATGAAGTTCCACATTCGTATGATCTTTCAATACGGCTACAATACTTGCCAGCGGAGTGTTCCCGGCACGTTCGCCCAAGCCGTTGACCGTGGCATGCACACCACTCACGCCCGCTTTGACGGCAGCCAATGAATTGGCAACAGCCAGATCATAGTCATTATGCGCATGAAAATCGAAATGGATATCAGGATAGCGCTTGCACATCTCTTCACAAAAGCTGAAAGTTTCGTCGGGCGCAAGTATTCCAAGCGTATCAGGCAACATAATACGTTGTAACGGGATATCTTTAAAATGATCCACTAAGTAGAACACATAATCTTTGGAATGGCGCATCCCATTACTCCAATCCTCCAAGTAAAGATTGGCTTTCATGCCCGATTGGGTCACTGTTTCGATGGCTTTTCGAATGTCGGCTGCGTGTACTTCGGGCGTTTTACGTAATTGCCCTTTAAGGTGTCTCAACGAACCTTTGCTGAGCAGATTAACCACCCGGGCGCCGGCATCGCGTATCCAGTCGATAGACTGCGTCCCGTCAATGAAGGCCAGTACTTCTATCTGGTCTAAACGTCCGTTTTTTTCAGCCCAGTCGGTAATACGTTTTACCGCTTCGAGTTCACCTGCCGATACCCGTGCCGATGCTACTTCTATACGGTCGACTTTTACCTCTTCGAGCAATAAACGCGATATGTGCAACTTTTCAGCAGCAGTGTATGCTACACCAGATGTCTGTTCCCCGTCGCGCAGGGTAGTATCCATGATTTCGATATACATGGTGCTATATTTTGTTATTATTTTCTTTTTTCGTACGCCTCAATTTCATCCTTGATGCTCAACAAATAATCTATATCATCATACCCGTTGAGCAGGCAGGTTTTCTTGTACGGATTGATTTCAAACGATTCCTTTTCGCCGGTTGCAAACAACGTGATCTCCTGTTTTTCGAGGTCAATTCGGAGTTTTGTTTGCCGATCCTTTTCTACAGCAGCAAATATTTTTGCTAAGAATTCGGGGCTTACCTGGACAGGAAGCAATCCGTTGTTCAGGGCATTATTCTTGAAGATATCTGCGAAAAAGCTGGATACAACGGCGCGAAAACCGTAGTCGAAAATTGCCCAGGCAGCATGCTCGCGACTCGAACCGCTACCGAAATTTTTGCCTCCCACAAGCACTTTACCCGAATAGGTTGGATTGTTAAGTACAAACGAAGCAATAGGTTGGTTGCTTTTATCGTACCGCCAGTCACGGAACAAGTTTTCGCCGAACCCGTCACGGGTTGTCGCTTTCAGGAAACGGGCGGGGATGATTTGATCGGTGTCCACGTTTTCAACAGGTAACGGGACAACAGTGGTTTCTAAAGTGATGAATTTTTCAGCCATTTTATATTTTAATTTTCGATTTTTAATTAATAGAACGCGGATGATACAATTGGAAAGATCATCACAAATTCTACTTAAATAATTGTTTTTACAATTGACCGCTTAAACGTTTAAGCAAAAGTAATATCATTTGAAAGAAATTCTTATCCTAATTTCAATGTATGATCACATTGTTTGCTGATCAAATCCTGATAGCTTTCACGTTCGCGGATTTTGATGATTTTATCTTTATCCACCAAGTATTCGGCAGGTCTTGGCTGTGCGTTATACTGGCTGGCCATAACCATCCCGTAAGCACCGACTGTAAAAATAGCCAACCTGTCGGACGGTTTCACCGGGGGTAACTTCCTCGCTTTCGCCAGGTAATCACTCGATTCGCATATCGGGCCAACAACATCATATTCTGTCAATCCTTCAACATCCATATTCAATTTTCGTTGATTTACAGAAAATGATTTTTCAGTTTTAACCGGCCAAATAAAGTGCTCGGCACTGTAAAGAGCAGGCCTGATCAAATGGTGCATTCCCGTATCGGTAATGATAATATCTTTATCCTGGTCGGCTTTTTTGATGTATTGAATCGAAGTAACCAGTATCCCGGCATTTGCAGAAATGGTTCTTCCCGGCTCTATAATGATTTTAATTCCTTTATCGACAAGTGGTTTCAATACCGGTACGATTGCTTTTGCATAATCTTTCCACGCCGGCGATGCCCCATCTTCATAATCAGCAGCATATCCGCCACCAATGTCCAGGTAATTTATTGAAAAACCTTTCAATCTCAATTCTTCAATAAGTTTTGTCATCTTTTCGATGGCTTTGACGTAAGGCTCTGCGGAATATATTGGCGAGCCGATGTGGATGTGAAGCCCGGAAAGTTTCAAATGGCTACTTTTTCCGTACGTGTCGAAAAAATTTAGAACACGATCGTGATCCACACCAAATTTCCCGCCTTTTTTACCGGTTGTTGTTTTTGCATGTGTGTTTTTATCGTATTCATCGGGATTCACCCTAAGTAATGCGTTCACTATCTTATTTCGGGATTTAGCAATTTTCTCGATCTGAACAAATTCCGGTTCGGATTCTATATTGAAAAATCCAATTCCGGTATCGACGGAATATTCTATTTCCTCAATGGTTTTTCCCACTCCCGCATATACGATCTTTTCGACGGGCACACCTGCGGATTTGCTCAGGAATAATTCCCCACCGCTGACAATGTCCATCCCAGCACCAAGTTCGGCAAGGCCATTCAAAATTTTGACATTGTTACAAGTTTTTACAGCAAAACAAATGAGTGGATCTACCTCCTTGAAACTTTCTTTAAATCGTAAAAAATGATCTTTAAACGTATTCCAGGAATACAAATAAAAAGGCGTTTTGATGTCGGATAACTGCTCTAAATCTAATTCTTCACAAAACAATTTACCATTATGATATCTGAAATAATCCATTTTTATATTTTCAATTTTTGATTTATGGAACACGGATGTTAAGAATCCGCGCCGTCTGCGTTCTATTCCAACAATGTCACCCAGCCATATGGATCAGGCTCGTCGCCATATTGGATGGCGCGGAGTTTTTGACACAAACGGGTGGAAATGGGCCCAGCTTTCTTGTCTTTACTGAAAATAAACGATTTGTTTTCGTCGATATCGTCAATCCTTTCCACTGGGCTGATTACCGCAGCCGTTCCACAAATGCCAGCTTCCTCAAAAGAGTCCAATTCTTCTATGGGTATTTGTCGCCGTTCCACTTTCATGCCCATGTCGGTTGCCAACCGGATAAGGCTGTCGTTGGTGATGGATGGCAATATTGATGGAGAGAGTGGCGTGACATAAGTATTGTTCTTGATGGCAAAGAAATTGGCCGGACCGCCTTCGTCGATATATTTTTTCTCTTTCGGGTCGAGGTACAATACTGCCGAATAACCCATTTCGTGGGCCTTTTCACCAGCTACCAATCCGGCAGCATAATTACCACCTATTTTGTAACAACCTGTTCCCTGAGGCGCTGCACGGTCAAATTGACGAAAAATAGCCAATGCTGTCGGAGTAAACCCGGTTTTGAAATAGGGCCCGACAGGGGTGACAAATACAACAAACATAAATTCACGAGCGGATTTTACACCTACCTGGGCACTCGTTCCAATCAATAATGGGCGGATGTACAGTGATGCGCCACTTTCGTATGGTGGAACATACTTTTCGTTAAGCTTTACTACTTTGAGTACAGATTTTTCAAATATTTCGACGGGCAACTCGGCCATGGCAATCCCGCGGCACGACGACTGCATGCGCAAAGCGTTTTCCTTAGCCCTGAAAATCCGGACTTTACCATCCTTTCCCCTGAAAGCTTTCAATCCTTCGAATGTTTCCTGTCCATAATGAAGACAAGTCGCAGCCATATGAATATCCAAAGTTTCAGAAGTGGTTTCTTGCGGCTCACTCCAGTGGCCATCCTTGAAATAACTTCTTACATTATAATCGGTTTTGTAATAACCGAAAGGAAGATTTTTCCAATCAATGGTTTTCATTTTGGTCTATTTTATTCTGCATCAAGCCACTCTTGAACTCTTTATACAAATCTTCACTTGAAATAAGTTCCCCATTCAACCATTCCAAATGGGCTTGGTCTACTCTTTTCAATTGACAATCGGATAATTGACATATTTTGACAGACAACATAGACTCGATTTCCTCCCATGTAAGGCGGCTTTCAGGATACTGTTCCATCTTTGCTATCCGCCTTCTCACCTCTTGCTTGTGCGCTTCAGGAATATCAAAATTCGTTTTTGTCCGTTTAATCTGTGTCATCCGTATTCTATAAACTCCTTGGGTCGGTGATTTTTCCTGTTAAGGCTGCTGCAGCCGCAACCAATGGACCTGCCAGCAATGTCCGTGAACCAGGACCCTGCCGTCCTTCAAAGTTCCGGTTGGAGGTCGATACGGCATACATTCCGGCGGGAACTTTATCCTCGTTCATCGCCAAACAAGCCGAGCAACCCGGTTGACGCAATTCGAAACCAGCTTCTTCCAGTATCTTATCCAAACCTTCAGCGCGGACTTGCCGTTCCACTGTTCCCGAACCTGGTACCAGCCATACCACTACATCCGGATTTTTCCTGCGACCTTTCACGAAGTTGGCAAACGCACGGAAATCCTCAATACGACCATTGGTACAACTACCCAGAAAAACATACTGTATCTGCTGGCCGATTAATTTCTGTCCGGGTGTAAAGCCCATATACTGTAAAGCTTTGTCAAAGGTGATTTTATCGTTACCTATTAACCCTTTACCCTCGGGGGCATTGCCAGTGATTTTCATACCCATACCCGGATTGGTTCCGTAAGTAATCATCGGCTCGATATCGGCAGCGTCGAACGTATAGGTTTTGTCAAATTCGGCTCCTTCGTCGGTTTTCAGCGTTTTCCAATAGGCGACGGCTTTATCCCATTCTTCACCCTTAGGAGCATATTCACGTCCCTTAAAGTATTCGAAGGTTTTTTCATCAGGAGCGATTAATCCGCCACGGGCACCCATCTCGATGCTCATGTTGCACACTGTCATGCGGCCTTCCATACTTAATGCACGAATAGCCGAACCTGCAAATTCGACGAAATAACCTGTGCCACCACCTGCCGTGAGCTTGGAAACAATATACAGTACAATATCCTTGGCAGTAACGTCTTTTTCCAGTTCACCGTTCACTTCGATCAGCATACGTTTGGGTTTGGGTTGCATGATGCATTGTGAAGCCATCACCATCTCCACTTCACTGGTCCCAATACCAAAAGCAATGCTCCCATAGGCGCCATGCGTGGAAGTATGACTGTCACCGCATACGATGGTCATCCCCGGCAAAGTAATACCCAACTCGGGGCCAACGACATGCACTACGCCCTGCTTCGGATTTCCTAATCCGAAATAAGTGATGCCGTGGTTCTTGGCATTACGCGCCAGTGTTTCCACCTGTATGCGCGACAATTCTTCGGCAATGGGTAAATGCTGGTTGAGGGTAGGCACATTGTGATCGCATGTGGCGAAGGTTTGTTGCGGCCTGGCCACTTTAATGCCTCGACGATCAAGACCGGCAAATGCCTGTGGACTGGTAACTTCGTGTACTAAGTGGCGGTCGATGTACAACACGTCGGGACCACCGTCGATGTGTTTCACCATGTGGCTGTCCCAAATCTTATCAAATACGGTTTTCTTCATTTATATTGATTTCTAATTTATTTGTTTGATGAAATTTTGTCATCCTGTCTAAATCATGAGATGCCTGACTAATAAGGTAATTTGTAATAAGCTCTTTTCGAAGCGATTTCAAATCCTAACCTTTGAGCTAACTTACATGAATTGGTATTTTCCAATCTGCATGACCAGATAGGTTCCAAATTGTTTTGCAGGCAATAGTCAATCAAAGCTGAACAAGTATATTGTGCTAACCCTTTTCCCCGGTATTCTTCAATGGTTTCAATGCCAATTTCCAAGTAATGGTCGTGGATATAAGCGGAATATGCTGTAGAAGCCAGCTTATCGTTATAAAACAAACTAAACCCTATTCCACGATCAAGAAAATGCTCGGCATCCTTCCAAAAATACATCGGGACAACACTTCCTTTCATATTGTTGAAAGCTTCTTTATCAGTCCGAACAATCTTGAAATCACTTTTGGGATTGTTTTGTTTGAAAACAGAATAAGCGTTGTGATTGAACTTGAAATTTACTCGTCCATTCAGTTCAACTTTATTTTTCTGATGGTCAGAACTATCAGAATATTCTATCAAGTCGCTACCAAATAATTCTTTAAGTTTGTCGTCCCAATTATCCGGGAATACTTGCATCCATTCATAACCATTCCTGGATTTGTCTGTATTCAATGCATATTCCCTGAATTGACGATTGAAACTGTCATTGTCCGGATTACCAAAGAGCAAGGACATCCCATAAGGGTGCACAATGTAAAAAGTACTTGGGGTGTTTGCATCATCCACATAAACTTTTCCAGACAAATGATTTTCCACAATTGTTCGGGCAAACAAATTGTTGATAGTTACCTGTTTTAAAGGCTCTATTACTTTGTGATATTGATTAACACCTAATAAGACCATTATTTGTAACTTATCGAGTTTTGACTGGAAAACTTTATTTGGTTCAACTCGTCATTGCAAGTGAAAACGAAGCGGTCTCACCGAAGGTAATCTTTTTCATTATTAACAAGATTGCTTCGTCGTTCCTTCTCTCAATGATGTCAAAGCACATTATACAATCTTCGAAATAGCATCAATAAACGCTTCAGCCGAAGCGGTTACCACATCGGTGTTGGCTGAAAATCCATAGTAGATGTTACCTTGGTTTTCGACCTGTATATGAACCTTACCAATATCGTCGCTACCACGGGTTATCACTTGTACCAAATATTCTTCGAGCGTTACCTTGCGGTGAATCAACTGTCGAATCGCGTTGAACGAAGCGTCTACAGGGCCGCTACCTGATGAGGTGGCAGTACATATTTCGCCGTCGATATTGAGCTGTACGGTCGCCATCGGGATACTCGATTTACCGCATACCACCTGGAGATATTTGAGTTTCACGCGGCGTTGCATTTCGGTCTGTCCTACACCTACGATTACGCGAAGGTCTTCGTCAGAGATATCTTTCTTGCGGTCGGCCAATTTCAGGAACTTGTTGTAAGCATCGTCCAACTCTTCGGTGTTGAGCTTGTACCCAAGACGTTCCAGATGATGACTTAAGGCATGGCGTCCACTACGAGCAGTGAGAACAATAGATGATTCGTTGATACCCACATCGGCGGGGTCCATGATTTCGTAACTTTCCCGGTTTTTCAATACGCCATCCTGGTGGATACCCGATGAATGCGCAAAAGCGTTACGACCAACAACTGCCTTGTTGGGTTGCACCGGCATACGCATCAATGTGGAAACAAGCCGCGAAGCACGATAAATCTTTTGAGTGATGATATCGGTATGAACAGGCATATCTTTACGACTTCTGATAGCCATCACTACTTCTTCGAGTGCAGTGTTGCCTGCGCGTTCGCCGATACCGTTGATGGTTACCTCAGCTTGCCTTGCACCATTGAGAATACCCGAAATGGTATTGGCTGTAGCCATGCCCAAGTCATTGTGGCAATGAGTAGAGATAATGGCTTTATGGATATTTTTCACATTCTCCATCAGGAAACGAATTTTTCCACCATATTCATCGGGAGTGCAATAACCGGTAGTGTCAGGGATATTCACCACAGTGGCTCCTGCAGCAATCACGGCTTCAATTACCCTGGCAAGGTATTCGTTTTCGGTACGACCAGCGTCTTCGGCGTAGAATTCAACATCTTCGACGTATTTCTTGGCATATTTCACGCAAGCGGCAGCGCGTTGCAAGATATCATCCTGGTTGGAGTTGAATTTGTGGGTAATGTGGTACCACGAGGTACCAATACCAGTATGAATACGTTTATGTTTGGCAAAATGCAGTGCATCAGCAGCCACATCGATATCTTTTTCAACGGCACGTGTGAGGGCACAAAGCGTAGGTCGGGTGACTACCTTCGATATTTCTACGATTGAGTTGAAATCGCCGGGACTCGAAATCGGGAAACCGGCCTCGATAATATCAACACCCAACTCATCAAGCGCTTTGGCGACTTCGATTTTTTCTAATGTATTTAACTGGCAACCGGGAACTTGTTCACCATCGCGCAGCGTAGTATCAAAAATATACAATTTATCACTCATGGTTACTTTTAATTAGTGGACAAAATTATGATTTTTAATCGATTTACTCAGATATAAATCAAAAAAGCCACTCTCTGATGAGAATGGCTTTTTGACTTTTTAATTTTTAATACATGCATACCATCCTCTATCGCTATCTAATAAGAATTAGAGCGAGACCGCTAATAACGAGGATAATATTACAATTCATGACCTAATTTTAACTTGGAACAACGGTGCAAATATATGCAAAATTTATGTTATACAACATAAATTTTGCATTTTTTTATTGAAGACAGAAGACAAAAATACAAATCTGAAAGAGACTGTTACACTTATGCAAATTAACATACAATAATTATTTGTTGTTCATTTTGCGTATTGTAAAAATCATGGATTATATTGCTAAAATCAAAAGATTATTGGTGTTTTCCGGTAAGGTAGCTCTCCTTTAAACAATAACGCAATATCAGACTACAGCCACCAATTTGCACGCCGCTTTTTGGGGATCAAAAATCAGAAAACAAAAATGTCAATAATCTTATTTTTAGATTATTGACATTTTTATTTGTGGTACCACTCGGGATCGAACCAAGGACACACGGATTTTCAGTCCGTTGCTCTACCTACTGAGCTATGGTACCTTTTTATTTTTGACGGGGCAAAAGTATAATAAGTTTTTGGTATCCGCAAATGTTGTTAATATTTTTCCTGCAGAACACCCCTAATTCTATCATCAATCATACCTGTCCGAACAATCTCACTAATGTTTTATTTTGGGTGTATGACAAATTGCATCAAGCGGCCTTTTTAATTTGGTCAATGACTTCTAGCCATCGGTTACTTTTTTTGTAAACCCTGAGATTCGCTATTGTTTGCGCTCCCTGTACCGACCACCTTTGTCCGGATAGTTTGAG
>JAVBNI010000069.1:0-108480 GCA_031551645.1 Bacteroidales bacterium | reverse complement strand
CCTTCAAAAAAATGACGCATCTGAGATTCAATCTCTAACGAATAAAAGTTTTTCATGTCTGGAATTTCATTGGTTAAGTTGCTGAACAAAGATAACATGAAATAATTGGAAATGGGAATCTTATTTTGGGCGCATTCCTAATGTCATGTCAAGGAGAAAATGTCGGTTTCATTTCGCAAAAACCTAACGGGTTTTCAAAATCTGTTAGGTATGAAACTTTTGATTCTTTGAAAACGGCACCGTCATCTCGTCATTGACGCATCACTACTACAAAATTATATGTTTTTTTGAGTATGATCTTCTCTTATGAATCATCGTGTTGTAACTTTTAAATCAAACCGTACGTATAAGATTGAAAACAATCAAAAACGGAATAAAAGATATAAAAACACATTGACCAAAATCAAAAGTTCAAAGAAACTCCAAGCATCTTCCAATTGATAAAATCCAAATTAATAAACAATGTTAACAATCCTTTTTCTTATATTAATTAATATTCTTTTTAAATCTTCTAAAAATAATAGTAATAATAGTGTGTTAACTTTGTGAATAAAAATATTGATGGGTGCCCATATGGTAGTTTTAAAAACATATCGACAACTTTCTAACAATACAGATCAAATAAATATTTCTGATAAATACTAACTTACTGTATATTTATTAACATTTGTGGGAATCGGTTTTAACTATGACTTGTTACTATTTAAAATTTACATTTCTGTTAACGTTGTGTTAATATTTTGGTACTAAAAAATGGTAAAATAATTTTGGAAACGATAAAAGTTGATTATACCGATAGCAGTTTTGAAAATACAAACGTTTTTTTGAAAAGTTCTCATCATCTATTAACATTCGGTTAACATACGATAAACACAAAATTATAATGCTACTCGAGTTATATAAGTTGAGTTACCACCATTCATGCGAACATTCGCGCATACGGGTAGCTTTACGAGCTTTATTTGGCTGTGGGATGCGCCATGAGAGCATGATTTCGTGCGATCCATGGGAATAGGGTCTTAAGTCGCCTGCGTTATAGTCATAGGAATAGCCTAACATGATGTTCGGATTGATATAGATACCGGCCAACCCGATGATCGATTCATTTACGCGATATGAAGCGCCAACCCAGAATTTCTTTTTATAAAAAAGAAGTGCATTTACTTCCAACTGGTTAACTGTTTTACTGTTGTGCCAGGAAATAGCAGGTGTAACTTGCCACTGTTTGTTGATGTCGAACATTCCGCGTGCATATGCATAGAAATGTGGCGAACTTTCAGTAGTCAGTGAATTCTTGAGCCGGTTGCCCAAGTGGGTAACAGATGTACCTAAACTAAGATGTTTCGAGTTATATTCAATACCAAAATCAAAATCAGGTTTGGTTTTACTTGTTGTTCCGTAAATACGGTTTGGATCGGCAGGATTTTCGTATACTAATTGACTGCCATCTACAGTTTTATATAAAACACCGGCGCCAATACCTAACGCAAGATATGATTTGTTGCTGTAGAATGGGACGTGGAAAGCATATCGTAATTTGGGATTGATGCTTTTTTCATAACCAAGCATATCTCCAATGAGAGAAAACCCCAGCCCTGAACGTATCCAGGGGAAAAAACTATGCCCGTTGAGTACAATGGTTTGCGGCGCCTGCTTAAAACCAATCCATTGTTGTCTGACAAGCGCATATAAGTGGATATCCTCAGAAATACCCGTTGCTGCCGGATTGTAATTGATGCGACTAAACATCTGTTGACTTAGTTGGATGTCATTTTGGGCATAGACTTCCCGGCTCGACAAGACAAAATAAACCAACAGCAAGAGGATTATTTTCCGTGCAATTACTATGTAACGATTATATAATAATTGTGTTACCATTTTGTCATTGCTTTCCGGTTTGTAACAAGACCGAACTCTTATATTCTTTTCCCGTAGCCTCGTCGATCAGGATATAAAAGTAGGTTCCGGACGTTACCATCTTACCTTTATAGCGGCCATCCCATCCGTCGGTTCCTTCATAAAGAAGTAATCCC
The DNA here is from genome assembly GCA_031551645.1 of Bacteroidales bacterium. GTDB lineage: Bacteria > Bacteroidota > Bacteroidia > Bacteroidales > UBA4181 > JAIRLS01. The sequence continues at coordinate 106,447 of JAVBNI010000069.1, read as the reverse complement.
CAACGATTGAATACTTTGATATGGAATCCTTCAAGTAACTTGTCATTAAAGCCATCACCATCCGGGGTAAAGGCATTGGGCGGATTGTCAAATACCAAAGGTTCGGTAATGACTGCCGTTTCAGCGATGATACAGTTCCATTGATCGGTTACTTCTACTGTGTAAGTGCCTGCTTCAAGATGATTGCGATAATTGTTGTTTAATCCGGTTGCATCGCTCCAGGAATACGAGTAATCCGGTACGCCGCCTGTTACATTGACCAAGATGGTACCGTCGTTACCATTTTGATAAGTTTCGTCGGTGACCAAGAGCGTTACTACCATTTTTTCGGCAGGTTCTTCGATCGTAACCGGGGAAACGTTTTTGACGCAACCGGCGCTATCGGTCACAAGAACGCTATAGGTACCTGCCCGAAAATCATTTCGCACAGGATCCGATACTGTGACACCATCACTCCATTGGTAAGTATATTTTCCCCAACCGCCTTCGGCCTTGATCACTGCTACGCCCGATGCATCGCCCTTACAAGCTACTTTACCTACCGAATCAAGTGAAGCGATCAATTCAGTAACAGGTTCTTTAATCTCAAAAGAGGCCTGTTTATTGCCGCAACCGTTATCGGCTATGGTAACTGTATATGTTCCCGGGGCCAGATCGCTTAATGAAAGCTGATCGTTGTTTCCCGGGTTAATACTTGGACCAGTCCAGAAAACAAAATATGGTTTATTGGGAGGTGGAAATGGTTTTCCTCCTGTGACAGTTAAAGAAATACTGCCATTTGAATTTCCTTTACAGGTTACATCATGAATAACTGTGTCGGATATCTGGAACGGATCAGGTTCGTCTATGGTAAAATCCTTGATGACCGTACATTTAGCACTGTCGCTTACTGTAAGGTGGTAGATGCCGCCGCTGATATGATCGATATCGTCGGTGGTAGCAGTAAAACTACTGTTTTCTTTTGTCCATTCAATGTTATAATTCGGGCTGTCCCAACCACCTGTGATAGTAGTGTGAATGTAACCGTCATTGTCACCGCTACAGGTAACGTTTTTGACACCATCTACCGTTACGGTTAGAGCATTTGCGGGTTCCTTGACTTCTACGACTAATGTGGCAGATGAAGGATCGCTCCACACATCGGTAACCGTCAACGTATATATTCCCGTTTGCAGATTTTTAATGGTGTCATTATCAGCTGTGAAACTCGAGGAACTGTAACTTCCCGGTCCTGTCCATTTGTAATGGTATTTTCCTGCTGAAATGCCGGTTTCGCCGCCTCTTGCCTTAACTACTATTTGCCCTGTACCGTCGTTTTTGCAAGTCAGGTGTTTCAATTGTAATAATCTTATCTTGATATCGTCATCCACAATAGTTGATTGTGCCGTAAGGGTGCTCGGCCTTACTGTTAACTGGCTGATAATATTAAGCCCTCTTTCCAGGAGTTTTGCAGATTCGGGTATACTGTCGGCTATGATACAAATACTTACAGTTGTATCGGATACAAGACATGAATTCTTGAAACTGATGGTTTCGGTTTTGTCGACATAGTCAATACCGGTCGCTGTTCCGCCTATGGTTAACCATTCTACGACTACCGTTTCGTAAGTGGGGTTCGAAAGGGCTATATTGAATTTCATGTCGGTACAGCCATAATTAGGAGCGGGTAATATAGTACCTTCCTTGATGGAATCGGCCAAAGCCGTAATACTGATGGTCGGTTGCTGGTCATTGTCAGTGATAATGATGGCTACAGTATCGTTAACCACTGCAATTCCTTGTGCACCTTGTACATTGTGGATACGCGCCAGGAACGCTTCTGTTTGTTCATAGATGTTATCGTCTATGATTTCAATGCGTACACGGGCTTCTACCTGGTCTTGTAAGAAAGATATGGTTTGATTGGAAGGAGCAGGTTGTGCATCAACACAAGGAGCTTTGCTGGTACCAAGGGTCGCCTCTCCATATCCTGCAAGGAAAACAGGATCGGTTGAAAAACTAAGATCTACCGTATAAGGAGATAAGTCACCTACACGTTGGATGATGATTTCCAACCAACTGTCCGTTCTTTTGGGATCATTGACCGTTGCATCGTCAAACCGGTAATTTTCGTTTACCAAGTATTGGGGAGGATATTGTTTAAATTTGATGATATTGAAATATATAGGCGTTTGAATATCGTTGTTGTTTGGATTACCATCGCCGTTGAAGGCTGCGTCCGAATCTTCAGTGTTGAGATCATAAGGTTCACGTGAAACGTCCGGATCGGGGTTGCCGGGCATACTCCAGGTCGAAATATCCGTTGCCGGACAGTTGGCCTGATTGATTGATGTGACGTTTGCGTTATTTTTGAATACGCTACCATCATAGGTTACAGTTGGTTTAGCTAAGAAATTAAGCGTTACTGTTGCGGATGAATTGGCTGCGAGGATTCCCGAAGAAATGATGTTTCCACTTCCTAAATACCCGGGGTCAACGACGAGGTTGTCTCCCGGAGCAACAGTAGGTGCGGGAATATTAAAAGATTTCATTTCTACCATATTACCAAACAGGCCACTTAAGTCGTCCGAAAGTTGAATGTTGGTCAGATCGGAATTACTGTAATTTTTGACCAAATAGGTATAAGTCACCGGGAAATAATTATCGGAAGTTAGGGCGCCTACGTTTACATCTTTTGTCAATCCGATCTGTGCGGTATAAACGTTGACATACAACGTATCTGTTGCCAAAAGGGCGGGATCATTGCAATATACCTTGTCTGCTAATATATTGGCAAAAATGGTATCCTGCGGAGAATAAGCGGATAAAGTATTATCCAAAATCAAGTCCACCGTATATTTTACTGTGATGTTGCTGTTGTTTTGTTTCGAATATTCTTTCGGAAGCTGCCATGTAACAAACCTGTTATTACCAATTACATTGTTGTTCAGAATAATGGGATCTAGGACATCAATTCCGGGTGTAAGGTATTTCACCGGGCTGGTACCATTCAAATTGAAATATGCAGGCAATTTCAATTCAAAGTTACTCTGTAATTCACCTACGCCTATCCGGGTAAATTCCACCTGTATGGTTCGCTTGAGGTTATCTGTATTACACAAGCCAAATACTGTACCTTCCGGGGCGGATATATCGTCGTACATCTGGTAGGTATAAGAGTCCTCTGTATAAATTTTATCTCCTGTGATGGTGGGTTATCTCCGGTTGCCGGTTCGCGCTTACCGGCTGCCGGATCACTGCAAAGGCGTTCGCCATGGAGTGTTGCCGAAAGAATAATACTATCGGTAACGAGTCCCGTACATTCCGCTTTTAACCTGAAACGAAGGTAAAATTCGCGATCCTCCTCTGCTGTCTTGTATGTTCCCGCTAATATATCGGGAGTAAGGTGGCCGGTAAGTTCTTCCAGCGTAAGTTTTAGCGAAATATCATTAGCCCCGGTAATAGACGCGTACAGCATGTCGTCTGTTGTTTGTAGTATTTTCTGGACACTTCCTTTCCACTGGTAATAAGCGCTATCCTTTACATAACTTAGTCCGGCAGGTATATTCAATGTGACGCTCACATTTTTTACCCCTTTTATATCGTTGCTTGTCACGAGTATTTCTACCGGGAATGTTCCATCCCGCTGAATAGTGTTGCTACCAAACAACCCTGCCGTAGGATTTTTAGGGTCTTTAGGCGTGTCAGCCAAAGGAGTGATACTACCTGATATTTCCGACATGGGGTTGGTAACATATAATTCAACGCTCCGTCCGACATGATCGTCGAATGTATTGCTACTGGCTACATTTGTGGTGTCGAGAGGAACAGTGTTATAGTCAAATTTTTGCTGCGGAGGATTTACAATAAAAGGATTATCTCCTATGTCGGCATAATCATGCCAGGGTGTAATATTTAAGATATCATCGGTACAATGAGGCTTGGTGTATTTTGCCACTAAAATAAAATCCTTGTACGAATTTGCCGGAATATCGCCTACCCAGAGCCATCTTGATTGATATCCTTCGCCTGAATTTGCAACCACTGTACCGTCTAAAGTGGTTAATTGAACCCCTTCCATGTCAATTCCGTCGATATATATCCATCCTTTCTTGGCATCCCTTAAAGAACTGGTATTGGTGACACGTACCTGCCATCTGACAGTATCGGTATAAGCGATGGCTTCGGGTTGCGAACAGCTTAGGATAAAGGTTGCAGCATCATTGTCCAGGATGAAACCAGCTTGAGTATTTACCATTTCGGGTAAACCGGTCGGGCTTTTATAAGGGAGACGGACATATACTGTTTTTTCCCCGGGTCCGGCCCGTGGAGTTGGCCTCAAAGTGAAAAAGGGTTTTGCTTGCCAGCCTTCATCAGCTAACTGTCCTAATGAAGTGTTGTGATTATTTTTTATATTGATGTCCCAGAGATCTTTCAAACCCAATTCTTTTTTTACGCCCTGCATTTCGGGTAACGGATAAGGTACTGGTGGCGTGTAAGAATATTTTTCATAATACATTCTATCGGTTGATGTTTGCGAATTCCCGAAGAAATATATGGATCCGTCTAATGGCGCCGGAGTCAGATTTTTAACCAACAGGTATCCGTATGGTATCGTATAGCTCATACTGTCAGTATAATAGGGCTGGCGCAATTCATATAAAAAGTTTGAATTATTATAACCTGATGCACCGATACTTAAGTGGTAGTCATAAACAATGTCTTTATAGTTATAATTAGTAAAGGTGTATTTATATGCTTGCGGACCATTGCTGTAATGCCATAATGAGTATAGCTGGATGTTTGCATATTCTTTTTCGTAGTTCTGTGAAAACTCATCACAACCGTTGCTTGGACGTGGTTCGAATACCTGGGCGCCCGACTGTGAATTCATTTCGCAATGCACCCAAAAATTAAGCTGGAAAGATTTTTCCCACTGATCGCCGGTAATGGTTTTGACATACCAGCGTGAACGGACAATGACCGAATCCTGATAACCAAATGCGCCTGTATTGGGAATGATTTGCAAATACACACTGTCCTTATCATTACCATCATCTCCGCTCAAAGCTAATTTCGACTCTGTATCATAAGGAATATTTTGCTTATTGGCGTATATCTCATATTCCGATTCAACATGTCCAAAATAGTTCTCATCCAAATGACCCATTGTAACATAAAGATATTCCCAGGCTTGGGAAGTAGTTGGCGGGCAATCGTAATATCTTCCTATTTTTATTTTGTATTCAATTTCCAGCGTGTCAAGGTGGTAAAAACGATCCAGGTTGATTTTTGTAACATCAATCGGATCATTGACATCTATTCCATCGTTGTTTGCGTCACCTTTAATGTAATTGATGCGTTTTACGGTAAGTGATTTCAAAGCAATTCCCGGGTCAGGATTACATTTGACAAATACCTCAGGGTAGGTTTTTTTATAGAATTTGTGAGTAACGCCTGCGTTGGTTACGAAGTCTACCGTATAATTCAGATTATGGGATAATACGGATTGACCGCCCGGCTCGCATACACCTTTGATATACATTTCTACCCTGCCGTTTTTCGAAAAATAATCGGCGGTTGTATAATTATAAGGGATTTCTATGATATACTGTGTGCCGGTTTGGGTAATATTTGGACTAAGGTCTATGACGGAATTTGAGTTGATGAATATTTTGGCTCCATCTAATTGAATATTATTGGTTGAATTAAATGTGATGACTACTTTACTGTCGATTGAATTTTTTTGACTGCCAAACCAATTTTGTGCATCATACATAGGGAAGACCGTATTCAGGTTCCCGAATTCGAAATAAATGGTTTTGGTAACATTTTCTGCCATGTCTATCCGCACGATATCGGCAGTCATCAGTTCAGGCATATAACTGGTGTTTTGCTTGCCTATGTTGATTCCTGCATTGTTGTATGAATTAAAAAACGCACTTTCGATGGTGACGGTTTTACTTGGTTCGCGGCAATAATCGGAATAGGTGATTGGGCCGCATTCGACATAGCAGAAATATCCTCCGGCAAGCATATCGGTAGTTGTAGCAGTATAACGTTCCAAAGGTTCCCGGCGTACCGGGAAAGTAATAGTTGCAGTTTTACCTGCCGGAATAACCAGATCGGTAACCGTCAGAGATTGTGAGTTTAGTCCGGGGATAACCTGATAAGTAGGCGAACCCAGATCTAAAGCAACAGTCACATCGCTTGTATTGATCCATTCGTTTTCACCTTTCAGCACAAAAGGAATAGATACATAATAAGCGTCTTCCAATCCTTTGTTGTACAAGGTAAGCACAAAGTTATTCGGTGTACCGTTCTCCACTATGTCGACAGGTGATTTGAGGGAGCGAATCAATTCGGGTTTGCCAACAGGTTCAAATATAGACAAATTACCGTTCAAAGTTGCTGCCGGCTTTTGGCATTCCCATTCCATCCAGAGCGTTTCTTTTCTTGGACCGCAAAGTAAATGGGGAGGACTTTTGAATTCAAATTCGATAATTAAGCTTTCGTTATTATCAAAAATCTCATCTTTATTACCGATTTCTTTGAAATCAGCTGCCGACAGTGTGATCAGATAAGTGTCCAAACCGCTGGTAGTCATTGGTCCGGTGAAAGTGAGTGAACGGCTTGTATTTCTTATTTTTGCATTCTGCAATGTCCCGATGTCCGATGTAAGTTGAACATAGAAATCAAAAGTCGAAAGTTTACCGTTACCGGTATTTTTGATCGTGGCCGCTTGTTTTTTAGCCACACCCATTTCGGTTTTCGGAAAAGTTAAACTGCTTCCCTCTAACCAGGTCATTTGAAGGTTACCTTTATATACGTTATATAGTGCATATTTCACCCTGGCGCCTTTGCCTGCCTGGTTGATATTTTTGGTCTCTTCCTCCACGCCGTTGGGGTCTAAAGGTGTGAGTACCCTTACGACATCCTGATTCTCTGGCCCAGTGGCGTTACATTCGGCTTTACGTTTTATCTTGAAATGGACTATCTGATCTTTTTCGAGATGCATTTTATTTACTTTGAATGTGAGTACATTATTGATCAGGGACACAAATGTTACACCAAAGGTATTGCTGTTATCTATTATATTTTCGAACGAAACATAAGTAATACCTGCCGGGAGTTTTATTTCAACTGTCGGATCATCAAGAGCGCCGCGCACTACTTTGAAATGCAGTTCGAGGTCGTCTGTAATACCACTTCCAGCCTCCAATCTTTTTGTTAACGACTTAGGTGTATTGTTGATCCATGCGATCTGGCGAACGTCGTCATCGAGCAGGGTAAACCGGAAGTTTTGATTGCCTTTGCTGGCGTTTTGGCTTACATTGATATGAACGGTATATTGTTCATCATGTTCTATTATTGCATCTTGGATAATTGGTAAAGGAATGTATTGGATTTTGGTTCCCGGGGCGAAAGTAATGGTACCCGACGAGGTTCCAAAAACGGTGGGTGAAGGCGGTGTAACTTTCCAACTAACCTCTACAGGCAGATAGCTTGGATTCGTTAATGTTACTTCAATGTTGAAAATATTGTAGCCCGGGCCTGTACCTTCCCAAATGTATGATGGGTTGTTTTGCGAAATGTTTACAACCGGTATATCATCGTCGTCAGTAATATTTACTACGATGATACTTTTTCCCGGCAGCAAGGAGACATCTTTCGATTGATTACTTAAAGCCACTGTGAAAGTTTCAGTTGGCTCGTACATATCATCATCTTCGATATTGATGGATACTTTTTTCTGCGTTTCACCGGCAAGAAAGGTAAATGTTTGTGTCAGCTGAGGACTCCATGCATCTATTCCGTTTGCTTTGGCCGTACCCAGCGTTGCAGGGTTACTTCCCGAAGGGGCAAAAGCTACTGTTACCGTTGAAACGCCAAAAGCGCCTACTCGCTTGATTATAAATTCTTTTGTACTTGATGGATTTTCCGATATGGTGATCGATGCCACCGAATCAATATTAATCATGTTGATATTGATCGGAGTTGGTGATTCGTCATTATTCGGATTTCCATCATTATTAAAGTCCGGATTTTTACCGTTGGATGACTGGTCTTCTATAAGGGTGCCCGTACTGGTTTTACCTGTGGTGTTGGCTGTGAAACTGATAGCCGACCCGTTCCATGTTGCAAGCATGGTCACTTCGTAGGTTAACGTAATGACGGCGCTTTGGCCGGCAAGCAGTTCAGCGCCTGTTGCAAGCATGTTTTCAGTACTTCCGCCGTTATATTGTCCGTTTTTTTTCTTGATAGATGTGTTATCGGCCGATGTGATGGTAATGTTGAAATTGCTGACGGAACCTTTATTGGTGAAATTATCCTTTATCGGATCGGTCAATGCGATGTCGTTGATAATATCACTTGACGTAGTTCCATAGTTTTTCAGATAATAGACTTGTGTGATAGTAACTCTACCATCGGCTGCCGATAATGTGATTTGTGCTTCTTTTGCCAAACCCAGCATAGGTACCGCTTTGAGCATTGGCAAGTAAGCGAAGGAAATAAAAACAAAAAACAAACAAGTTATCCATTTTTGTGGATGGACAGTTTTTGTTTTTTGAGCCGGAGTAATATTGTTTATTTTATATGTACTCATCGAACTTGACCAAAACAATTTTGAAATAAATTTTGTTTTTTGTCGAACCCAAATTTGGTTTTAAGTGTATACGTATTTTGGTCAAAGATTGTTTCATATGATGCTAAGCAAAAATAATATTTTGGCTGGGATTAATTCGCAAAGCTGATTGTGCGGGATCTCATTGTTTACATGAATCTACAGCTGATCTATATGGTACACATAAGCTTTATTTTTGAGAGACGATTAATAAAGATTTAAACAAACATGTGAAGACTATCAAATAACTATCGGTTTTCGAGAACCCAAGCATTGGAACAGCCATCCAGATCCTTAATACTGTACATATCGTTATAGGCTTTATGAATATTATCATAGTGGCCTGCAGAAACTCTGTACAATCCCAATTCATCAAAGAATAATACTTTAAGTTCGATATCCTTACTACGGTTTTTAACCATTCTGTCAGCATTATTTTTAATGCGGTAACTGCCTACAACGATATAGAATCCTTTGGGTACTGAACTTGATGATTCTTGTTTTAGAGGTTTTAATTCTTCGACCGGTTCTTCAACCACTTTTATTTCTTCGACTGGTGGTTCTTCAACGATTACTTGAGTAGGTGTTTTCCTGAAATGCTTTTGTATAGATGGGAATAAGAAGAAACTACCAACTATAACAACTACTAACAGAGCAATAACGCCAATAATAATAGTTGTGGGGTTAACCGGTTGTTTTTTCCCGGTTTTTGGCTGTGTTGTATTGGGTTGTGGACGTGGACGTACTGGAGGCATAATTTAATTATTTTGAATTAATGTTTTTCAATAAATAGACTTTAAGACATTTATCAGTTTTCAATAAAACGTGGAGATTTCGTATTAATTGTTTTCTTCGGTTTTCCTATCTTTAATGAAAGCATGATTTCATGTGAATTTTTTGCTAAAGATGCTGTGCTTCCTATGGAATAGTCATAAGCATAACCCAGTCTGAAAAAACTGACCTGTATACCTGCAAAACCTGCCACTGCATTGTCGGGACGGAAACATCCGCCGATCCAGAACTTATCGAAAAACATGGCTGTAAGACTGGCATCCAGAAAATACTTTGTGTCGAAATTGCTGCCACGAATACCGCCAATAAGCGCTACAGATTGGCCGAGCGGTTGTTTGTAACGAAGGTAAGCATAGTATTGTTGAGCGTCATATTCAGTGGTACCTTGATTAGGTAGCTTCAATAAATGTGTTACTGATGCGCCTATCAAAAAGCGTTCTGATGAAAGTTCAAATCCAAAATCGACATCGGGTGACCATTTTGATATCTTTTCGTAAGGAATTTCCGGGTCTGTTTCATCAATGAAGAATTGTTTTGACGGATCGAAAACCCGTTGTTTCACACCGCCGGATAATCCGAGCGACATTAACCAATTACTGCCTATGTTGAAATGAAAGGCGTAAGCTAATTTTGTATCCAGGGTAGTGTTGCCAATACCTATTTTGTCATAGGTAGCGGTAAGTCCGATTCCGGAACGTATGCGGTCAAAATAGCTGTGTAGATTGAAAACCCCTGTTTCAGGCGCATCTTCGAAACCTGCCCATTGTTGTCGGGCGAGTATGAATACATCGATATTATCGGAATTACCGGTTGCCGCAGGGTTCATATTGATACGCGAAAACCATTGTTGTGTGAGCAATGCGTCACTTTGTGCAAAGCTGTTGTTCCCCAGCAGGATGACTACCAATGCCGCAAGGATTTGCTTTTTGTATCGCTTTATCTCAAATATCATCATATAATTAATTCGAAGTTTTGATGATTCGTATTTCTACCCGCCTGTTCTTTTGGAATTCTGCTTCGGTGGTGGCATTAGGCACTGCAGGATCGTTGAATCCATAGCCTTTGATAATCAATTTCGATTTAGGTATTCCTCTGTCGATTAATCGTTTTGCTACATATTCAGCACGTTTGTCGGACAATTCGGCATTGAATTCCGTCCCGCCACGTGGATCGGCATATCCGGCGATTTCGAACGTTGCATTCGGATAGGCTTTCATTTGGGAGACAATTTTATCGTAATGGCGATATTCACGTTGCGGTACAAACCGGTTGAAATCGAAATATATAACAACAAAACCATCTGTTTTTGGTTGGACAGGTGTAGTCGGAACTGTTTCAGGTTTTGGTTTTTCAGTAACGACAACGGGTTTTGGAGTCGATTCGGTTATTGTTTCAGGTTTTACTTCGGGTTTTGTTTCGATTTCGGGTTCACTCTTTTCTTCTTTTTTTGTTGGAGTGGTTTTGTTTAAATCAGATTTGGCAAAGATATATATGTCATCGCTGTTACTGATATTGCGCGACGAAACCAGTAATCCTTTATTATCAGTAGTTGTTAGATTAAAATCATCGGCTCCGCTGTTGAAGGGTCGCCCCAAATTATGTGTCGAATTGACTTCATTTCCTCTAACAGTAGCCTTGAAAATATCTAATCCGCCAAATCCTACATGTCCATCGGAAGCAAAATATAGCGTATCTCCATCAACAAAAGGAAATTCCTCACGGCCGGGAGTATTGATGCCGCTTCCCATGTTCACAGGATTACCCCATTGGTCACCATCAACGCGATCAATGTACCAGATATCTGTTTTACCATATCCATTGGGCGCGTTGGATGAAAAATAAAGCCGGTTACCATCCGGTGATATGGCCGGGTGTACCATGTCATATTCATCGCTGATGAGAAAAGGTTCGGGTTTTGCCCAATTATTACGATTATAGAGACTTTTATAAATCCCACATTTACCTTTCGGATCACATATTGTCATGTAAAGCGTCTTGGCATGTGCATCGTAAGAAAATATTCCGGTGTTATAATATGCCTTCATGAATGTCTTTTCTTTCTTGGGCTTCGAAAGATCTTCCCCATCCATTTTACTGACAAATACTTCAGTATAAGTCAGTCCGGTGCGCGGATCAATGCGTCCTTTGGAAGAAGCCCGGGAAAAGAATATTTCTCCGTCGGCACATGGCGAAATACCATATTCGCTACCATCGGTATTTACTTTTGATGAATGCAGGGCGATGTACTCGTTCGGTTCGGGATGCGCTATAGCATAATTGCATGATTCTATGTAAAGATCTGCATTTGGATATTTACTGTCTGTTTTCAGGCATTGGTTGAATGCCTCGAGCGCTTCCGTATAATTTTCCTGTTTCTGAAGTGAGAGGCCGTAAATACAATAAGCATCGGCTTTTTTATAACCTTTATCAATACTGTTTTTAAGCCATTTGGATGCATCGGCAGGTTTGTTCATATAGTAATATGACATTCCTAAATAAGCTTCTATTTTGGCTTGTTCCGATTTTTTCTTTTTGGCTTTTTTCAATTCCTTTTCAAATGCTTTTACAGCAAGTGCATATTCTTTATTTTTGAAATATTCCTCGCCAGTTCCCTTTTTTTGGGCTGTTGCAGGAATAACGGACAATGTGAATGCAAGGACGAATATGATGAATCTCATGATTTTTTATTTCTTGAATATTTGCACAGTTCCTTTTCTTTCTGTTCCGTCCGGGAACGTAACGATATAGAAATAAACCGCAGGACGCATGGTTGTTCCTTTGTATTTACCATCCCATCCATCATTACCTTCAAAAAGGAGTGTTCCGTTCCTGTCGAAAATTTTGACGGGTCTTCCTTCCATAAAAATATCATTATAACCGTCGCCATTGGGAGTAAAAGCGGTAGGGACGCGTTGGTCGGTAATATCGGCTTCGGCTGTGGTCGAACAATTATTGGAATCCGTGACTTTAAGGTCATAATGGCCAACAGTCAGGTGTTCTGCGCGGCCGTCAGGGTATGGGGTATTATTGACAAAATAAGTGTAATCGGGCGTTCCACCTTCTGCAGTCATTTGGATAATACCATCATCTTTGCGGATAACATTTTGAACGACTTCCACATTCAGGAGTATTTCGTCAGGATTGCTAAGTACTCCTTCGGATGTAGCGATACACCGGTCACTCCCAATCACCGTCACTTGATATTGGCCGGCGCTTAACCCCGTGATTTCCGGAGAACTGCTGACGGCTGAACTTCCATCGTCGCTTAACCATTCATAACTGAACGCTGGAGTTCCTCCTGACGCATTGATACTGATGCTTCCTGAGCTTTCTTCATGACATGTCGGCGGAGTATATAGGACGCTATTGATTACAGGAGGATGCGATTCTGCTGTAAAAACATTGTTGTAAGCTTTGTCATTATCAATATATCGTCCACTGGTATTTTGTACTTCTCGTACCCAGACTTTTACGCTTCCTGTCGATTCCTTATCGGGTAGAACCTTATAGGTTACAATGGCATTGCTGTTATCCAACCATTCTGTTCTTACAAATTTGAGAAAATCATATAAGTAATCATAATCCGCCAGTTCGGCAATATTGACATTTTCGGCTTTAGGAATCATGACCTGGTTGAAAGCAACATTGAGTTGAAGATATGTATCGGCGCAGGTTACATCATGCGGAGTAGGCGTAACGATTGCATCAATATCCCGTGTATCTGCTGTAAAAACGCTAACGGACGTGTAAGTACTTTGTTTATTTCCTTGTACTGTTTCGGCATCGGTTATTCGTGCGTGAACATCTAATATTTGTAATTGAGGATTTGGCCTTAAAGGAAAAGTTATTTCACAGGTAGTATTGGATGTCCAGTTAAAAGTAGGTGAATTGAAAAGTTTGGTATTTGCATCCGGGATTGGATTATTGGTTGCATCGACGAAAACAATTGTTGGATTGATGGCTTTGTTCATATCTGCCTCGTAAACGACAGTTAATATCATGGTTTTTTCGCCTTTTTCTATTGTCTCGGGTTGGAATGTAACTGATGAACATGAAACACCAAGCATGTCTATACTGAAAACATCCGCTTTGGTTGTTTCTTTTATAATATTGCCTTTGTCGTCTTTTGCATCTTTTACCGTAACATCAACACCATCAAATTTCAAACTGTTGCTGTTATCGATTGTATAATTCTGAATATATACCAAACCATTACAGTTACCCGATCCTGCAACAAGAATGGCCGGTGAAACGTTTGGATCAAAAATGATCGTCGGCGCCGACGCCGACATGCCGTCTGCATTATCAAATGTAAGTGACAGCTGAGCGGTAGTTGTGCTACGATTGATGATGACTGGGCTCATCGTCGCGTTTTTCAGTACCGGAATACGTTGATCGATATTGATTACAGTGGAATTATTTACGCTTTGTTCATTTCCCGCAAGGTCTTTTGCCTGTTGAACAGTTATAACTGATTGAACCTTTAGATTAGATGAGGGAATAGAATATTTTGCCGTATAGGTTTTTGCATTTGACCAACCCGATTCCGCAAGTAGAGTGGGAGAGAAGGCAGCCGAAAAAGAAATAGAAGGCGCTGTCGTATTGTCCATTTCCTCGTTGTAAGCAATATTAAGAGTAAGCTGATCGGTACTTGGCGTGATATTGAGCGGTGTTGGGGCTATGATACATGAAGGATGGCTGAAATCAACCATAAAATTACGGGTTAATTCTTTAGAATTCCGATCGTCGATACCCTGCGCGTTGGTGAATTTTACTCCGTGTTCGGTAGGACTATAGTTCCCCTTGGTTACCGAATATTTTACCTCGTAGTTATTTTGATCTATCCATCCGCTGCTCTTGTATGTGAATGCTTGAGGTAATGAAGGGTTAAAACTGATAGTAGGAGCAGAAGCTTTCATCGGATAATTGTAACTTGCAGTTATTACAAATTCCTGTCCGCTACCATCGTTAACATTTGCAGGGACAAGTGTTAAAGTTCCGTCAATATCATCCAATGCTATGCTAAAATCTCCTCCGCTTATCCCCGGTCCTGGGTTACCGTTGTCTTGTTTTCCTCCGCTTACTGATATAAAAATATTACTGTAGTTTACTTTTTGCGAATGGTCTACCGTGTATGTGGTTTGAAAAATTTTGGGGCCTCCCCATTCTGGTTGGGGGTTGGTAAGTATAGCGCTTAAGTCCACAGTGCTTTGGTCCGCTTGCAGTTTGTAGGTTAATGTTGGAAAACCCGCGGTCATATCCATATTATTTAGATACGTGACCGTAACAATAAACGTTTGCGTTGTTGTTCCGATATTATTCGGATCAGTCTCTATCTTTTGACTATACACACTTAATACGTTTCCTAAAAGAAAGGAAGCTGCAAAAATATAGGATAAAAGGTTGATACTTTTATATTTATGTGATAAAGTTTTCATTTTAATTTAGAGCAAGCATTTATTATAAATAACCTACAATACTTTTATCGAGGCAAATATACTTGATATTCTAAACATCACTAACAATTATCAATAAAAAAAGTAAAATTATGCACAAAAATTGTTTGATTTTGTATCGGCCAAAACAAAATAATCCCGATTTCAATCTTTTGGTATCTTTGTTGCTGTTTTCAGTTCATGATGAATTTACTTCAATACGATATCATAGTTGTTGGCGCCGGTCATGCCGGTTGTGAAGCCGCTTGTGCGGCAGCCAATATGGGAGCAACAGTTTTGTTGATCACTTTCGATATGGAAAAGATTGCCCAGATGTCCTGTAATCCTGCTATGGGTGGGATTGCAAAAGGGCAAATTGTGCGCGAAATTGATGCTTTGGGCGGTCAATCGGGGATAGTTACCGATCGGACATCCATTCAGTTTCGAATGCTTAATCGTTCGAAAGGTCCCGCTATGTGGAGTCCGCGTGCTCAATGTGATCGAATGAAGTTTTCGGCCGAATGGCGTCGTACTATTGAGTCGACTCAGAATCTTGACATCTGGCAGGATGGCGTAGTTTCGCTCATCGTTGAAGATCTTATTGTGCGTGGAGTGGTCACACGGTTAGGAGTTAGTTTTAAAGCAAAAGCTGTCATTTTAACCAATGGGACTTTCCTGAATGGTTTGATACATGTCGGCAGGGTACAAATGGAGGGTGGGAGAGTGGCCGAGCCTGCTTCAAAAGGATTGTCCGGACAACTTCGTGATTTGGGTTTTGAAGTTGGGCGGATGAAAACTGGAACTCCGGCCCGGATTGATGGAAGAAGTATCAATTTTGAAAAACTCGCGCAACAGGATAGCGATGATAGTTTACAACATTTTTCATATTTGCCCGGTATTGAAAATAAATTGCGGCAACGTCCTTGTTACGTTGCTTATACCAGACCGGAAGTACATCGTATCCTGGAAAGAGGGTTTGTTGATTCGCCTATGTATAATGGAACCATACAAAGTATCGGACCACGTTACTGTCCGAGTATTGAAGACAAAATTGTAACTTTTGCATCTAAAGACTCCCATCATTTATTTTTAGAGCCAGAAGGGACTGACACCAATGAATATTATATCAACGGGTTTTCTTCTTCCCTTCCATGGAATATTCAATGGGATGCGTTGTGTCATGTTGAAGGATTGGAAAATGTAAAGTTGTTTCGTCCGGGTTATGCCATAGAATATGATTTTTTCCCTCCTACACAATTACTCCATACGTTAGAAACAAAGCATATTCAAAACCTTTATTTTGCCGGGCAAATTAACGGAACAACGGGTTATGAAGAAGCAGCAGCGCAAGGTTTGATGGCCGGGATTAGTGCAGTCTTGAAGCTCCGTGAACAACCAGCTTTTATTTTAGGACGTAACCAGGCATATATTGGAGTATTGATTGACGATTTAGTGACAAAAGGAGTAGATGAGCCATACCGTATGTTTACTTCAAGGGCTGAATATCGCATTTTGTTGCGGCAAGATGATGCAGATATTCGCCTGACTCCCTTGTCGCATGCATTGGGTTTGGCATCTTCTTCCCGCATGAATTTGCTGGATGAGAAAATTAGATATCGTGATGAGATCATTGATTTTGTTTCAAAAGCCAAGATTTCACCCGAGGTAGTTAATGATTATTTGATTAATTCCGAGACATCTCCAATTCGCGATAAGACTAAACTGATAGATTTAGTTATGCGACCTCAGTTAACATTGACAGGATTTTTAAACCTTATTCCTGACTTTCAAAATTTAATCAATACCCTACCAAGTGATCGAAAAGATGAAATTTTGGAAGCTGCTGAGATTACCATGAAGTATTCCGGATATATCGAACGGGAAAAGTCGAATGCACAAAAATTCGAGCGTTTGGAACATATTCTTATTCCAAACAACTTTGATTTTCGCAAAATGAATTCTCTTTCGACTGAAGCACGAATTAAATTGTCGCGAATCAAACCACGAACGATTGGTCAGGCGTCGAGAATCCCTGGTGTTTCTCCGGCTGATATTAATGTCTTGTTGGTCCATTTTGGGCGTTAGATTTGTTCCACGTGGAACAAATTGTATTTTTATAATTGTTACTTCAAAAAAACAGTTTGATGTTCCACGTGGAACACTTATAAATATCGAAGATGATGGAAATGATTAGAGCTAATGTAGTTGATGTAATACAAAATCGCATTTATCCCGCAAAAGTATATTATGATACTCACATACGTGAGATTAGTGAAAGTAGCAGAGTTGTAAATTCGGGGTATCTTTTGCCGGGTTTAGTCGATGCTCATGTTCACATCGAAAGTTCTATGTTGCTACCTTCGGAATTTGCCCGGATGGCTATACAACATGGTACTTTGGCTGCAGTGTCCGATCCACATGAAATAGCTAACGTTTTGGGAATTGGTGGAATAGACTTTATGCTCAATAATGCTTCACATATTCCGTTTCGATTTGTTTTTGGAGTGCCTTCATGTGTCCCTGCTACAGCTTTTGAAACAGCCGGTTCTGTTATAACTGATAAAGACATTGATAAATTATTTTCTGAACAAAAACTAAGCTATTTATCAGAGATGATGAATTTTCCGGGAGTGATCAATCATGATCCGGAAGTGATGAAAAAAATTGCTGTCGCACAACATTACGGGAAGCCTATTGATGGACATGCTCCCGGACTCACTGGTGAAGCGCTTCGAAAATATATACAGGCTGGAATATCTACAGATCATGAATGTAGTACACTGGATGAAGCCGATGAGAAAATATGTTTGGGCATGAAAATACTGATTCGTGAAGGGAGTGCTGCCAAAAATTTTGAAGCATTGTGGCCTTTGATAGAAAGGTATCCCGAACGGGTGATGCTTTGCACAGACGATCTACATCCTGACGATTTAAACTGTGGCCATATCAACCAACTGCTTAGAAAAGGAATTAAAAAGGGTCTGGATCTGTTTTTATTGTTACGGGCGGCAACGGTGAATCCGGTCGAACACTATCAAATTGATTTGGGATTGTTACAGCCGGGCGATCCCGCTGATTTCATTCTTGTAGACGACTTACGGAATTTTGCAGTAAGGAAAAGCTTTTTCCGGGGGATAACCGTGTTTGATCGAAATGGGAAAGAATTTCTTAATCTGGAAAAATCAATTGATTTGTCAGTATCTAAAATTCGTCGCCATTCATCCGGATCCCAATTCAATGTTTCCCGGAAATCTTATCCCAATCGTTTTGGTGCAACGAAAATATCAGTATCTGATATTGAAATAAAGGTAACGTCGGATAAGATGAAAGTGATACAAGCATTCGACGGCGAGTTGTTTACACATCAGTTAATACATAAAGTACGGAAAGGAGTGATTGTTCCTGCAAATGTGGAAACAGATATCCTGAAGCTTGTTGTTTTGAATCGGTATCAGCCAGCGAAACCATCTGTAGCTTTTATCCGTGGTTTTGGACTAAAGGAGGGAGCTTTAGCCTCCACTGTAGCACACGATAGCCACCATATTATTGCTGTGGGATGTGATGACGATTCTATAGTTACAGCAATAAATTATATAATTGATATAAAAGGTGGTTTAACAGCAGTTTACGATAAATCACAAGTATATCTCAAATTGGATATTGCCGGATTGATGTCATCCGCTTCAGGAGAAGAAGTAGGTTTCGCTTACGAAACCCTTAATAAAACAGCCGCTCAGATGGGATGTACGCTTACAGCCCCTTTCATGACACTTTCATTTATGGCTTTACTGGTCATTCCCGAATTGAAACTTAGTGATAAGGGTTTATTCGATGTCAAGCAATTTGGATGGACAGATCTCTTTGAATAACTAATCCAGCAGTGGTTATTCTTTTTCGCTTTCTTTTATTTGCTGCGTTTTTTGTTTGGGTGTGTCCTGCATGACAATAAAAGTATAAAAATATCCATCGGTTCTGATAAGTTGGGTTTTAAATCCTTTGATGTAGGGAATAGTCTGTTTTTTACCCTCCATTTTTCTTACTTCTACCTGTATAATATCATCCGGTTCGGGATTGTCAGGATAATAATCTATCATTAGCCAGCCAGACCATTCGAATTCAAAGTCAAGACGACGCTCCATACTAATGTTCGCGATCAACCTGTCCATTTCTTCGTCGTACATTGTCGTTTTGAAAAGCTTTTTCTCAAATTGATCAACGCGCCAACGTAGCTCATCGTAAATCAGGTTATTCTTTTGAAACAACGAACGAAAAAATTTGAAAATCCTTTTCATGAACATAAGTGTACAATAACAATAAAGTCGATTTTTTCTTAAATGACAACAAATTATTTGAGCAAATATACAATAATTCGATTCAATAAGAATTTTTTTGAAAAAATGATTAAACGATATTCTAAATACTTTTACGCATTTCATTTGTCACTATATTTGTTTTTAAATAATAAGATATTTTATTGATTGATTTATGCGGATTCTTCACACAGCCGACTGGCATCTCGGGAAACGTTTAGGACAATATGACCGCATGGAAGAGCACGATTCTTTCCTGCAATGGTTGCTTCACACAATTAATGAGCAGAATATTGATGTGCTTATAGTCGCAGGAGATGTCTTTGATACGGGAAATCCTTCCAATGCAGTACTCAAACAATATTACGATTTTCTTTGGCAGGTGAAAAATAGCTGTTGCCGTGAGATGGTGATTATCGGAGGTAATCACGATTCGGCGACGACCCTGAACGCTCCCCGGGATTTGCTGCGTCTGTTCAATGTACATGTATTGGGCGGTGTTCCCGATCGTTTCGAAGAACAAATCATTCCGGTTAAAGATCATTCCGGGGATACGAAATTAGTGGTTTGTGCTGTACCATTCCTGCGCGATAGGGATATTCGTCTGTCTGTTGCCGGAGAAACAGTGCAACAACGTGAACAACGTATCAGGGAAGGAATAGTAGCACATTATCAAAACCTCTTGCCGTATGTTTCGTCTTATAAGGAAAAACATATCCCTGTACTTGCAACCGGTCATTTGTTTGCTGCCGGTTCGCAGCCATCGCCCGACAGCGAAAAGGATATTTATGTGGGTAACCTTGGACAAGTGGGTGGAGACCAATTCCCGGTCGAATTTAATTATGTCGCTTTGGGTCATTTGCATCGTCCCCAGGTGGTGAACAAAATGCAGCATGTCCGGTATGCCGGTTCGCCCATCCAGCTCAGTTTTTCCGAGAATGAGGATAATAAAGTGGTGGTAATGGTCGATTTCATGAACGGGCAACTGGCAAATATTGAAGAAATTCCGGTACCCGTTTCCAGGCGGCTTATTCGTATCAAAGGCGATTTGGCAACGGTAAAGGCCAAGCTTTCTACAATAGAATCCCGGACGGACGAATTACCTGTTTGGGTGGAAATACAAGTGGAAACAGCCGATTATATTTACGACCTGGAAGAACAAATCCGGCAGTCGACCTTATCTCATGTAGAACCGGTTTTTATAAGACAAATCCGCACCCGCACTTATCAGGGTGTAAGCGAAAACATTGAAGTAATACTTTCATTAAATGATCTTAATCCTTTGACAGTGTTTGAAAAAAAATGTAAATCAGATTATGCTGAAACGGGTTATGATGATTTGATGGAAACCTTCAAAGAGGCGATTGAACTGATGGAAGATAAAAATACGGATTCGGTGTAGAGACGGGGCGCGCCCCGTCTCTGCAATGAATGCAATAAACGAACAAATGCAAAAAATAGATTTTCTGAAAGGAAGGTTATCCATTGTCATCGGCGGTATAAAATCAGTCGTAACCAAATTTGCAAACGAAAACGGTATTGATTCCGGATGGCAAACACGATTTCATGACCATATCATACGTGACCAAAAACAAATGAACAGCATTGCAGAATATATTGAAAATAAACCCGCAACATGGGATACCGATTGTTTTAATAAAAATTACGAACCGTAGAGACGGGGCATCCCCCGTCTCTACACATATACATCAACAATGAAAGAAAATTTTGATTATAAAGAAGTTCCTGATGGCTACCTTCATTGCCAAAATGCACAATGTATGCATGCTTCCGGTTGTTTGCGTTTCAAGGCAGGCGCTCATGTGAGTAAAGACGTTCCGTATTTTTCGATAATCAATGCTGCCTATGCCGGCGAACAAAAAGAATGTCGCTATTTTCAGCCCGATTGTTTAGTTCGTTATGCTTTGGGAATTAATCATTTATACGACAACTTGCCGCACACGAAATACTCTAAGATAAAGAAGGCGATACACGATCACTTCGGGCATACCCATTATTATCGTATATACAATAAGCAACGCCCTATCAAACCCGAAGATCAAGCCTTTATCCGCGAACTTTTCATTAAAGAAGGGATAGAAACCGAGCCTTTGTTTGACGAATATACCGAACGATATGATTTTTTTCCCGACAGAAAATAATTTGTACCACAATATGAAACAAACAGTTTCACAGTATGAAACTATTAATACCAAAGTACGAAATGAGTAGTATCACATCGCGAAACAAATTGTATCAACAAACAGTACTATTCGTTTGATGAGTTGAGAATGAGACAAGAATTTGAAAAATAGCAATGCACATTTAAATAATTATGCTTATCGGTAATACCTATACAAAGTCCTGTAAGGACGATATAACCGATTATGCCGTCCTTACAGGACTTTATCTGTTTTTCCCCGAGGCTAACATTGGGCTAAGTTATATCGTCGCATTGCAACTAAAGTGTACCGAAAATATTTCAAAATGAATCCTGATTTTTGACAGCCCACCTGCCAGTATCTTAAATATAGATGCATTTGATCTTTTGTTTGGGATTTTTCATATTCAATTTTTCAGAAAATTTTGATAATTTTTTAATTCATGGTCATTTGTGGCATGTTTTATGACTGTTGAAAGTCGTCTCAAATTTGCTGAAAAGTAGTATTTTTGTGACCGAAAAAATAATAATGTCTGATATCCATTTTGGAAAAACGACTGAGAATAAGTTAGTTTAATTAAATAATTATAATCAAATGAGTTCAAGCAATCAAAAATTAAATCAGTGGGTAAAGGAATGGGCCGATTGGTGCCAGGCCGATAAAGTATATTGGTGCGATGGTTCGGAAGAAGAAAACGCTCGTTTACTAAGCGAGATGGTCGCTTCGGGTATGGCAGTTAAACTGGACGAGAAGAAACGTCCCGGTTCATACTATTTCCGTTCGGACCCAAGTGATGTAGCCCGCGTTGAAAACCGTACTTTTATTTGTTCCAAAAATAAAGAGGATGCAGGTCCGACCAATAACTGGGCTGATCCTGTAGAAATGAAAGACTCCATGCGGAAATTATATAAGGGAAGTATGAAAGGACGTACCATGTATGTTATTCCTTTCAGCATGGGTCCTTTAGGTTCGAAAATTGCAGAAATCGGCGTCGAACTTACCGACTCTCCTTATGTCGTGGTAAACATGAAAATCATGACCCGCATGGGTAAGAAGGTCCTTGACGTTCTTGGTAACAACGATTTCGTTCCTTGTGTCCATTCTGTTGGCGCTCCGCTCGAACCCGGACAGAAAGACGCAAAGTGGCCTTGCGCTCCCATTGAACAAAAATATATCACTCATTTCCCCGAAACAAAGGAAATCTGGTCATATGGATCAGGTTATGGAGGAAATGCGCTTTTGGGCAAAAAATGTCTGGCTTTGCGTATTGCTTCTGTCATGGCTAAAGAACAAGGCTGGCTGGCAGAACATATGTTGATTTTGGGCATTACCAATCCCCAGGGAGAAAAGAAATACATTGCTGCCGCTTTCCCGAGCGCATGTGGTAAAACCAATCTGGCGATGCTCATCCCCACTATTCCGGGATGGAAAGTCGAAACCGTTGGTGACGACATTGCATGGATGAAGTTCGGTGCTGACGGTCGTTTGTATGCAATCAACCCCGAAGCCGGATTCTTTGGTGTAGCTCCTTACACTTCTATGGAAACTAATCCCAACGCTATGTTGAGCTGCCGTGCGAATACCATTTTCACCAATGTCGGCCTGACGCCTGACGGCGATGTATGGTGGGAAGGAATAGGCCATGACATGCCTGCCGGAACAATCGACTGGGAAGGTAATGTATATAATGCTGCAAGCGGAAAACCATGTGCACATGCTAATTCACGCTTTACCGCTCCCGCATTCCAATGTCCGTGTATTGACAAGAATTGGGAAGATCCTGCCGGAGTTCCTATTTCTGCTATCCTTTTCGGAGGCCGTCGTCCGACGACTGTTCCCTTGGTATACGAATCCCGGAGCTGGAATCATGGCGTCTTCATGGGCTCGATCGTAGGTTCCGAAGTGACCGCTGCTGCCATCGGTTTGAAAGCCGGAGTTCGCCGCGACCCGTTTGCCATGTTGCCCTTCTGTGGATACAACATGGGCGATTATTTCGGACATTGGATCAACATTGGTAAAAAACAAGGCGCTAATTTACCCAAGATCTTCTTTGTAAACTGGTTCCGTAAAGAAGATGGAAAATTTATGTGGCCGGGTTATGGCGATAACAGCCGTGTGTTGGCTTATATCGTTGAACGTTGCAGTGGACGTGGCGAAGCTGTCGATACCGCCATTGGAAAAGTTCCTGCACCCAATGCCATTAATATTGAAGGATTGAAAGACATGACTCCTGAAAAGATGGCCAAGGTTTTGAAAGTAAATAATGACGAATGGAAAGATGAAGTAGCTCTCATTGACGAACATTATGCCCAATTCGGAAATCACTTGCCTAAAGAACTTTCTGAAGAATTAGCCGGGTTAAAAAATCGTTTGGGAATGTAATCTTTCTCATATAAAGTAATACAAAAAAGCCTGATAGATTTATTCTGTCAGGCTTTTTAATTTATCTGAAAAGTTTCTTACGCTTATGAGGTATACCTACACAAAATCGGAAATTAAGTACCATGCGAGATATAATAGACGTTTTTGATATTTGTTTAAACTTGATTTATTGTTCTTTGCCCGCCTGAATGACGTGGTCGGACAGGCCTCATTTGTCATTAATCATTTATCATTACTTAATGTTCTACTACAATCTGCCGCATTTCCGGCTTTTCGCTGACGCCATCATAAATGTGCAGGAAATAGATGCCGTTGGACAAATTTTCCACATTGAATTCTACCTTTCCGCCTTTGGCTTTTGCATGACGCAAAAGGTTGCCTTGGCTGTCGTACAGACGGATATCATAAGTTTTATCCTGCTTTAGTTGTTTGGCTCCGGTAACTGACTCCAAAGCATTCGCTTGGGTTATTGTCTGCTCGAGGTCGATATTCAGGATATTCGAAACAGGGTTGGGGTATATAACACTTAAACTTTTACCACCTGTGTAATAGTCATACTCGCAAGATTTACATTTTACAATTGCATTAGCTGTATAACTTTGCCCGGTTATAATATTTGTACCTACACATTTAATTTCTATATATACGTCACCATAATAGATTGTATTCCCGCTAAAATACAATGAAATAGGCTGAGGAGAACCTGTTCTTTCCGCATACAATTGCTCTTTCCAACCACTGGTCTCATGCACATACCATTTCCAATAGTAAAAATTGGAATAACTCTGCATCAACCCAGTCACTGACCCTAATGAAAATTGATAGTAGTTATTTGGGGTGATACTACTATGAACATTACTTATATAAAAACTTAGAGAGGGAACTAATATTCCATCTAGAAATGTATGATTTCCTGTAGGATCAAGCCAATTACTTAAACGTGTGCCGTTTGTATCTCCGCCTGTCCATGAAAGATCAAACCGACCATAATCGCCTATCGGATTATTACAGTCACAAGCATTGTCATTAGTCGGACATGGATTAGGGTGCCTTCCACTCAATTGTCCTACTATTCTGTGATTTTGATTGAACAGTGGGGAACCGGAAGAACCAACTTGAACTGTGCCCAATTCAAAATGTTCTACTCTCCAAAGAGAGATACCTATCTGATTTCGGGCAACAACAGGATGCTCTTCATGGCTAATTTTCATTGCATCACCTTTAGGATGGTGGATTCCTGTGGCGTTTTGCGCAGGAGTTGAGGTTATGTCCCATCCAGCATAATACACATTCCAATCTGCAGGTGGTCTTGTATTTAACCGCAGTAGTGCAAAATCAGTAGGAGCATAATGCGCAAGCAAAGTTGCTCCAGTAATACTTTTTGTTGTAATTGGATTCCCGGAACCACAGTTTGGTCTCCAATACTGAAATCTAAAAATATTTGTCGCCGGAGAAACAGTTTGGGTGTTACCATTGTTGTTAAAATAACAATGACGTGCCGTTAAAATGTAAGGTATAAAATCTTGTTGTGTATTATTTACAAGACAACCTGAACAAAACGCAGTATTATTATCCACTAATAGCATAGTTACGGCTTTCTCTTCATTTACCCAGTTATTTCCAAGCGGACGACACATAACGTCAATATTGCAATTTGCAGATGTGCCTAATCCACTGCTATAAAAAGTGTTTACATAGCCATGTATTACCTTGCTAATGTGAATAACACCATCATCAGAGAATTTCGGTTCATAATATTCCAAAACAACAGTATTCCCCTGTACCAAATCTGTTGCAAACTCATTGTATGGATTATTGCTAACTTCTGGTGTAAATGCTCCCAATACCATTGTTCTGTCTTCATTATAGATGAAAAATTTTGACCCCTTGCCAAGCCTGAACCGATCATAAATCAAATTGATAGAATAAGCGTCAGGACAATGTATTTTCAACAACCATAGTTTATTTCCATTGGGCAACTCTTTTTTCGTGCCAACTTTCTTTAAATCAATATCAACATCTATGGCATAGCCAAATCTAAAGGGTTTTTCAGTATCATCCATTTTTGCTTTTTCGTCTTCCTGAAGAAGTGCTTTAACATTTATCGGCGGCATTACCAAAGCCGTGGTTTTTTCTTTTTGTGTATCAATGTTCAAAGAAAAACTTATTGGCGTTCCTCCTTCACTGATTTGGCCAAACGTATATTGGCTTAAAATACCAATTAGGGTTAAAATAAATATATGTCTTCTCATGGGTTATCGCTTTTTTAGGATTAGTAAATTTTTGTTTTTTGCTCCTATGAAATAAATGATTAACTCATCGTTTTTGATAAAAAAACTATACGTATTTCTTAAAGCGTTTAGAACATCATATCCTTCATCCGTGAATGTGTCCATTATATAATAAGGATAATCTTCTTTTGAATAACTTATCAAATTTTCTGATATTGAATAATAAAGATAATAAGGCCAGAAAACCCAAGGACCTGACAGGCGATCTGACGATTCAACATTACCATAGTCCATTGGATTATCATCAGATATAGTAAGCCTATTTAATGGTAGGCCGGATCCATTTACATCTACCCATGCAGCTACTTTTGAAATAGCAGCTACATCCGAAATCTTATTCCCGTCTCCTGTATAAGCAAACGCGATAAGATCCCATTCTCCAATAAGAAGCCCGGGATCAATTTCTCCCATTTTTGATAGATTGGATGAAATCTGTTCATCAGATAATGGTTGGTCGGCCTCACTTTTATTTTGGCATGAAAAACTAAACAGTGTACATACAATACACAGTATTACAATTACGACTTTTTGCGTACCCGTAAAAATATTTTTGATTCCTTTTTTCATAATCATATTTAATAAAGTTGAAAATCAATAAAGGCCATCTTTATCCTGCTCCCGTCTTTATTTCGGGAGCCTGTGTTTGGGCCGGTTTCTTGGCAAGTATAGATTCTGCTCCATATTTTTTATGTTTTATAGATTAGTTCTTGCAAAGATAACAAATAAAAATGATATTTTGATGAACAAAAGACAAAATTTACATCTATATATAAGATGCAAAAACACCTCAAAACGTTGCATATAAGTTCAAAAATTTTTGTGTTTTTTAAATATGCCGATAACATTCTCCATACATCCCGAAGCGGTAATTGCAAATTTCTTGTCGTTACGAGTCGATATACAATTTCTACTCAACCGGAGCCTTGAATTTGAATAAATTACCGCTGTCAGAAACAGTTGAACCCACTTGAGCAATTGTTGTAGTTGAAATCTAAAAACAGAACAGGCGGAAACTATTTTTAATTTCCGCCTGTTGTCAATTTTCAATTGTCCATTGTCAACTGTTATCCTAAATCCGCTTGTTCATTGGCACGAAACTTTTTGTTGTGTTCACATTCTTATAAGCAGGCCGGATAATCCGTTTGCTGGCAAAGTTAAGTTCTTCGATGCGGTGTGCCGTCCACCCTGCAATGCGCGACATGGCATACAGCGGAGTAAAAACTTCTGAGGGCAGACCGATCATTTCATATACAAAACCTGAATAAAAATCAACGTTGGCGCAGACATGTTTATTCACCTTGTTTCCTTTATATTCCATAAACGTTTCAACGGCCAATTCTTCAAGCAAAGTCAGGAAGTTGAATTCCTTTTCCCGACCCTTTTCCTTGGCCAGTTCGCGTGCCATTTCTTTCAGTAACTCAGCCCGGGGATCGGATACGGTATATACGGCATGGCCGATCCCGTATATTTTTCCCGAACGGTTGTAAGCCTCCTTGTTGAGTATCTTTTTCAGGTAGTCCACGATTTCCTCGCGGTCTTCCCAATCACTGATATTCTCTTTCAAGTGATTGAACATATCAATCACCTGTAGATTGGCTCCTCCGTGCAGCGGGCCTTTCAGCGAACCAATAGCTGCCGCAATCGACGAATAAGTATCGGTACCCGACGAACTGGTCACGCGAACAGTAAACGTAGAGTTGTTACCTCCGCCGTGTTCGGCATGCAGAATCAATACCAGATCAAGTATTTTTACATCCAATTTGGTCAACTGATCTTTATGTAGCACAATCACTTCTTCCGTAATATTGAAAAATTCTTTTTCACCGTTGATATACAAAAATCGATCCTGTGAATAACATTAGGCAGAAATAAATATGAAATACAAAAATGTTAAATAATAATATAATTTATTCATAATTAATACTTTAAAATAGTTAAATGAATATCAAAATGTGCATGATCTAAAACATCAGAAGTGGGAGGATTACATGGTTGGTACGCCTCACCACTACAAATTAATGAAAGTCCGTCTTTCCCGATATTCCTGTTTTTTAAATCTTCAGGAAGATTGCAAACCAAACAATAATTGAAACCTTGTTCAGAATAACATACTGTCGAATCGTATTCCGTATAATATACCATCCAATTAATATCTGCTTGCTGTAATGTCCATCGAGTAGTATTGGATATGGAATCATAAAAAAGGATAGTCTCTTTTTTCGAAAAATCGGCATATTCACGTCGTGCCCTTTCATATTCACAAGGACATAAGGAATCTACACCAGCTTTCTTGCTACAAGATATAACCAAGAAAAGAATAATTATATAAAGATATTTCATGATAATATTTAAGTTTTTGTTCTGGTTTAAAATCAGTAAAAGCCATCTTTATCCTGCTCCCGCCTTTATTTCGGGAGCCTGTGCCGGATGCTGTTTCTTGGCAAGCGTAAGCTCTGTTCCATATATTTTAGTTTTATCGATTAGTTCTTGCAAAGATAACAAATAAAAATGATATTTTGTTAAATATTTTCAGATTATTTTTATAAAAATAAGATTGTGTTAACGCTATTGATGTACTTAAGTCACTTTTATGTTTTGCCACATGCAAATAACAGAATATCAATTTTAAGAAATAACTACACATATTCCCTGGCAGCGAGGACATGTAACGATTATGAGTAATCTGTCAGTGTTGAATGTGATTTTATCTTACAGAATTATTGTTTGTTAAAACAACAGCAAATAATATCCACACGAAATATTATTCTGATGAAACGATGTAAAGAATCGAAAAACAAAACAGGCGGAAATTAAAAATAGTTTCCGCCTGTTGTCAACTTTCAACTTTCCATTGTCCACTACTTCGTTCCCTAAATCCGCTTGTTCATTGGCACAAAACTTTTTGTTGTGTTCACATTCTTATAAGCAGGCCGGATAATCCGTTTGCTGGCAAAGTTAAGCTCTTCGATGCGGTGTGCCGTCCACCCTGCAATGCGAGACATGGCAAACAACGGAGTAAAAACTTCTGACGGCAGACCGATCATTTCATATACAAAACCTGAATAAAAATCCACGTTGGCGCAAACCCGTTTATTCACCTTGTTCCCTTTATATTCCATAAACGTTTCAACGGCTAATTCCTCAAGCAAGGTCAGGAAATTGAATTCCTTTTCCCGTCCCTTTTCCTTAGCCAGTTCACGTGCCATTTCTTTCAGTAACTCAGCCCGGGGATCGGATACGGTATATACGGCATGGCCGATCCCGTATATTTTTCCCGAACGGTTGTAAGCCTCCTTGTTGAGTATCTTTTTCAGGTACTCCACGATTTCATCGCGGTCTTCCCAATCACTGATATTCTCTTTCAAGTGGTTGAACATATCAATCACCTGGAGATTGGCTCCTCCGTGCAGCGGGCCTTTCAGCGAACCAATAGCTGCCGCAATCGACGAATAAGTATCGGTACCCGACGAACTGGTCACACGGACAGTAAACGTAGAGTTGTTACCTCCGCCATGTTCGGCATGCAGGATCAGCACCAAGTCAAGTATTTTTACATCCAATTTAGTATAACGCCTGGGCCCTTTGAGCATAAACAGAAAATTCTCGGCAATCGATACATCCTCTTTCGGATGGCGGATATGTAAAGACCGTCCGTAAGTGCTATGCCGCATGATATTGTATGCATAGGCAATGATGGTGGGAAATTTTGCGATCAGGTCAATCGATTGCCGCATAAGATTTTCACGTGAGGTGTCATCGGGTTTTTCGTCGAAAGTATACATTTCCAGCACCGTACGTGCAAGTATATTCATGATGTTGGTACCTTCAAGATCGATGATGCTCATCTTGATTTTCTGTTCCAATGGAAGCGCATGGTTCAGCATGTCGCAGAAAGTGTTCAGTTCTTCCTGGTCGGGTAGGTACCCGGAGAGCAAAAGAAATACTGTTTCCTCAAAGCCCAACCGGCTTTCAGTTTGCAAACCCTTCACCAACTCTTCCAGATCAATACCTCTGTACATTAGCCTTCCCGGGATGGCTTTCAATCCATCGTCGCTACGTTCATAACCAACCACATCGCCTATTTTGGTCAGCCCTACCAGGACGCCCGAATGATCCTCATTACGTAGCCCCCGTTTGACATTATACTGCTGGAATAACTCGTTATCGATCCTGCTGGTAGTCTTGATCGACTCAGACAGTTTATAAAGCATATATTCATTTTTCATTGTTTTCTGGTTTTAAAAGTTATTAAATACCTTATAAATTCATATGTATTTTGATATATATTGCAAATTTACAAATAAAGAAGAAACGTTGTTTTGCTTTTCTTTTAAGATCAGATTATCTTTGTACATTGAAATTCGTAAACATCAAAGTATAAGGCTACTCAGATATTTATAATTTTATTCTATCATCAAAAAAAATGATCATGAATATTGCAAAACAGACATCTATTTTCATTTTTTCGCTTTTAGCATTGATCCCTGTCCGGGCAGATGAGGGTATGTGGATACCTTTGTTATTGGAACAAACTCGTTATCAACAGATGAAAAATATGGGAATGGCGCTCTCGTCCGAAGATATTTACAGCATCAACCAGTCAAGCTTGAAAGACGCCATCGTTCTCTTTGGCGGTGGATGCACCGGTGTGGTAGTGTCGCCACAGGGATTATTACTGACTAATCATCATTGTGGTTACGGGCAGATACAGGCACATAGCTCATTGGAGCACGACTATCTGACCGATGGGTTCTGGGCATCTTCTTTTGATGAAGAATTACCCAATCCGGGGTTGAGTGTTGCGTTTCTGGAACGAATGGAAGATGTAACAACACAGGTTTTACAGAACATTACTCCCTCGATGAATGAGCAGGAGCGGGGAGACAGTATCCGGCGGGTTATTTCGCGTATTTGCAAGGCAAATAAACCCGAAGGGAGTTATCACATAGAAGTCAAACCTTTGTATAAAGGCAACCAGTACTTCATGTATCTTTATGAAGTATATCATGATGTGCGATTGGTGGGTGCGCCGCCATCGGCCATTGGGAAATTCGGCGGGGACACCGATAACTGGGTATGGCCTCGTCATACGGGTGATTTCAGTATTTTTCGCATATATGCTGGAAAGGATAATAAACCCGCAGAATATTCATCGGACAACGTACCTTATCAACCCCGCCGGCATGTACCGGTATCCGTTTCCAGCGTTCGCCGTGGTGATTTTACTATAGTATATGGCTATCCGGCAGCGACCGATGAATATATCAGTTCGTATGAGATGGATTATCTCATACATCAGAACTATCCCCTTCGTGTAGCCATGCGGACAAAACGTCTTGAGATTATGGATGGTTACATGCAGGCCGACCCTGCTGTCCGTATTCAATATGCTGCCAAATATGCTTCGGTGAGCAATGCCTGGAAAAAATGGCAGGGAGTGATACACGGTGTGAAGCGTGCCGATGGTTTGGCGCAAAAGCATACTTATGAAGACCGCTTTACACAGCAGATACAATCCAATTCAAAATGGGTGCAAGATTATGGACAGTTGCTAAGTCAGATACGCCGTAACATAGAAATGTTTGCTCCACTTAATCAAGCCTGGATTTGTTATCCTGAGGCAATAACTACAATTGAATTAGTTAATTTTGCTGGTTTCTATGATGCCCTTCTGATTAACTCAAATGAAAATGTCATGCTACCTGATTCATTGGTAGCGGTTTTTTTGTACGGTGCCGAAAAATTTTATAAAGATTATTCCCCACAGGTAGATCGGAATCTTTTTATTGCCATGATGAAAGCATATTATGATGAGATTCCTTCCGGGTATCATTTTGATGAGATGACCATGCAGCTTAAAAAGCATAAAGGTTCATTCGAACAATGGGCTGATGAAGCATACAAAAAATCGGTTTTCCGTTCATATGAGACAATAAAGGCGGCATTGACACATCCAACCAAAAAGAATACGAAGCTTTTAGCCAACGATCCTTTCTTGCTGATTTACCGGAGCGGACACAAAATGCTGGATACAAAAATCCGTATGCCACACGCACGCTTGTTGCAGCAACGCGATAGTTTGTCACGTATCTATATGGCGGCACAATTACAGGTTAATAGCGGGCGGATGTTTTACCCTGATGCGAACCATACTTTGCGTGTTGCTTTTGGTCGCATGGAAGGATATTCGCCTTCCGATGCAGTAGAATACCTGCCTTATACCACGCTTGAGGGGATCATGGAGAAAGACAACCCGGAAATATATGACTATAAAGTACCTCAGGCTTTGAAAGTGGCATATGAAAATAAAGACTTTGGACGTTATGCTTCCGGTAATACGGTTCCCGTATGTTTCATCGCCTCGAATCACACTTCGGGTGGCAATTCGGGAAGTCCCGTGTTCAATGGAAAAGGCGAATTGATTGGCCTCAACTTCGACCGCAACTGGGAAGGAACCATGAGCGATTTGCTTTATGATCCGGATCAATGCCGTAATATTGTGGTCGATATCCGTTACGTTCTTTTCGTTACCGGGAAGGTGTATGGCGCCACACGGATCGTAGATGAGATGACAGTACAATAGTGGTTGATCCGGCACAAAAAAAGCTACGCGGTGGTGCAACTTCTAAATTTTTCCTTCTCTTATGGCTTTACTGGTCTTGCCATATTGTAGGATGCATTCAATTTTCCACGGGTTTTGTTCATTGCGCACTTTATTCGCTGACACATAACGATAGATAGCTTTGCGAAGGTTTTGCTTTTGTAAAAACCGACAGATGATGAAGTCCTACCGAACCATCAAGCCACAACTAAACCCCGCCTGACGCCAAACCGCTCGTTAGGCATCTGTCACTCATTGCATAGCATCATCATTTGTTTTAAATGTTTTTGCCCAAATGTTATAGGCTTCAACAAGTTTCGGCATGTAACTATCTAATGTTGGATATATGTCTCGTTGTTTGTCATAACTTTCCAATTCATCAACAAGTTCTTCTATCCAAAAAAATCCTTTTGCTTTTTGTATCTTTATTTCATTTTCAATTTCTAATTGTTTAAAATTATGGTCTTTCATATACTTAATAACGGCTGCCCTCACTATTGCTTCATTCCACATCCCTTCCCACAATGGATACGCTTGAGCTGTCATTTCATCTTTCACTACTGAAAATATTTTTTCCCCGCTTTCTCTTAACGGATGGTCTTTACTATTTTCAGTCAATTGTGGTGCAAATGAATGATTAAACTCGTGAAGTATTATTGGGAAATATTCATTTGTCCTAAACTCGGGCATACCTGTATTGTCAATTCTCCAATAACCCATAATAGCATATACTTTTCTGTTTCCATTGGTATAATCTAAGTTCACCCCGTAATTAGCGTCATAATTACCCAATCCGATGATTATCAAAAATGTTTCTGAAGATTCTTTTCCGTAAAAAGTACGATACCAGTTTAAATCCATTTGCTCATAAACAGGGGAAAAACGTTTGACTGCCTCATCGTAAATATCGGCATTATCTTTAAAAAATTTGTCAAATTCGGTATCTTTATAAAACTTCTGCAATAACAGAACAAACTTCTCTGCATATTCCTTTTTCCACCCAGTATGTTGCCAGATTTCCTTGACATCTGTCAGCAGTTTCAGGTTATCGTCCATATGAAGAGCCATTGACATTACTTGATCATAACCAACCCAACTCTCAGAAATGATTGATTTTGTGAATTGAATCAACTCATGATTTTTGTATTTTTCAAAATATTGTTCTATTCTATCGGAATAAAGTTTAAACTCCTTTGACGAATACTCTGGCTTTTCTGCCAAACGAAAAACGATGCTTAATAACTCGGTCCTCTTGTCGATACTTGGTTTTTCCAAAAGAACTTTTTCTTGTACACACGCTTGAAAATTTAGCGCAACTAAAATGACGATTAAAATTCTATTCATTTGGTTTTAAATTATTTGATTATGTATTGTTTGTCGTTCGGCTATCCGGCCCCACTGCGCTGTCGCTTGCTGCTAACATGACAGTGGTTACTCTCAAGATGCTTTCGCTTGCTTGCTGTTAACTCATAAATAGAAAAATCTCCCCGTTTCCCAAAATTATTCAATAGTCTTATATCCATCATCTTATATATAAAAACAAACTAGTTTTTCTATATAAAAACGAATTTTATCTCACCATCAAATAACGAACATTTTTATCGATTATCCAAAGGACTTTTTGTGTTTCTTTAGTTCATTATGATAATAATGATCTGTGTAAATTCATGTTCTTTATTTGTAGTGTAAATTCATCATTATATTAAATAAAATTATATTGCTTAAACGTTTAAGCAATATTAAGTGTACTACTTTATATTCACATCGATTTAGAGACAAAACAAATTTTTACAACCTCAGCACAACTTCGACCGCAACTGGGAAGGAACTATGAGCGATTTACTTTATGATCCGGATCAACGCCATAATATCACATGTGACATCCGTTATATTTTTTTGTCACCGAAAAAGTAGGTGGCGCCAAACGTATTGTTGCCGAAATAAACATACAGTAAGCCACTGCCTACTGTTTACTACTGCTGGCCACTGCCTACTGATTTGATCAGCTCCTCTGCAAACTCTTTTGTTCCGAGTGTCCTCCCGTTTGGCATGAATCGAGCCAGGTCGACGGTGGCTTTGCCTTGTTGCAGGGTTTGTTCCATGGCATTGACGATGCATTGTGCCGCTTCGTTCCATCCAATATATTCCAGCATCATGGCCGCCGACAACAGCAGCGACGACGGATTGGCTATGTTTTTTCCGGCTATATCAGGCCCGGTGCCGTGGGTAGCTTCAAAAATGGCATGACCGGTCAGATAATTAATGTTAGCCCCCGGGGCAATACCAATACCGCCAACCATGGCAGCTAATTGATCGGAAATATAGTCACCGTTTAGGTTAAGGGTTGCAATGACAGAATAGTCCTCAGGCCGTAACAGGGTATTTTGAAGGAAAGCGTCGGCAATCACATCCTTGATCACTAATTTTCCCGAACGGATGGCGTCGCCATATTCACGTTCTGCCAATGCGTATCCCCAGATTTTGAAGCCGCCTTCGGTAAACTTCATGATATTACCCTTGTGTACCAACGTTACTGACGGTAAGTGGTTGCGAAGCGCATACTCAATGGCCGCCCGTACCAAACGTTCAGTTCCTTCCACCGATACGGGTTTTACTCCGAACGATGATGTTTCGGGAAACCGGATCTTTTTTACGCCCATTTCCTTTTGTAGGAATTCAAGCATTTTTTGCGCTTCGGGTGTACCTTGCATCCATTCGATGCCTGCGTAAATATCTTCGGTATTCTCGCGAAAAATCACCATATTGACTTTCTGAGGTTCTTTCAATGGCGAAACAACCCCTTTGAACCACCTTACCGGCCTTAGGCAAACATAAAGATCCAGGTCCTGGCGTAAAGCTACATTCAACGAACGTATGCCTCCGCCAACCGGCGTGGTAAGCGGCCCTTTTATCCCGACTAAATATTTCCGGAAAGCATCCATTGTTGCATCAGGAAGCCATGAACCATTTTGGTTGAAGGATTTTTCTCCGGCAAGCACTTCCTCCCAAAGGATTTTCCGTTTTCCCTGATATGACTTTTCTACTGCAACATCAATCACCATGCGGGATGAAGGCCATATATCTTTCCCAATCCCATCGCCTTCGATATAGGGAATCACCGGAGTGGAAGGCACTTGTAATATTCCGTTGCTTGAAGTTATTTGGTTCATGATTTTTTAATCTGTTAATATGATTTGATCCTTAGATATAAATCTATAAATTTCTTGTCACCTGTCACTCGTCACCTGTCACAAATTATTGA
The DNA here is from genome assembly GCA_031551645.1 of Bacteroidales bacterium. Taxonomy (GTDB): domain Bacteria; phylum Bacteroidota; class Bacteroidia; order Bacteroidales; family UBA4181; genus JAIRLS01. Next base: position 70,607 of record JAVBNI010000069.1, on the reverse strand, counting down.
GTGCGCTTCCGGCTTTAAACCATTCTATTTGTGCCTGATTATAGGTATGCTGTGCCTGGAACTCTTCGCGGGAGCCGTCGGCATGGTGCAACACAATGGTAAGCGACCTGCCGGGCATGAATGTTTCCAATCCCAGTACATCGATCATATCGTCTTCGCGGATGCGGTCATAGTCGAATTTATCGATAAAAGTGAGTGCCAGCATACCCTGTTTTTTGAGGTTGGTTTCGTGAATGCGGGCGAAGGATTTGGCTAAGATTGTTTTTACGTTCAAAAAACGTGGTTCCATAGCTGCATGTTCGCGTGAAGACCCTTCACCGTAGTTTTCTTCGGCAACCACGATTGAACCGATATTTTGATCCTTGTAATTCCTGGCCACTTCCGATACTTTGCCGTACGAATGCGTGAAACTGTCAAGAACGTGATCCGTCTTACCATTAAAGGCATTTACCGCGCCCATCAGCATGTTGTCCGATATGTGGTCGAGGTGTCCGCGATACCGTAACCAGGGTCCGGCCATGGAGATATGGTCGGTGGTACATTTACCCGATACCTTGATCAACAAGCGCAAGCCTTTAAAATTTTTACCATCCCAGGGAGCGAAAGGTTGTAATTTTTGCAAACGTTCCGATCGGGGATCGATTTTTACAGTGACTGAAGCCCCTTCTTTGTTTGGCGCAATGTAACCGGGATCATCCACAGCAAAACCGGCGGGAGGAAGTTCCATTCCCTGCGGTGGGTCTAGGCGGACTTCTTCGCCTTTTTCATTAATGAGAAAATCCTTTGCCGGATTGAATGTCAGGTCACCGGCAATGGCAAATGCGGTAACAATATCGGGCGAAGCTACAAAAGCAAAAGTATTAGGATTACCGTCATTGCGTTTGGCAAAGTTGCGGTTGAACGAGGTAATGATGGAGTTGCGTCGTGTCGGGTCATCGGTCTGGCGTTTCCATTGGCCGATACATGGGCCGCAAGCGTTGGCCATCGTCACGCCGCCGATTGCTTCAAATGTTTGAAGTAATCCATCGCGTTCGGCAGTATAGCGAACTTGTTCCGACCCGGGCGTAACGATAAATTGCGCTTTTGTCCTGACGCCCTTTTCCAAAGCCTGGCGGGCGATGGAAGCAGCGCGTGTCATGTCTTCGTAGGATGAGTTGGTACACGAACCGATCAACCCGACTTCCAATTTTTCCGGATAATCCTTTTCCTTGACGGTTTGGGCGAATGATGATAGGGGATGTGCTGCGTCGGGTGTGAACGGACCGTTTATGTATGGTTCGAGCGTATCCAGATCGATTTCAACAACACGATCGTAATATTTTCCGGGGTCGGCATATATTTCGGGATCTGCTTGAAGATGTATCCGGTTTGCCTCAGCTAATTTTGCCACATCTTCGCGACCTGTAGCTGCAAGATATTGCGCCATCTTTTCATCGTAAGGGAACAGCGAACAGGTAGCGCCTACTTCGGCTCCCATGTTACAAATGGTGGCTTTACCGGTTGCCGAAATAGAAGAGGTTCCTTCGCCAAAATATTCGATGATGGCATTGGTGCCCCCTTTCACGGTAAGAATACCGGCTAATTTCAAAATTACATCTTTGGGAGATGTCCATCCGGTAAGTTTTCCTGTGAGTTTTACACCGATGATCTTTGGCATGCATAGTTCCCAGGGAATGGCCGCCATGACATCTACTGCATCGGCTCCGCCAACGCCAATGGCCACCATGCCTAATCCGCCGGCATTGGGCGTATGTGAATCTGTACCAACCATCATACCTCCGGGGAAAGCATAATTTTCGAGTACTACCTGGTGGATGATACCTGCTCCCGGTTTCCAGAATCCAATCCCGTATTTGGCAGACACGGATTGCAGGAAATCGTATACTTCACGATTGCTGTCTATCGCTTTTTCAAGGTCGGTTTTTGCATTTATATGCGCCAGGATCAGGTGGTCGCAATGTACAGTCGAGGGAACAGCTGTGCGTTCCATCCCGGCATTCATGAATTGGAGTAAGGTCATCTGTGCTGTGGCATCCTGCATAGCGACACGGTCGGGTGCGAAATTCACATAATCAGCACCACGATTATAAGTTTTTACAGGCATATCTTTCGACAGATGTGCATAAAGAATTTTCTCCGTCAAAGTATGCGGACGGTTTAATATACTGCGGATTTGTTGTTGTTTCTGACCTAATCCGGTATAAAATTGCTGTATTAAAGACCAATCGAAAATCATGATATCAAGTATTAAATATTACAAAAGTACGAAAAAAGCAGTTTATTCCATGATACTTTCCATGTCAATACCTTTTGCTATTTCGGGAATAATACCCTTTTTTACATAAACTTTTCGGGACAGACGCCTTACAATCGGCCGCCAATGTTCAAAATACAACGCACTAACCACACAAATCAGTCCGCCACCCATCATGGTGTAGGGTACGCCCACCCAATCGGCTACAGAACCGTAAAATAGACTCCCAAAAGGCGCCATTCCCATCAGGGACATGGTATAGAAACCCATTACCCGGCCACGTTTATCATCATCGGTTAATGTCTGCAATAAAGTGTTACATGATGCAAGTGTTGCAATCATAGCAAATCCTGTCGGCACAAATATAGCATATACCATCCAGTGTATGCGCATGAAAGAGACACAGGCCAATCCTAATCCAAATACTACGCCCATGATGGATACCACTTTGCCAAGTCCCAAAACGCTTTTCCGGGCGGCTAAGTAGATTGCAGCCATCAGAGCACCGGCCCCGATCGACGACAGGATGAATCCTTGCGTGTGGCTGTCGCCACCCAATACATCCTTGGCGAAAGCTGGTATTAAGACAATAAAAGGCATTCCTGCAAGGCTTAGCATAGCCACCATCATCAGCAATATGCGGATAGGCAAGTAATGATAACAATATTTGAACCCTTCGATAAAACCGGAAAGTACTTTTTCTTGTTTTTGTATTTTATGGTGTTTCGTTGTTCGAATCATAAATAAAGCGCCCAACACTGCAATGTAACTCAGTCCGTTTATCAGGAAACAATATCCTTCACCCACTAAGGCAATCAGGATTCCCGCTACTGAAGGGCCGATTAGCCGGGCGCCGTTGAATATGGCCGAATTGAGCGCAATAGCATTGCTTAGGTCCTCCTTCCGGTCAACCAGTTCGACAACCATGGACTGGCGTGTAGGAGCATCGAAAGCATTGACCATTCCTACAAACAAACTGAACGCCATAATGTGCCATACCTGGATTAAGTTGGTAAGTACCAGGATGGCCAGGAACAAAGCCTCTATCATGCATAAGGTCTGCGTAAAAAGCATGATACGGCGACGTTCAAAACGGTCGGTGAGCACACCTGCAAATGGGGAAATCAAAAAGCTGGGCAATTGATTGATAAAGGCTACTGTGCCAAGTAGCAATACTGAATCGGTGAGCCGGTAGACCAACCAGCTCATCGCGACTTGTTGCATCCATGTCCCTATCAGCGAAATACATTGCCCAATAAAATACAACCGATAGTTGCGCGAACGCAACGAACTGAATATTTGGGTTAGAGCACTCTTATTGTTGGGTATTAGTTCTCTCCAGCTCATTTGTCTTTATAAAAAAATCAACTGACACGATAGTCTTCTTGCCTTTATTGATAACAAAATCAGGAAATATCTGTTTTATTTTAGCGAACATCATGCCAAAATGTGTAACTAAAATGAATATTTTCCGTATAACTAAGGTGCACAAAATCTGTAACAAATGAAACCAAAGTTAGGTGTTCATTGTTATGTTTTGAATATTAAATGATTATAAACAGACACTCATATATACATCTTTTTTTTAAACGAGTCTTGTTATCCTTGATGATCGTTTTGACCGGCTCTTCGTTTGTATCAGCAACAGATGTCATTAAAACACAACCTGTCAGCCAGACGATTTGTAAAGGGTCAACAGCAGAATTTTTTGTCGAGGTTAAGGACGAATATCAAAGTGGATACCAAGTATCTTATCGATGGTACAAAGATGGGATCGCAATCAAGAGCAATGCTACAAACTCTACGTATACAGCAACTCTGGCGGGGGAATACTCCTGTTTGGTTAATGTAATAGGAGTAGGGTCGGAAGCATCAAATGGTGCAACTTTAACTGTTCTCGACAAGCCGACTGTACCAGGAATTGATGTGTCGCCTGCATGTAATGGAGGACTTTTAGTTGCAAAACCTAATGGAGCCATAATAGATAATGGAAGTCCTATTACCGGGTATGTCTGGCGATTAGGAGGAGTGGTGGTAGGAAATAATCCGGAATTAGATATTCAGGTCGCTTACAGTCAAAACAATAGTCAGTTAGAATTTTCAGTTGAAAATGGTTGTGGTACCAGTATTGCTTTAACCACCATTGAAGTTTATGATACACCCAATGCCCCGACCGTTACATCTAAAACTGAATACTGTCGTGAAGAACAAGCTGCACCCTTGGCCATTGTTCAAAACAATGCATTGTGGTATACCCAGGCAACGGGAGGCTATCCCTTACCGGAAGCGCCCACACCAAATACTGGAACAGTTGGAACTCAGACCTGGTGGGTTTCCTTTGTAGAAGATTTTGGTGGTGATGTGTTATGTGAAAGCTCCCGTGCTGAAGTAAAAATAACTGTTATTGAACTTTCTGATTTACCGGTTACAGATACTCAGCCGACCTATTGTATCAATGCCTCCAATCCAATATTGACAGCTACAGGTGACCCGGGAGATATTATTCAATGGTACAATCAGCAAGGAAATAAGATTTCTGCACCCGTGATAAATACAAGTACTGTGGGGACACAGACATTTTATGTAACACGGACCCAGCCAGGGAAATGCGAAAGCCCCAAACAAGAAGTAATTGTTACCATACAGGATCGTGCATCACAACAATTGATCAATATTCCTGACATACCCCATGTGTGTTCTTTTAATAATACTACCATTACACTGTCTGCCGAAATACCCGATCCTATTTTCAGATGGTATACAAATAGCAACAAAACAGGCCTTTTTAATACCGGTCCTACTTACGAAACGCCGGTATTGACAGCCAATACGGTTTATTATGTTACACTTCAGTATGAAGGTTTTTGCGAAAGTAACTATCCAAGGACCATTATTGTAAATGTAGGGGATAATATACGTCCGCAGATCATTGCACCCGGAAATCTGGAAATAAAAACGAATGACGGGGTTTGTTATGCTACGAACGTTGACCTTGGATTACCTGAAGTATCTGATAACTGTACACCCACTGACCAGTTGAGAATTTACATCGAACCTGCAGCTCCGAATGAGTATCAGTTGGGAAGTACAACCCTTACCTGGTGGGTGGAAGATTTGGTGGGTAATAAGGAAAAAGCACAGCAGACCGTTACGGTGATAGATGCTGAACTTCCTAAAGGAACGTGCCCCGATGATATTGAGATTATTGTCAATACTGACATTTTTTCAGCAAAAGTCGATTATACTCTGGACTATACAGATAATTGTGGCGTGGTCAGTGTTGATCTGCTTGAAGGGTTGCCAAGTGGTTCGTTATTTCCATTGGGTGAGACGACTGTACGGCATTCAATTACTGATAAAGCAGGAAATGTTGTCGAATGCGTATTCAAAGTACTCGTACGCCATCCGTATCGTGAGCTGGAAGTATCACTCAGGGTATATCCTTATGAAATATGTTCGGGACAATCTGTCGTTATTACTCCCGTGGTAAGTGGTGGCAGTGGTTTGTATACTTATTCCTGGACGCCCCGGACTTGGACAAATGCTGTAATGGAAGATTATCCTTTGGTTTCAACAACATATGAAGTAACGGTGAGTGATGGGTTTACCTCTAAATCGAAAAGTGTTGATATATCAGTACTGGAAACGGAACCGGTAGCGCTTGTATATGATGGACGTGTAGACGAAATACTTGAAGGTGACGAAATAACCGTAAAAGCAACGCCTGGTTTTGCTAGTTATAAATTCTTACTCAACAACAAGGTTGTACAGGAAATAGGATCGAACAACCAGATTGCTTTCCAGGCGGAATTGGGAACTTATGCGGTTCGAGTGTTTGCTACCGACGTTAATTATTGTGTCGCTCAGGATCAATTGGAGATTCCGGTGGAAAGTAAAAGACTTCCGAATGTCTTTACTCCCAACCAGGATGGAAAAAATGAAATTTTTCTTGAAGGTTATGATTTGACTGTTTTCAGCCGTGCGGGCGAATTGCTTTATAAAGGAACTTCGGGTTGGGACGGTACTTATAAAGGTAAAATAGTTCCCCAGGGGACTTACCTATACGTGGTGAAACGGACAATGAACAACGGTGAACACCGTGTTTATAAAGGAACTGTGACCTTAAAACTTTGATGGTAAGCGTGAAGATCTTTTTATCCATATTGACTATTGTCCTTTGCGTTATCGTGGAAACGTTTGCGCAGACTGATCCCATGTTTCTCCAGCAAACCAACAATCGCGCTGTGATTAATCCTGCCGCTGCCGGTAAGGGCGGTGATATTAATGCCTATTTGGCAGTACGCCGGCAATGGACAGGTTTTCCGGGACCGTCTACACAGGTCGTGAACGGTAGCGGATTTGTAAAAGATATTCGTTCGGGTTTTGGCCTGATGTGGATGAGTGATAAATTCGGGCCTCAGAAAACACAAAATCTGAAAATGAATTATGCGTACTTTATTCCATTTGAAGAAAAAGCTTTTTTATCTTTGGGGTTAGGGATGGGTTTGTTCAGCAGTACATATGATGAGTCGGATTTTTTTGCAAGAGAAAGTGATGATGAATCGATCACTTTTATCAAAGAGTCGAAAATCATGCCCGATTTTGATTTTGGATTCGAATTCAATACCCGTCAAATAGAAATCGGCGCTTCTGTGACGCATCTGTTACGTTCCCATGAAGACCAATCGTTGGTTGTTCCGATGCGGAATATTTATGTATATGCGCGTGGAAAACTACCGATGGACAAGTATTGGGACTTTATTCCCGGTATCACCTGGCACAATACCCAAAAGCTGAATACTTACGAGTTGAGCATGGGATTTCGCTATAACAACAACATCTGCGTCAATTTGATATACCGCAATCCCATGACCTTGGGAGTAGCCTTGGGTATCAATGTATACAGGGGAATCAGGGTGGCTTATTCTTTTGATTATGGAATAGATGAGTTAAGCAGCTATAACAACGGATCGCATGAAATTATGCTTTCCTATAATATACCGGTTAATACAACTTATGTGAAAAGTAAATTGAGATTTTTCAAATGGAAAATGTTTTAAAGCTTGATTAAAATCAAATAACTTCGAAGTGGCGTAAATCAAAGTAACACTTTTAAAATATGCGTGTTGTATTTTTTAATTACCTTTGGTGAGATCGCTTGCGCTAAGTTCTTAACTCTTAATTTTTAATTTAGCAGTAGTCGTTAGTTCAATTACGGGATGGAATTGTTTTTCAGGAGAATGGGACAAGGTGTTCCAGTGGTTATTTTGCACGGTTTATATGGGAGTTCGGATAATTGGCTAACCATTGCGCGTGGTTTGTCGGGGCAATACGAAGTATTTGTTCCCGATTTGCGTAATCACGGACGTTCACCACATCATCCGTTACATACATATGCTGCATTGAGTGCCGATATTATTGAATTGATGGACAATAATAATATTGATCGATGCATCATGCTGGGACATTCGATGGGAGGAAAAACAGCCATGTATGTTGCGGCAACTATCCCTCAAAGGATTATCAAACTCATTATTGATGATATTGCACCTGTCAATTATTCCTCAGCTTCTGAGTTTTCGCCCCTTTCTATAGAGCATTTGAATATCGTAGATACACTGTTACATACTGATTTAAACCAATATACGAAGCGGGAAGAAATTGAACAGTCTTGGGCGCAATCGATTCCCGATATGAATGTGCGGCAATTCTTGTTAAAAAACCTGCGACGCGAAAATGGAACCCACTATAGTTGGCGTATCAATATACAGGCTATTGTTCAGAATTTGCCACACATACTCAACGGAATGGATCAACTTGAATTGGATAAAGGCAAACATATTAATGTTCCGACCTTGTTTGTAAAAGGAAAGCGATCGCCTTATATATCTCCGGCAATATATCCCTTCATCCGGCAAAGTTTCACTAATTCACAGATTGTTACTATTCCCAATGCCGGACATTGGTTGCATGTGGAACAACCCGAATTGTTTCTGGATGTGGTGCAACGATTTCTTTTATCCCGTTAAACCCTTTCATTTTATGGAACTTAATCTCTTTGGGTTTAATTCTCTGCTGCTTGTAGCGAGAAAAAGAAAAATATTCCTTATTGATACCCCGACAGCTTGCTTCGGGGTAGTTCATTAATAATCAATATTCGATCACCAATAATCAATTGATTGGCTCCCGCTTGTGTTTCCATCGCCGGTGGCTCCACAACCAATATTGCGGGTTTCGACGGATACTTTGTTCAAGAAGAGCAACATGTTTTTCGGTAATTTCCAAAGGCTTTGTTTCTGCTGCATTTTCGGAGATAAGGGTTGTATCTACAAGATAATAGCCTCGTTTTACTCGTCTTACTTCAAAATACATGGCTGCAACATTATATCTTCGTGCCAGCTTTTCCATACCCAAATGTACCGGTGTATCCTGGTTTAGAAAAGTTGTCCAATGTTGTATCATATTTTTATGCGGAGACTGGTCGCACAGGAAACAAAGTATAGTCTGTTTACTGCTGTGTATGAAATGATTAATTGCTCGTAATGCGTTATTAACAGGAAACACTTCCGTGCCAAACCTAGTCCGGATCTTGCAAACTAAATTGTCAAAAGTCTTGTTATTTAACGGTTTGTATAATGTTGCCTGATGATACGGATCAATTGCTTCAAGTGTTGCAAGCCATTCCCAGTTGCCATAGTGTCCTGTAGAAATAAATACATGTTTATTTTTCTGGTATAATTCGTCAAGCAATTCAGGCGTACTGAAATGAATGCGTCGTTGCATTTCCTGATCACTGATGTGAAGGGTCTTAATCGTTTCGACCATCACATCACATAGAAAATGATAAAATTGCCGGGCAATTATTTTACGCTCTTTTAGTGTCTTTTCAGGAAAAGCATTTTCCAAATTTTCTGCGACAATATCCCGTCGGTAACGTATTATATAATATGCTATTAGATAGATAAAATCAGATAACAAATACAGGCACCGAAGTGGAAAAAATGCCAGGAATCGGCAAAATCCATGTAAGAAGATATCCATAACAATGTGCGAATAAAACAAAACTTGCTTCACTATAATATATCTAATACTATAAAGATAAATTTAGAAAAAATGTTTTTTATTTCGCACAAAAAAATGAATATAAGACGATATTTGTCAACGACAAATTATCTCTTATATACAGAAAATTAATGCTTCAGTATCATTTTTAATGATAAAAAAATGCGTGACGAAAATAATGGGACAATATGGCTGTAGTTAAATGTTGCGTTGTAGATAATCAGTTGTTCATTTTCGAAGTGCGGCGGGTGTTAGCCCGAACGGCTTAGCCCTCATGAACGACAGTGAATAACCATGCCATATTGACGATTTTACTTGCTTCGCTGCGTGAAAACGCCTTCGGTTAAGTTCCGTTCAAGCGCAGCCGGTAGGCGGAGCGCGTTAAAACTTAGCGTAAGCGTTCTCATGAGCGCCAGCGAATAATAACCGTGGGTGAAGCCCACGGTTATTCATATTCAGTTCCTACGGGACAGGGTTAGGTAAAACATCCGATATTCATTAAATAAAATATGTATCCCAGATATTATTGTTACATACGAATATGTCGTCCCTATGTGGGACTTATATACAATCGGTTTTGTTATCCTACCAATATTTTGTGCCTGACGGCACGCCTGAAAATGTCCCGTATGGGACGGTATATTTTCATAGGAGTATAATACCATGTAATCATAAAATCCATAACTTTGAGGGTTGTTATATGACTGGAATATCTGTAGCTATATTATAGCATTTCCCATAACAAAATTAATTTTAACACTTGACTTTATGAATAATCAGATTTGGTTGATGACATCGGCTTTCAAACCTTTTAGCCTTGAGCAGATCATCACAAAGGCAAAGGAAATAAATGTACAGGGTCTGGAAATATGCGTTTTCCCCCGGGGTGGTTCCCGCAGCGACCATGTAGCCACTCATCTTGATTATGAAACTTTTGGCCCCGATCAGGCCAAACAACTGATTGAACAATTCAACCGTGAGGGACTCCGGTTTTCTGTCGGATCGTATGAAAATCTGATTGGAGGAGATCCCGAAGAAAGATTGACCAATCAGAACCATCTGTTGAAATTGATCCGTATTGCCCATTTATGCGGGGGCGACCGTAACGATGTCAAAGTTGGCACATTTGTAGGATACAATGACGAACTGGGTGTTCAGGATGGAGGGTTCGAAAAGAATCTGTACGAGTATAAACAGGTATTTTCTCCTATTATCAAGTATGCGGAAGATCTTGGCGTTACCATTATTTACGAAAACTGCCCCATGGAAGGATGGAGGTCTAAAACCTGGCCGTTCACCTACAATAATCTTCCGGGAACACTTGCCGCCAGGAAACTGATGTATGCACTTATCCCAAGCAAAGCACACGGTGAGACCTATGATCCTTCGCATGATATCTGGCAAAACATCAATCCGTCGGACGTGATCAGGAATACGGATATCGGCCGGTTACGCAGGGTACACGTCAAGGCGACACGGAATTTAAGAAATCAATCCAGCATCTATTGGGGAGCGATGTATCCGAAACAATATGTAAATCCGGAACTTGCCCAACAAGCAGGAGTTCCTGTAGCGAAGCACGATTGGGACAGACATCCTTACGAAGCCATGTTGCCGGGTTTTGGCGGATATGATAGTATGGATTGGCGTATGTTTCTTGAGACTTTAATGGAACTGGGGTTTGATAAACCTTTCGTAATTGAGAATGAAGCGGCAAATTCTGCCCACACCGGTAACATAGGTGCAACGATGCAGGGATTTCAGGCAGCTACCCTGTGTCTCGCTCCGATTGTTTGGCCGCTAAAAAATGTAGAAGGATACGTTTATCATGACAATCGTCCGGAATTAGTTAGTCCGGATATTAAGGATATTCCTGTCGTCACGATGAACGATCTGTTAAGAAATGGTTAATGGTTAATGGTTTGTTTCGTGCAAAGAACAATAAATCAAGTCTAAATAAATTAAAAAAACGTCGATAATATCTCGCATGGTACTTATTGTTTCTGTTCGCCAGAATACTCCCGAAATCCGGAAAAGTTAGTTTTTATTCCTAAAGACATTTCCGAAGCCCGGAAACAGATATTTTTTCTAAAAGTACCATTCCCGAAGTCCGGAAGCAGATATTTTTCTCAAAAGTACCATTGCCGAAACCCGGAAAGGCCAGCTTTAAAAATTCAACGATTCAACAATTCAAAGATTCAGTTATTCTGTTATTCATGCAAATCAAGGGTTGAAAACAATAATAGCTTGAAAAGCTATATTTTCATAACCGGAGGTCGTTGACCTCCGGAAAAGCGATATAATAGAATATCTGCCTGTAAGGCAGCACTTTGATTTTGATATGGCTCTGCCTTCCAGGCAGGTAAGATGTGTGTATTTTCCCTTGGGTTACACTTCGCTTACCCGAGGTTATGAAAATACAGCTTTTCAAGCTGATCGACAATATCTATCCAACCCTTGATTCGCATCATTAATCATTTACCATTAACCATTTAATTCGTTGGTCCTTGAACGGGTCTCATTCTTCCATTAAGGATATAGAAATTTTCGAGATGTTTGTTCATAATCGCTTCGCCCGAACCGACCTCGATCAGAGGAAATCCCATGTCGGCTCCGAAACCACCTAAAGCAGAGGATCTGATATCGGGAACATAGATCGGCCATTTTCCCCCGTTCCAGGTATATCCAAAGAAAAACGGTATGGCATATGACTCAAGGTCTTTTTTCCAATCGAGTTGGAACTTGATAAACGGCTCGCCCGGAAAGGTCGCAATAGCAATTTTATCATTGATCAAAATAGTTGAAAAATATATATTGTATTTCAATGCCTTATCAAAACGACCTGTAAAATGAAGTGAATCTGTCTTTACTCTTACAGCTATACCATCCTCGGGATTATAACGCAACTCTTTCGCAAGTTTCACCGTTTCGATAGAAAGTAATTTTCCCATACGTTCAATCAGGTTATAATCGGTTTCACGCGGGTCATCCGGTCCCGACCGGCCCAGATCCTTGAACAAAGGGGCAATGTTACCGGCCGCTCCTTCAATAAACAGACAGTTGATTTTTTTATCAAATGCTTCCTCCGTCAACCTGGTAGCAACACCCACCCAGTCGGCCGAAAGGGCAAAATTACCCCATACCGCATCGGTGTGGCAGGCATAATTCATCACAATAATACGCGGATTACCCTTGGTATCCTCAATTTTGAGCACGCCTACTGCCGGATCTACCGGACCGAAAGGAATACGTTCCTTGTTGATAGAAAGATAATGATCGTCGGCAAACCACGGTTCGCGCGCCCAACCGTCGTCACGGATGATCAGGCGGTTGAATCCCAACTGAGGGAAAGATCGATGCCCGGCAGAAATGCGTGCTTCAAACATATTTTTTGAAGCTTTGTCCACTGCTTTCGTGATCTGTTCCTCCATCCATGGAGATGGAGCGCGTTCTCCCGAATGGGTGTGGGAGGGACAGAAATATACTTCCTTTAGCTGATACTTCTTTTTTAAGCTCTCCACCAACGGAGCATTATTATAATTTCCCAGATCTATGGAAACAAATGCAATACGTGTACCACCAGCATCAAGAATGAGACTCCTGGCATACAGCGAATCGTGAACGGGATATTTCGGTTTCTGAGGAGTAACATTTACTTTAGCCGTACCTGCCATTAATTTATCGGCTCCCGATGCTGCATTGGTTGAAAAGAAAATGCAACCTGCAAAAAATAAAACTAAAAATTTAAAGGTCTTCATATCGTTTAGTGATTAATTTAAAACTGTCCCGTCGTCCAACCGGTGTTCGCGCGGACCTATTTCAAACCTCATGAGACCGTTAAGGATATAGAAATTCTCGAGATGTTCAAGCATAATTTTTTCTCCTGCTCCCACTTCAATACCATTGACATTTTGATCGGCGCCAAAACCGCCCAAAGCCGCCGACCTCACATCGGGAACATAACCGGGCACCCTTCCGCCTTCCCACACATATCCAAAAAAGAAAGGTATGGCATCATATGGTTCAATTTCCCGTTTCCAGTCGATCTGGAACTTAATGAAAGGTTCCCCGGGAAATGTGGCGATGGCATACCTGTTGTTAATGATAATGGTTGAGAAATGCGGATTGAAACTACGCGTTTTATCGAAACGGCCGGTAAACTTCAACGAGTCGGATTTCATTTTTATATCGGCCGCGTCATATGGATTGGGATACAACTCTTTTGCGAGTTTTACCGCCTCGATAGACAGTAACTTGCCCATACGTTCAATCAAATCGTAGTTTGCTTTGCGCGGATCGTCCGGACCGGTCCTTCCGCCATCCTTGAAAAGGGGAGCCTGGTTACCTGCCCCACCTTGTATGAAAAGACAATTGACCTTGTTATCAAATGCTTCCTCCGTATATTTTGTAGCATAGCCCACATAATCGGCCGAGATTTCAAAATTGTTCCACACCACATCGGGATGGCATGCATAATTCATGAGAATTACCCGGGGATTCCCTTTTGTATCTTCCAATTTGACAACCCCTACAACAGGATCGATCGGGCCATGGGGTAAGCGTTCCCTATTGATGTAGCGGTAATGATCGTCGGCAAACCACGATTCACGGGCATGTCCATCATCGCGAACAATCAACCTGTTAAAGCTCAATTGCGGAAAAGTACGGTGTCCACCGGAAATACGAGCCTCAAACATGCTCTTCGAAGCCTTATCAATCACCTCCGTAAATAAAGCTTCGGTACGCGCCGGATCGCCCCAACCACCTGAATGAGTGTGCGACTGGCAGAAATATATATTCTGCAAATTGTATTTCTTTTTCAATTCAGCCACTAATTTGTTGTTGCTGTAGCCGGTATTGTCATAAGAAATAAATGCGATACGCATGCCACCCGCATCAAGGATAAGGCTTCGTGCATACAAACGGTCATGCACAGGATACTTCGGGTTTGGTGGAGTAATATCCACTTTGGCAGTTCCGGCCATCAATTTACCGGGTGCAGCCGTCAATATCCCCGAAAAACAAAGAGAGAAAACCAATAAGATAAAAAACTTTTTCATAACAGTTATAATTTTGATTGTCCGGATGATTAATTCCCTAAAGTAAAAGCCAATGACTTAATAAAATGATTAAACAATCGATTAACAGGGAAAATATTTTTTCTTTTGATGGATTTGACAATTTGATAAAATGGATTGTATGGTTATTAAGTAATGATCAATGATAAATGGTTAATGACCTGCCCGACTATGTCATTCAGGCGGGCTTAGCGCCAACAAGGCGAACGGCGAAACCCTCATAAGCAACCGCGTTAAACTTAGCACAAGCGATCTCACGAGCCGACAGGCGAGTAATCGTCGACCCGTTTTTTGTTCTTTTTTCGGGATAAAAAAGAAAAATAGTACCTCAAAAAAAATTAATCCGAATTACGCCAATATTCGATAATCAATTATCAATAGTCAATTGCTTACCTTAATGATGCCCTCTGAGCTCCCGCAAGATTTCAACCATGGCCACAACATTTTTAACCGGCGCGTTGGCCTGGATGTTATGAACCACATTGAATACAAAACCTCCGTCACGACCCAATATTTCACATTGTTTCAACACGTGGCTACGGACTTCATCTGGTTTAGCATTCGGTAATATACCCTGTGTATCGATTCCTCCTCCCCAGAATGTCACACGATCGCCAAATTCTTTTTTCAAACGATTGGAGTCCATATCTTTTGCATTAATCTGAACGGGATTAATGATATCAAAACCTGCTTCGATAAATCCGGGAAGAATAGGTAGGATCGCCCCACATGAATGTTTAAATATCTTCCATGTTGTGTTCTGGTGTATCCAATCGTTCATACGTTTATAATAGGGCAACCACAAACTGTTAAACATATCGGGAGAACAAAACTGCGATTCCTGCGTGCCGAAATCCGTACCACAAGTGAATACCACATCCACTTTTTCGCTTACTGCCTCCCACAACTTTTGATAGTTGCTAATGGCTATTTCTATCTGGCGTTCGAACATAGCATGAATATAGTCCTGTCGCAGAATGGTGGACATATACCATTCAGAAATACCACGGATACCTTTCGGCTGACTTAATCCCATGCCGGGAATAAAAGCGATATCGCCCAAAGCCGTACCTCCGAAACTTGCCACTACTGCTTTGGTGGTGGCAGCTGCTTTATTAACGGCATCCGTAAAGAACTTCAAATCATGGTCAGAAAGAAACCCATATTCCTCAAGGTTATCTGATGGGTCGAGCCGGCTGTCGTCAATCTCTACCGGGCGTTCTATTGCATTGAAAAAATAACAGATGCTCGGCATAACCGCACTTGGCGGATATGATCGGTCGCCCCCGGCATAGATATATACATCCCCATTTTCGTCGGGCGTAAAATCTATTCCGGTTGTTATTAATACTTTTTGCCCCCACGGGGTAACCTGTTCATGCATATGGGTTCCATCCATATTGAACATGTCCTTCTGCCCGAAAACAGGGACACAATCTATTCCGATAATTTCCTGCAAATCGCTATCGACTTCGCCCAGCATTTGGAATGGTTCAATTACCTTCACCGGCCGCCGTTCCAATCCATAATGTTCCCTTAATGCTTCTACTACCTTACAATGAATACCAGTAACAGAAGTAGACCCAAAATCGACCGGTATCCGGTCAGGGGTCTTATGATTTAGTGCGTCCTGCACGCGTTGTTTTGATGTTATCATAAATATTGGTTAACAAAATGATAAGTTATGAAGAAAACTAGCAATACACTTATATCTACTGTGGCCAGACTTTAAATTGCATGTTACCATTTTTCAACGTTTCGAATGGTCCTGGCTTGGGATGATCTGAACGGGTCCTGCCCAAATAATCGGAATCGATCATAATCGGGCTTCCGTCAGGTTGTTCATAAGATTCTTTTGGCAATTTGGCTTTGCCCAAACGTTCGGTGGTTACCTTTTCGGGGTTCAAATTGTCCAAGCTTTGCATGGCAAATGACACAAAAACTTCGTTTCCCTTATCATCTATTTTCACGTCGGGATTGAAATCCGGCATTACCATATGATTTTTTTCATTATCGAAAGATAAGGCTTGACCACAGTATACGTTCCCATCGACCATCATAGGATATACCTCTTTATTGTATCCTGACAAGCCATATTTTCCGGATATTTTTTTCTTATTGGCAACCCGGACCGGGACAAACAGGTTATTCAGAAACCGGTCGTCACCGCCCACGATAATGGAAAGACCCGCCACATCGGTCGAATGCGGCAAAAAATAAGGAGTGTAGCGATTGTGTTCCACATAATTATGTATTTTACCAGCAAACAAATTATGAACGTATGCTCCACCTTGCGACTGATCGCGCAGGTTGACAGGCGATCCGAAAATATTGTTGTCCACCAGGAATGGGCCGTGATTCACTTCCACGAACAGATCTTCAAGATCGTTACCGTAAAAAAGATTTTCCGAAACACGTGTTCCCTGGGTCATCCAGTCGAGCCATATGGCCCTTCCCGTGTGATGTATCCGGTTGTTCCGTATCCTTGTATCCACTGCTGCATGGAATTTAATACCGCCGATTTCCGCCCCGCTAAATTGACGTTTGGTCCATATATCATAAATATGATTGTTTTCGACAATACTGAAAGCCGCTCCCATACTGCCGCATATACCTGTTTGCTCGCAGTCGAATATCGTATTGTTGCGGACAATGTGCGAACCGATATTTTCCTTGTTCCATCCTTTCCGTATGGTATTAAACGTCACCTCGATATAATGTAATGAACCATCGATACTCATATCGTTCAACCACACATTGTGGCCTGTGCCGCGTTCCTTACCCAGGGTGATCCCCGAACATTTCGAATTGCTGATAACATTATTTTCAATGATCCACCCTTTGTTCCAATGCGTGGCTATCATACCGATCTGCTCGGCCGTGGGCGCACCCCACTGGGTGGCCGCCTGGTTTATGTGAAATCCATTAATGGTAATATAATTGATCCCCGGCTTTTCAGGATAAAAACATGTCCTTCTCACAGATATCTCAACCATCTCTTTGTTCGGATTGTAGTTGTGGAAGTTAGCCCAAATTACCGTATTAGATCCGTCTTTTTCACAATACCACGTGTATTTAGCTCCTTCGAGATCCGTCGTCCGGGTATTCGGCACAGGATGGTATACCTTATCCAGCGCTTCTGCTTCATATAGCGACTTGTTATTCAGGAAAACTTCGCCTGTGTGGTGGATACGGCCAAGATCGCTGAACCAGTCGCCATATATCAAATCTTCGTAAGGATTGTAATCTCCGAAAAAGTCGCCCGGTAATACAATTTTCCATACTCCATCCTTCTCTTTCTGCCAATTTGTGATTTTTTCCGAACCCTTTATTTCGACCCGTTCGCCGGGAGCAGCACGGTATACAATGCGTTTGTCGTCATTTTCCCCGCCACGCGGCGGATTGACCCATTCGCGGTAAGTTCCCGCATGGACAGTGATTACATCACCGGGATAAGCCGTCTGCGCAGCCATTCCGATGGTTCTGAACGGAGCATTTTCGCTACCGGAATTCGCATCGTTACCTTTTACTGAAACATGGTATTCCTTAGCATGCAATAAAAAGCAACTTAAAAACAAAATGGTTGATAAATGTATTTTTTTCATGCAGATATTGATTTTAGATAAAGAAATGACTTCAAAATAAACCTTCAAATCCGCCATCGCTAATCAGGAATATACCGAAATATATTCGTTGAAAATAGTCGATAAACTTTGCGATAGAAAACCTTTCAATCGATACAAAAATACGTTAAAATAATGTATTCCCAGCTTTTTACACTGATTTTTTTACTGAGCCCACAAACCCAACGGAGTTTGTCATTCTCAATTGTCAATTCTCAATTTTACAAAGCCGCATTGTAAATATCACAAGAAGTGATTACTCCCCGATTATCCTCGGCAGAAATAAAAAAATCGACTTTCAGATCAACTTCATTTTTGGGAAGTATCACAACAAATGTATTTTGCGAAATCTGCCCGGCTGTAATTTCCCTCCACTCTCTTTCTTGCCATTTTTTTGATTCCGGCTCCCTGCTATGGTATAGTTTTACAGAGGCAAGTCCAACCCCCTCCGGAATATCCACTGATATGATGACTTTTTTACCGCCATCTTTCTGTTTTTCAATACTTAATACGGACACTTTTGAAAAGGGTTTCCCAACTCCTTTCAGGTGATAATCAAAATACAGCTGTTGCATCAGGTTTGCTGAGGGCAGTTGCTTATGATTTAAATTCACGCCCCATACATGATTCTTTTCTCCGGGGATTGCTTTCAGGGTAGCCATCACAGCCGGAGGCCAGAAAAAAGTATCGTTGGAAGCCGCTTCGATAAAATAAGCTGCTTTGATGGCTGGCGCCCTCCGGCCTGCATCCAGGTATGTCAGCCATGCTTGCCGGTCTTTCTCCGGAAGTGCATCGATCCATTTCAACCAGAAAGAACCTTTTTCATAAAACCCGCATCCGTAAACCGCATACGCCGCCTTAACTTTCCCGCCCATCAAGCCCGAAAGCATCGTCGTAGAATATCCGCCCCAGGAGAATCCGATGATACCAATTTTGGAAGCATTGACTTTGGATTGTGCCGTCAAATAATTAATCGCTTCCATTCCGGCAACCTCAGCATCGACGAGCGTACTCTTTTCTACATGATCGCCGACGATCCGGGCTTCTTCCATTCCTTTTTCCTTTTCCACCGTTTTCCATATCCCGTTGGTATAAGGCGTATTGTTGGCTCCACATAAGCCCGGAAGATCAATAGCCATTGTCACATATCCACGCCTGGCATAATCGACTACCAGACCGTACACCGTTTCTGCATTACCGCCTCCGCCGTGCAAAAACAAGATAGCCGGAAAAACACCTTCGCCGGCCGGAACAGCCATGATCCCATATACTTCATTGATATGGTCACGGGAATTGAATATGAACTTTCTGACAACAATCCGGTTGGGGTAATCACCCATTGACTCTTCACTAATTACCCGCTTTATCGTTGGAATACTGTTGCAATAGGCAAGAAAAGGATCATCATTTGCAAAAACTCCTGTATATCCGCAAAACAAAAGCAAACAGCCAATCCATATTATTCGAATATGGATTCCGCCTTTTGAAAATAATCTATTCATAATAATGGTTTGATTGATGTAATCACAAAAATACCATATTAGAAATTTAATTTCAAACTACATGCAAAAGAATTGTCAAACTATTTTCCAGAGGTAAATTTTCTCATTGAGGGTGACTTTAGTAAAGCATGAATAACAAAAAAGCCATCTCTCGAGAAATGGCTTTTTTATAATAACAAATAATGACCTATTTCTGAGCAGAAAAACTTGCTACATTATTTCCAGGATTAAATTTCAAGTTTGTCATTTGAATTTTATAATAAACATCATTTGACTTTGACAGAAAATATACAGCCGCAAATTTAGCATCGCTTTGGACAGTGAAATCGGCAATACCTGAGGCCGCACCAGCATCATAAGCCGCTTTAAGGCCTTCCTTGGTTGTAATGGCATCAAAGTCTGCTTTAGCGGTCAATTTAACAAATTTATCACCAGTAGTGACCACGGATATTTTGCCGGTAGTAGCATCCGTAATTGCTGCAAACTTAACATCATAAGTGCTATTGATGTTTTTTCCATCAGATTGACTTGTACCTGTGTAGGTCAAGTCAAAAGCTACGGCTGCTTCCAAAGGAGTGGTAGCTGCTTCAACCTTGATCGTCAAAGTCGTAGTTGCATTCAACGAAGGACTTTGTTGATCAGTAATAAGGGTTGTATAAGTATACGTCCCGGCTGTAACAAAAGTCGTGTCAAATGTGGCAGTATACGATATCTCTGATTTGGATTTGAAATCACCTTTATCGCTCACTTTCGGGAATCCATCCACGTTAGCACTACCTACTTTGAAATCAATTTGCTTAATTTTTCCTTCGGCTTTGTAGGTTACTTGGAAAGAGACCGGCTCACCTACTTTAACGGTTAGTTCGGTTAATTCAGTAAATCCCGTTGTTGTGCCGCCCTTTAAAAGAGCTTGGATGGTCGGAGCCGCTGCCGGATCATCATCCTTTGTACAACTTACAAATACTGAACTTACAGCCATAATGGCTGCTACAATCAAAAAACTTACTTTTTTCATTTTTTACTACAATTAATTAAAATTTTATAAAATTAGACTTTGCAATTCAAAAAGTATACTCTGTTTAATACGAGATTAATTTAAAAATGTTGCACATATTTATAGAATGTTTTTTTAATTCTTACAATTGATTGACTTTCAACACAAAATTTTCAGTATTTTTGCAGGAAACCCATACATTTAAGATGAATCGTATTTTATTTTATAGTATTACTTTATCTGTCATATCGGTTTTCTACGCATGCCAAAATAAGCCGGCAGGCGTGTTGCAATATGTTGATCCATTAATCGGCACAGCAGCGAGTACCACCATCAGCGCCCAAACTTTCGGCGAAGGCACCGAACTTTTGGCCAATACTTACCCTGTGGTAGGAGTGCCTCACGGTCTTACCAACTGGACACCGCAAACCCGCGATTCCGAACGCAAATGCCTGTCGCCTTATTATTATTCCGACACTCTATTACAAGGATTCCGCGCCAGCCGGTGGATGGACGGTTCATGTACGCAGGATTACGGTAGCGTAACTCTGATGCCTGTTACGGGAACGCTCAACTGTTCACCCGAAGCGCGTACATCTTCATTCCGGCATGAGAAGGAAATATCCACCCCGGCATATTATTCGGTATATTTAGACGATTACAAAATTGCGGCAGAAATGACCGGGCTTTGTTATACAGGTTTGTTCCGGTTTCGTTTCGACGAAGCAGGAAAGGCATACATTGTGGTAAATCCTAACAGCGACGAAGGAGAGGGATTTATCGAAATCGACCCCGAAAAAGGCGAAATCCGCGGGTATAATCCGGCACACAGAATATACCAAGGCTGGGGCAAACCGGCAGGGTTCAGCGGACATTTTGTGGTGCAGTTCAACAAGCCTTTTACCGGATATGGAACCTACCAGGGGAACAGCCCAACCGCATCGCAATCGAGTATCTCCAACCAAAAACAAATCGGCGCGTATATCGAATTCGATGTAAAGAAAGGTGAAATTATTCTTGTTAAAGTAGGAACCTCTTTCACAGGAAACGAAGGAGTACTCCGGAATATGGAAGCCGAAGTGCCGGGATGGGATTTTGCAGGAATGAGACGCCGGAGCGAACAAGCGTGGGAAAAAGAATTATCGGTCATCGAAGTGACAGGAGGTACGGAGGAGCAAAAAACAATTTTTTACACAGCATTGTACCACAGCAAAATACTTCCCCGTATATACAGTGACGTCGACGGCAGTTATCCGGCATTCTCAACGGGAGTGATCAGCAGCGACAACAGTTCGCGCTATTATTGCGATTTTTCGATGTGGGACGTTTACCGTGCGACCCTTCCGCTTACGACCATCACCAACCCTGAGCGCAGCAACGATCACGTACGTTCATTTCTGAAAAAGTATGAAACGGGCGGCTGGTTACCGATTTTCCCCTCATGGAACAGCTACACCGCCGCAATGATTGGCGATCACGGGATTGCATTTATTGGCGACTGCTACATGAAGGGTATCCGCGAATACGATGTAGAAAAAGTTTACGAAGCAATGCGAAAAAATGCATTTGTGACTGCAGAAACGGACAGTCCCGAAGAATACCACGACGGAAAAGGCCGGAGGGCATTGGTTTCATATCTGAAATACGGCTACATTCCCTTAGAGGACAGTGTATGGGACGCTTTTCATCGTCGTGAACAGGTGTCGCGGACGCTCGAATATGCTTACGATGACTTTGTACTTTCACAGGTAGCCCAGTCGTTGTGCCGAAACGACGACTATCATGACTTATTGAAACGGGCATCCAATTACCGCAACGTAATCGATCCCGTGACGGGATGGGCCCGAGGACGATATGCCGACGGGCAGTTCATCAAAAAATTCGATCCGTCAATCAAGGAGTTTTTCATCACGGAAGGCACGCCGCGCCATTACACATGGTATGTTCCGCACGATCCACAAGGATTGATGGAAGCGATGGGCGGCCGTGAACGTTATGTCGCACGCCTGGACTCGATGTTCACACAGGGATATTACTGGCACGGCAATGAACCGTCGCACCAGGTAGCGTTTATGTTCAATTACGCCGGACAACCCTGGAAAACACAACAACACGTCCGTAATATCATGCATACGGAATACAGCATCGGACCGGGCGGATTGTGCGGCAACGAAGATGCTGGCCAAATGTCATCATGGTATGTCTTCGCAGCTATGGGTTTCTATCCCGTTTGTCCGGGTGTACCCGAATATGTTCTGGCAAGTCCTATGTTCCCTGAAATCAAAATACATCTGACGAACGGGAAGACTTTTACGATCAAAGCGAAGGACGCTTCCGATAAAAATATTTATATCCATTCGGCCAATAAAAATGGATTGCCCTACAACAAAAACTACATTACCCACGAGGATATTCTTTCGGGTGCAAAATTTGTATTCGAGATGGGCGATACCCCGAATAAGGATTGGGCTTCACAACCTGATGCTGCACCATATTCGATGAGTGAAGCAAAATGGTGACTGACAATGACAAAATAACATCCCCATCCTTTTCAGACAGGATTTACATGATGTAAATAATCTTGTAAATCATGTTAATCCTGTCAAATGAGTAAATTATTTTGTCTTCATTACTAACTGAACAACAAAGACAAATAACATGTTATCTCCTGACCATGGTTTTCGGAAACAGATTGTTCTGAAATGAAAATTAAAATGATTACTTTTGTGGTATGATGGAACGAGATGAACACGAATTATATGATGAGCTCCATGAAGGGCATGACAGTGCCCTGATTGTCAACCCGGGGGTTGAACAGCCTCCTGTTGTGGATGAGGCTTCGTTGAAGCGATTCCTGAACCGTTCACGCAAAGCATTGTCGCCCGACGATTACATCAATGGTATCCTGCAAGGTGACCGTACCATTTTGAGCCGGGCCATCACATTGGTAGAAAGTTCACTCCCGGAACATGTCCGGCTGGCGCAGGATATTATCGAACGTTGTTTGCCGCATTCGGGTAAGTCATTGCGTATTGGGATCACCGGGGTTCCCGGTGCAGGTAAAAGTACGTTTATCGAAGCAATGGGCAGTTATCTTACTTCCATCGGACGAAAACTGGCTGTATTAGCCATCGATCCGTCAAGTGAACGTTCCAAAGGCAGTATATTGGGTGATAAAACCCGTATGGAAGAACTTTCGGCCGATCCGAATGCCTTTATACGGCCTTCTCCGTCATCGGGGTCGCTGGGTGGCGTTGCCCGTAAAACACGGGAAGCCATATTTTTGTGTGAAGCGGCCGGGTTCGATACCATTTTCATCGAAACTGTAGGTGTCGGGCAGTCCGAAACAGCCGTACATTCTATGACCGATTTTTTCCTCCTGATACAGATTGCCGGGGCAGGCGATGAATTACAGGGTATCAAGCGCGGCATCATGGAAATGGCCGACCTGATCACCGTCAACAAAGCGGATGGCAGTAATATTGAAAAAGCACAATTAGCACAGGCACAATATAAAAGTGCATTGAGGCTTTTCCCAAAAACGGTATCAGGGTGGGAACCACAGGTAACCACCTGTTCGGCAATCAACAAAATGGGAATAGATGAGATATGGGATGTCATTCTCCAATACGAACAGTTGACCCGGGACAACGGATATTTCGACGATCGACGGCACAACCAGGCAAAATACTGGATGAACGAGACCATCCGAAATAGCCTGATCGATCATTTTTATCATCATCCCGTCATCAGTGCCATCCTTCCAGAATACGAAGCCAGAGTTTTAAATGACAAAATAACGTCATTCGCAGCTGCACGTGCCTTGTTGGATGAATACTTCAACCGGAGTAATTATTAAACAGAATATTTAAAATGAAATCGGTTTTGATGCCTAAAGATGTCTCCGCGCGTAAACTCGTACCTCGTTTACTTGGTCGACATGACGTGTTGCACGTGAGTATAATGGGAAAGGAAGGTTGTTGAGAGGCTTCGCCTCACAACAACCTTCCTTTCCCCCTCCTTATATTTGAATGCGCCGTCATGTCGACTGAAGCTTGCGTAGCATGCGGAATGGAGACATCTTTAGGCATTATCGGACAATCATATAATTTTAATAATATTTTATTATGTATTTATCATCGATTCTTTGGCTGCTTGCCTGGCCGGCGCTTATTATTGCAGCTTATTTTGCCATACGATTCTTTCTGAAAAAGATAGATTTGTTATAAAAACAAGTCAATACCGCAAAGTCGAAAATGAAGCAGCGTCTTCTTTCTTTTCTGTACTATTTTCTGTATTGGATCGTATTTTTCCTGGCAGCACGTCTTATTTTTTTGGTATATAACCATGCCTTATCATTTTCCTTGACGATAGGTGAGTGGTTTTCTATATTCTGGTGGGGGGTCCGCATGGATATCTCCATGAGTGGTTATATCTCATTGATTGCGGCATTATTATTCACTCTTACAACATTTTCGCGCGGAGAGTTCACCACTAAAGTGATATCGGTATATACGGCGGTTGTATTGATCATAGCAGGTATCATTGTTGCTGCGGACATGGAATTATACCGGCACTGGGGATTCCGGTTGGATAGTACCCCGCTAAGTTATCTTAAAACACCGAAGGAAGCGCTTGGCTCTGCAAACATGTGGGCATTGGTCATTCAACTGGTGGTTTTTGTCCTCCTGGTATGGTCGTTCTGGAGGCTTTACAAGAAACTGATACGTCCGAAACTTTTTCGTTCGGAAAGTTCAGGATGGGTAGGTATTCCCGTTTTCCTTTTTATCGGGGCACTGATGATCCTTCCCATCCGTGGAAGCTTGGGAGTGGCCCCCATGAATGTAGGGTTTGTATACTTTCATCCCAACAATGTTTTTGCCAATCATGCAGCTATTAATGTGGTGTGGAATGCCGGAAAATCATTATTAGAAATGGATAAGGTTGCCGATTATCATTTTATGGATGACAGTCGTGCTGAGGAACTGTTCGCCCAATGTTATCCTTCATCCAACCACACCCAAGTCCTTTTGAAAAATAAACGCCCCAACGTGGTCATCATCATCATGGAAAGTTTCTCCAACCGCATTATTGAACCTTTGGGCGGACTTCCGGGGATCACGCCAAACCTGAACCGGTTGTGCAAAGAAGGGATTGTTTTCTCCAACCTGTATTCCAACAGCGACCGGACAGACAAGGGGATACTCGGCGTATTGAGCGGTTATCCGGCACACCCGGTAGTTAAAGTAATTAATTTTGCCGAGAAGACGCGCCAACTTCCTTCCCTAAGTAAAGCCCTGAAACAGGCAGGTTATCATACCGAATTTGTCCATGGTGGCGACATACGTTACTCCAATTTTGCATCTTATTTTGGTAGCGCAAGTTACGACAAGATGATTACCCGTGACGATTTCCCTGCAGAAACCTATCATGGCACCAAATGGGGAGTACCAGATCATTGGGTTTTCGAAAAGCTGCTGGAAGAGTGTAACCTCTCAAAATCTCCATTTTTCAAGGCATTCATGGCGATCAGCAGCCATGAACCGTTCGAGATCCCAATGCCGACAGCTATCAAAGGGACCAACGAGGAAAGTCTTTTTTTGAATGCAGCATTCTATTCGGATAAGGCTTTAGGCGATTTCATTGAAGGAGCCAAGAAATCGAACTGGTGGGACAGTACGCTGATTGTTGTAACATCCGACCATGGTTCGCGCCATCCGGGAGATGTGATTTCTTACATGCCGACCAAATTCAATATCCCGATGCTCTGGTTGGGAGGCGCCGTTACCAAAACCGATACAACAATAACCACCATCGCCAGCCAAACTGATATTCCACTGACCATCCTCCATCAGATGGGTTTGGAAAACAACAGCTACCGTTTCAGTAAGAATATTCTCGGAACACCCATCTACCCGTTCGCTTTCTATGATTTCAACGACGGATTCGGATTTATAGCAGATGATACCCAAATCGTTTTCGACAACATAAGCGGTAAAACCATTTACCAGGAAGGTCCCCAGGTTGAAGCATTAACAGAGAAGGGTAAAGCATACCTGCAAATATTTTCGGAAGATTTCAAAACACGGGGACAAGGAAAATGATCGCATGCGGATCGCGAACCGGTCATCGTACGGTTCAACACCAATAGAGTTTCATCCGCCGCAAGGCTCTACTGATAATCCACCCACACTTTCATACGTCCTGCATCACGGTTGTCCCATGCGTAATATGGAATGTACACCAGTTTTGAGTCGCCATCCTGCGCACAGATGCCGGTTATGCCGCCTAATGAAGCCGGTGCGGAAGTGATCGTCAATTGTGTATTTGGTGTAAGCCGGGGTTTTTCCATATCCGGATTATCGGTTTCTTCGATACAATAAACCAGTGGTCCGCGTTGTATCGCGCGTTTTCCTGTATTGGCCTTTACGCGGGGATCAGCAGCAACCATCTGCGGGTTCATATCCCACGAAACCACAATGTGGTTGCCTTTATTCCATTTCCGGCTGAAAGTCAGATAACCATCTTCGTCCGGCGCTACATCCAGAGGATTGTCGTTCACGTGAACCGTAAATGTTTCCGACCAGTCAGGCTTGCGTATTTTTATGTCAAAATTCTTTGCCTTTACAGGATCGACCGTTATGTTTACTTTCCCGTCCCACGGATATTCTGTTTGCTGGCTGATCGTCACGGGTATGCCTTTAATATCGGCAGTCGTCTCTGATGAGACGAAGAGATTGACCCAAAGTGCGTCATTTGATTTTCCATAAATATAACTTCCGATAGAAGGGAGAAAACGGGAAATCTGGCTGGGACAACAGGCACATCCATACCATGCCTTCCGGTGATGATCACCTTTCGATTCCAAGGGGTTGACATAGAAAAAACGGTCGCCCGAAAGGGATATGCCAGCCATGGCTCCATTGTAAAGTGAACGTTCCAATACATTGATATATTTGGCATGGCCACTCATTTGGTTCATTCGGTGATTCCAGAAAACCATACCTACAGAAGCACATGTTTCACAATACGCTTCTTCGTTAGGAAGGTCATAATCCTCAGTGAAACCCTCGTTGTGCCGCGAAGAACCTATTCCTCCCGTGATATACATGTTTCGCATCACCACACTCTCCCACAGGCGATTCAACGCATCGATGTATCCCTGGTCATGTGTTACGGCAGCCACATCAGCCATCCCACAGTACATGTACATGGCCCGAACGGCATGTCCTGCAATGACAGACTGTTCGCGTACCGGAACATCATCCTGGCAATACTGGGGATTACCAGCCCACCAGACATCATCACCGGCATAGCTGTATTTGACACTTGTCCCATATCCATGCCCCCGTTCTTCCAACAACCAGTTAGCCAGAGTCAGGTACTTTTCTTCCCCGGTGAGGTGGTAAAGCTTTACCAAAGCCAGTTCTATTTCCTGGTGCCCCGGAATCCAATGTTTGTCTTTGCCAAGTCCAAAAGTATTGTTGAGGTGGTCGGCAAACCGGATAGCCACATCAAGAAACTTACGTTTTCCTGTCACCCTGAAATAAGCAATAGCGGCCTCGATCATGTGCCCGCCGCAATACATTTCGTGTTTGTCCATGTTTGTCCACCGCTTGTCGAGTCCCGTAAGCGTGAAATAGGTATTGATGTAGCCATCGGGCTTTTGAGCGGCCGCAATTTTATCGATCCACTCATCGAGTTTCGCTTCTATTACAGGATTGGGGTTGTTTACCAACGAATAAGCCATTCCTTCCATCGCCTTGTATACATCCGAATCGTCAAAAAAGATACCTTGGTGCGGGCCACTCCTCAATGCAGCATTTTCAAAGTTACGGATGCGGGCTGTTTGATTCTCAATCTGGTCGATACACACAGGCAGGGCAACTGTAGCATGCTTTTCAAGCCATGGACTCCAAAATTTATCCGAGATATGCACTTCCGAAAATGGGATAGGTTCAACTACAACTGTCCGGTTTGGTTGTTGTTTGCAGGAAACAAACAATACAGCGATAAAAATGGCAACTGATATCTGATGTTTCATGGCGATAAATGATTACGAATTTAACTTGTTCCTTTTCGTCAAACTGGTTAACACAGGTTGATATTTGGAAATAAAATGATTGTACAAATCTAATAAAGTTATCCGTAAATTTGATTGTATGAAAAATCTACAAGGGAAACAAAATTGAATTTTATTTTTGACAAGATTAATATGAATTACAAGATGGAAAATTAATCCCACAAATCATATTAATCTTGTCAAAACAAACTAATTAAACTTAAAATTTATCGTGCGAGAACCACTCAAATGGAATTTTTTGCCGTTTTAGCTTTTTGCTTTCAATTTCTATAGAAAGAAAATTGTTGCCAACCCATCCCGAATAAAATTGAATTTCTATCCTGTGTAATCCTTTGCGTAAAGCGATCTCGCCCTGTTTTGTCAATGGCACATGAAATCCGTCATTATCTACAACTGTTTTGAGATCGACCAACAAGCGGCTGCCATCCGATGATGTCAGGTAAAAAGAATATAAACCATCGTCTGGTATGCTGACATATCCTTTATACAATGCGGCATACGACCATTCGTCGGGATAAAACGTAAATTTCGATACAGGTTTTTGTAAAAATGGATGAATAGTGGTATAATCAGGAATTTTTAAAAACTGTCCTTTGTACATATAATGGGCAAGACCTTTGGATTGCTTTTTTCCCGGTTTAACGGCAGGAAGCATTGGTAGCTTTTCAAACAGTTTTTCATAAATACCGCTACTCATTCCGTCCGCATTTAAGATAAACTTGATTTTTTCGGTTTGATTGATGGTAAACGGGGTTTTGTACAGCACGAACTGTTTGCCGGGTTGTTGATACAATAGCTGTTTATCCTTGTAGACGATCGGGTTACATGTCACTTTTTTTTCAGTGATAAAAACATCCGGACTCTCAAATTCTATAGCCGGTCGCCGGGGATAAAGATACCTGTTCAGGACAAATTGCAGAGAGTTGTTAATTGCAAACGGCTTTTCGCCGATGATATCCGGATAGCCAACCACATAGCTTAATTCTACGGCTTGCAAACTGTCAACGGATAGAGGCCGGTTCATAACGAGGCATAGCCGGATAGTCGCTAAGGATCGGGGAGCTACAACTCCCTTTTTTTTGCTCCACGAAGCATTCAGTTGAGGATGGTGTACCAAGGTGAAATTATAATTCATGTTCCTGTCCGTGGTATTCCGGATGGTTAATTCTATGGATGCTTTTTTTAACAAGGCCTCTTTTGACGTCGCCACCAACCGGACAAAAGCGGAATCGTACATCACCAATGTTTTGAAATCGCATGCCTCGAAAAGGGCTTCTTTAAGCTTTACAGTATCGGGTGTTACGATATCCGGCGGCAGGATTCCATCCAATGCCAGGTTGGTGATATATGGGTTACCTTGTTTGAAGTTAACCAGCGCCACATGGTCGAACTCGCCAAACTTGGGTCCTCTGACCAGACTGGTTCCTCCCGTTAAGGAAAGGTTATAGTATTCCGCTCCGTTCCGGTACTGGTTTTCATACAAATGGTAATGACCGCAAAAAACGGTATATTTCCTTCCAGACAATAATTTTTCGACATTTCGGAATCCATCATCCTGAAATTCATTGAGCCACAAAGGATGATGTAAAAAGACAAAAGTCCAGCGCGGCGCCGGATTTTTTTCGAGAACGGTTTTGGCATAATCGTACTGTTCTTTACCAATGCTTTCACCCCTCACGTCCGAAGAATTGAGCATGATGAAAAGAGCATCGTTGTATGTGAAATGATAATACAAGCGTCCGCGCCGCCTGAGCCATTCTTTTTCCAGGCTGTCATCCAGGTACGAAACATCGTGGTTACCAGGAATGAAGAAAAATGGCATTTTCAGTTTTGAAATCGATTGGTCGATGGCATCCCATTGTCTGCTGATTTTTAGAGGATCAGTCTCTCCCCCTTCAATCAGATCGCCTACATTAATTACAAAATCGGGTTGCAACAAGTTGATTTTTTCCATTGCCTTTGCAAAAATACCTGGCCGGGCGCCTCCGGTATTGTCACTAACAATAACAAACTGAAAGTCGCCGGGATCTGTATGAAAATCGGAACTGGTGTAAGGTAAAGTTGTTCCGGAGGATTTGTTGTCTTCAAAAATAAACTGTGCCTGGGATGGCCGGACTAAGCATAAAAAACAAACGATCAGATATAATTTGGTTTTGAACATAATTGGTAATTTGTTTGAGGTGAGAAAACGGTACACAACAGAACCTTTTATAATATATCTGTTGCGTACCGTACTCTAAATCAATATCCAGTATTCTGACCAAAATTTTCGGCTGCGCTCAAAATGGTTTGCAACGGTATCGGCATCAACAGATTTTTGGGACTTACAAAGGCTTTTCCCTTTCCGTTTGGCTGACTTTCGCCCATCGCATGTAAGGTGCTTTCAACAATGCCCCAACGCAAAAGATCGTAATAACGGTGTCCTTCCATGGCAAATTCCATCCGGCGTTCGTGCTGGATCGCTTTCAATAGATTGTCTTTGCCTGTAACGGTAACATCCGGGATATCTACCTCATCAATGGTAACTGCCTGATTCGATCTTTCCGGATCGGTTTTCGGGGTTTTTCTTGCCCTATCCCTCACCTGATTGATGAGCGATGTTACTTCCGAGTCCAACCCCCCTGTCTGTAATAAAGCTTCGGCGTACATCAGTAAAACATCCGAGTAACGGATCACCTTGATGTTCAAATCGCCATTGTCGTTGTCGGTTTTACGTTGTGATTTCCTGATGAACGACTTCCGGTCGTAATAGGAAGGGCCATAGGCGTGGGGTGTCTGTATTTCTTCCTCAAAAGCGTCGCCGGCAACAATGATGGTGTAGAGCAAGCGGGGGTCGCCGGGCTCAAATTCATTCACCAGGTTATCGCACGGACGGTATAATCCTAAACCACCTAAATTGATATTCCGCATCCTGTAAGGTAACCCCGATCCTTCGTTATTATCCCCAGATCCGTTTCTGGCTGTGGAATGTGCTATTTCCCACACAGATTCGCTTCCAAAATTTCCTTCTTTCCGGAATATCTTACCATAGTCGGGGTCCAACAAATATTCATTGGAAGAAATTACTGCGCCGGATGCAGTTTTTGCCGTTTGATAATCCTTGAAATACAACGCAACCCTTGCCAGCATCGCTTGTGAGGCTCCCCGCGTTATGCGCCCAACCTCCCCTGATGCAAGTTCCGATTTTAAAGGTAAGTCGGCGCTGGCTTCCAAGTCTTTATACATCTGCTGCTGGATTTGTTCCACCGGAGTCCGCAACTGATTCCGGTCTGATACGGTTATCTTGTCCAACAAAAGTGGTACAGGTCCAAAAAGCCGAACTAATTCGAAATAAAAATTTGCCCGGATGAATTGTACCTCGGCAATCATCCTTTTTTTCTCTTTTTCATTTGCCATGGGGACAGAACCGGCCGACTGCAAAAACAGGTTGCAATTACGAATGGCGGTATACGATAAATCCCAAATGGATTGAACATAAGAGTTATCGGACTGCAAGTATTGGAAATATGCTATTTTGTCAATATCAGCCCTGTCGTCATCGCCGGTGCCGCCTTTTTCGGCATCGTCAGAAACAATGCAGCCAAACTCTATTTTCTTGTATTCGTAATTCTTTGTACTTAAAAAATGATAACATCCTGCAAACCCCAATTTCAACGATTCTTCAGTGGTATAAAAATTATCTTCTATCTGTTTCGCATATGGAGGAGTATATAAAAAATCTTCACATGATGTATACAGACTTATCATACTTATGATCAATATGCTGGTCAAAAACTTATTTGCTTTCATAATATTGAAATCTGTTAAGTTAAAAATTCAAATTCAGTCCCATGATATAGGTCTTTGCCTGAGGATAGGCCGCCCTGTCAATTCCAAAGTTCACCGGATCATTGGTCCCTATTTCGGGATCCAATCCCGAATATTTGGTAAATGTAACCAGGTTATGCGCCGCAACAAATACCCGTATCGAGGCTTTCTGCTTTACAGGCACGGTGTATCCTATCTGCAGATGCTTCAGACGGAAATAACCCCCGTCTTCGATATACCACTCCGACAATTTTTTTACATTGTTTCCCGAAGTCGTATTATCATTGTTCCGGTAGCTAATCCCGAATTGCCCGGTATTCCGGTTTGTCTCCGACCATGCAATATCCAGCAGGTCATCGATCGAATTGTATTGACCCGAGCCTTGATGTGTATATAATTTACTCAGGTTTAAAATGTCATTTCCGAATGAGCCTTGCCAGAACATCGAAAAATCAAAACGTTTATAGGACACATCATATTTGAACCCTAAAGTCAGGTCGGGAATAGCGGTGCCTATCTGGGTTTTATCCGATTCATCCAGTTTCCCGTCAGGTTCATAAACAATCTTGCCGTCAGCATCTTTCCGGGCAATATCCATAAATATCAAGTCTCCGGGTTGCGCTCCCAAGGCTTTCATGTGTGCCATTTCCGGCTTGTTCAACTCGTCGGCGCTTTGAATGATGCCATTGGTTTTATAGCCCCAGAAACAACCTATGGGCAACCCTTTATCGACCCTCGTCAAATTGCCGATACTCGCATGCCAACTGCCATTAAAGGCCGGCAAATCGCCATAATCCGTCACTTTGTTCCGGCTGTGTGACAAGATCAGTTTAAATGTCATGGGAGCCTGCTTTACACGGGGCGAATAGTTGATGCTCCCTTCTATGCCTGTATTCTTGACAGTAGCCATATTCATCACCGTAGAAGACACGCCACCTACAAAAGAAGGAACAGGCACATAATCTACGATCATGTCGCGCGTATTTCGAATATAATAATCTATTTCCAGTGATATTAAACGATCCCATAAACCTGCTTCGAGCCCGAAGTTGATCTGCTCAGTCATTTCCCATTGTATTTCAGGATTAGCCAGCTTAGAGTCGATAATATACCCGGGATTAATGCTGTTTCCCCATACGGCACTTGTTGCATTGCTTGTGGACATGGTACTTGTATATACATTTCGGTGGGCGCCGCGTAAACGGTCGTTACCTAATAGCCCCCAGCCCGCACGGAATTTCAGGATACTTAAATCCAAGGCTTCTGTCACCGGTTGGAAAAAATTTTCCTTATCGATTCGCCATCCAACAGAGAAGGATGGAAAAACACTCCACCGTTTTTCTTTTGCGAATTGGGAAGACCCATCGGCGCGAATAGTTCCTGTAAACAAATATTTGTCGGCATAATTATAATTCAACCGCCCCAGTACCGACATCATGGCTGTCCTAGTTTTACTACCAAAAGCAGCATATGTATCACTTGCCGCATCTATCCATTTGTTTTCCTCTCGGAATCCCAATATATTTGCTTTCATGCCGCCTGCATACTGGCTTGCGTTTTCCTGCATGGTGAAACCACCCAGAATAGTGAAACGATGTTTATCAATTTCCCGCATGTACTGAATGGTATTTTCCCATAACCAAGTTGTATATAGAGTCGAACTTTGGGTGATTGTACTAAGCGTATTTCTATCGCTCGTATTGATAGTAGAATTAACATTGTACTTGGGAACAAATGATGAATATTCAACATTGGCAATGTCTAAGCTGAAATTAGTCGTAAAATCCAATCCCTGGATAGGTGTGAATGTCACTGCTGCATTTCCCAAAGCTCTCAGCGGAGCATTCCCGGTTTCTTGCGAACGCTGGATGACTCCCATGGGATTCTTCAAGGTGGAATATCTTGTCGGAGCGTATAGACTATACGGATTGGAAGGATCATAACCTTTCAGCATATTGGCATATTTGACAGGATCGGTCAAATAAGGTGTGTATGTGACAGGCGAAAGCGGATCCAATTGCATGGCCAGTAAAATAGGCATCACAAAACCATCGCTGCTGGTTTCAAGATTTTTAATCTTTTCTTTTGACAAATTAAGATTCAGTGTTACCTTCAACTGTTGAACAGGCTTGATATCCAATCCTGACCTAAGATTGAAACGTTCATATTCAGACCCTTTGACAACTCCATCTTGGTTAAAATATGCGGCGCTTATGGAAGAAGCTATATTTTTGGATGAACCTGTAACCTGGATACTATAATTTGACTGGTATGCCGGCCGGGTAATCTCATTCCACCAGTTAGTTCCTTCGCTGCTGCCGGTCAGCATCTGTGCTTCCTGCAGCAAAGCGTCCGGATCATTGTATAAGGGATTCATAGCTCCTTCATTTCCTTTATATGCCCGCACGTATTGATCAATATATCCCTTGGCATTGAGCATCTTCATATTTTTGATGGTGGTGCTGACGCCTTGGGTTATGTTGGCAGATATCTTGGAACTGAAACGGTCCTCGCCTGTGAAATTACCCCTTTTAGTGGTAACCAGGATAACTCCATTTGCTGCTCTGATACCGTATATTGCAGCAGCCGATGCGTCTTTCAGGACTTCAATAGACTCGATATCGTTGGCATCAATCATGTAGATACCATTTTCAGTTGGCACCCCATCTATTACATAAAGTGGGTTATTATCATTCATTGTCCCGACCCCCCTGATACGTACTGTTTTGCCATCGCCGGGAGCTCCACTGTTTGCCACTACTGACACTCCAGCAACCTGCCCCTGTAAAGCATTATGAAGTGTACTAATAGGAAAATTCTTAAATTCACTTGATTTTAATTTTACTATAGCTCCCGTTATATCACTTTTCCTGGCCGATCCGTATCCAACGACCACCACTTCTTCAATTTCACGGGTATCTTCAATAAGTGTTACATTGATCAGTGTTTGTTCTCCGACGACTAATTCACGAGTAGCGTAACCTATAAAAGAAAATGAAAGTACCGTGTTCCGGTCGGGAACCGTAATGGTGTATTTCCCGTTCATATCCGAGGCCACCCCTGTCAGGGAACCTTTTATCGTAACATTCACTCCCGGCATGGGAATACCTGTTTCGTCGATAATGGTTCCGGAGACCGCAATACCCTGTCGTAATGTTTCATTTCTGGGTACCACCACAATCACCCTGTCGAACATGGTATATCCGCAACCGCTGTTACGGAATATATCCGAAAGGGCATCCTTTACTGTTACTTTACCCGATCTAATACCAGACAGATGGTTTATATCCAGCTGATCGTTTTTATAAAAAATTTTGTATTCCGTTTGTTTTTCAATAGCATCAAAAACATCTGCAATAGTTGCTTGCCGTTCGTCAAGAACAATTGTAGCGGTTTGCGAATAAACCGATGCGGTCACATGTAGTAACGATGCCATTATCAGAATAAAGCCAAGCTTCATAATTCTAATCAGTTTTAATAAATTTTGCATATATTTGTGTTTTTAAATGGGTTACTTCCCGCATTCTTATGTTAAGAGCATGATGCGGGTTTATGATTGTTTGCTCATTTATCCGCCGGAAAATATTCGCAGTATTTTCCGGCTTTTTTGGTCTTTAAGACCTGTGATTCCTACTTTTATCTGTTTGCCATTCTACCTCCTTTATTTTTTAAAAATGGTGACTTGCCTGCCATTAATTTCATACCGGATCGGTGTGGTTGCACTAATCACTTTCATCACCTGCCCGATATTTTCGTTGTATACAAATTTTCCCGTATACCGTTGTTCTTTCAGATAATCATCAGTAATGGTTATTTTAACGTCATACCACCGTTCTAACGTTTGGGCGATGTATCCGAGCCGTTCCCCTTTGATAATAAGTTGATGATTGTTCCATGCCGATTTGCTTTCGATTTCAGGATCGGATTGCACGGTTGTCTGTCCCCGGTCTTTCCGGTATACGGCAATCTGGCCGGGTTTCAGTATAAGTTCTTCCCGGGAATCGTTTATTACCACGGAACCTTCAAATAATGAAGTTTCCACATAGTTCTCGGTAGCATAGTTACGTACATTAAAGTGCGTTCCGAGTACTGTGATCCGCATCTTGCCTGCTGTTACAGTAAACGGTAATCCGGTGGTAGTTACTTCAAAACCGGCTTCGCCTTCTAACATTACCTGCCGATTATTGACCCCGAAATCCATCGGATATCTCAAGGTGGTTCCTGCGTTGAGCCATACCTTAGTTCCGTCGGACAATTCCACTTGTGTCCGCTGTCCGTTGGGTACTATGATTTGCTGATAAACTGCCTGTAGTGGATCTGTTTTACCGGGAATATGTCCCAACCGGGAAATACCCCAGGTAATAGCCGATGCAATGATAAATATGGCGGCATATCGTAACCAGGGTTGTAAGAATATCTTTTTACGGCGATTAACCGGATGTCTGTGTTTTATTTCAACAGTTTTGATCCTGTTTGCCAGTAATTCCCATTCCCGGCGAATGGTATCCTGCGAGTAACCTTTGATGCGACAACTATCCCAAATATTTTTCATACGGAAATAAGCATCGCGATTCGACTTGTCGGTACACAGCCACGAATGAAGAATTTTTTGTTCTTCGCCGGAAGCATTCCCGATTATGTTGCGTTCGATGATTGTGATATTTATTTTAGCCACGTTTTGGGGTTTTATACAATACACACAATCTACTCCGGCAAACTACTTACACATCCGGTAAAAAATTATATTTTTTTCTGCGAAATGATTTTTACATTTGTCAATGTTTTTATCTTCAAGACAATATGTCTAAATGAAAATCCGCTCTACGCATCATGATGAAAGTATCATCGTATTGGAGTCGATGTTCAGGCTCTTTTATCCGGTGTTGGCTTCTTTCTGCAAAAAATATGTGAAGGACGAAGAGGCTGTACGCGATATCATCCAGGATATCTTCCTGAATGTATGGGATCACCGCAGCAACATTGACTTTTCAGTTCCATTGCATTCCTATTTGTTGCGGTTGGCACACAACAGTTGTATCAATTATTTACAACGGCAAAAGGTTGAAAAAAAGTACCTGGAAAATGCTGCCATGCAATTAATGGAAATGGAAACTCAATATGATAGTTTTTTCGAGCAGCTTGCTGCCGATATCATGCAGGAACATATAGAGCAAGTGGTGGAAAATCTCCCCGAACAGTGCCGGATTATTTTCCGTAAAAGCCGCTTCGAAGGATTAAGTCACAATGAAATCGCACAGGCGTTGAATATCTCGGTTAGAACGGTGGAAACACAAATTTACCGGGCTTTAAAAATTCTGAAAAAGGCGCTGAACAACCTCTCCGGGATTATTTTTTGATATGCTATGAATTTTGATCCATTTTACATAGATATGTATCAAACATTTAGCCACTGTCAGGATCAAGACCGCTGACAGGGCTACATGAATCATTCAGATTACCGGCAACAAATGCTCTCTTTTATGGCCGCACCAACGGAAATTCACTCACCCGCAACGTAGTGCATCCATAAGGTATCAGCGTAATCTCCTCCACCGGCATATCGCTCCGGTTGATAGAGTATGGCAACGGGCCGGTCATATCGTTGTATAATTGCCACGTTGGTATTTGCTTGGCCTTTACTTTAATCTTTATTGGAGCATTTTCAAGATTCCATGGGAAGGCAGATTTTTGCTTTTGGGAATCTACCGTAACCTCGAAATGTTCTTTTATCTTATCGGGAGAAAAAGCTACAATGCCGTAGTTCCATTTGGTGGGCGACGTTACTTCAAAATAGAATTTTCCATAACGAGTAACTTCGTCTTTGGAAAATTCTTTCTTTTTCCATTGTTCCACCATCTGCAGACCATATACCAACGGTCCTCGTTCCACAGCTACCGAATTTTCATACCACCGGCTCACCGCAACTTCCATGGGCAAGTATAATTCCACGCGATCTCCGTTTTTCCATGTACGGCGCAGTATGGTTACATTTCCTCCTTCGGTAGTTTTCTCCTGAACGCCATTGACCGAAACTTCGGCATTTTTGCACCATCCCGGGATACGCAAGTGAAGCGGAAATGTCACTTCCTGGGATTTACCATCCTGTATCCGGATGGTGAATACAATCTTGTCATCCATTGGATAATAAGTATCTTCCGTAATTTTCACCGTAGAGCCATTTCCCACTTTGGCGGTAACCTCAGACGGTGAATACGCCAGTGCAGCCAATCCATTATCAGGCGTAGCGTACCAAAGATTTTGGGTATACTTGGGCCAACCCTGGTGCATGTTTGATGCACAGCAAGGATATCCGGTAAGCAGACCGAATGCGACATCGGTACCGCCATGATTTGCGTCTTCATAGAAATTACGCGCATGACGGGTGATCAACACCTGATTGGCCTGCTGGAAATACTGTTTGGTCATGTAATCGTCCGAAATTTGCGTCGGCAGGGCATTGAACGCAATCCTTTCCAAATGATCGGCAAAGGAAAGATCGCCGGTAATTTCCATCATTTTCTCCAGCGAGAACATCAATTCCACAGCCGAGCATAACTCCGAACCCCGTGTCGGACTGTTCCCGTGCAGGCCTTCGTCACCACCATACATACCTTGAGGCTGGCCATTGTATTGCCTGATATCGGAAAAAGCTTTTTTTACAGCATCAAGGTATATTTGATCGGGCTTTTGCTGGTAGTAGATCACAGGCTCCTTGATCCCCTGGGCCAGGTTGACACAATGTATCGTATTGAATCGGGTAAGGTCGTCACGATTGAGAAACATTTCAACGTAATCATAGCTTTGTTTGTGAAGCAAGTTACCCAGCTCGAGCAAAAACGGTTCGCCGGTGATGTTGTAGAGCCAGTATACCGCCTGCAAATTGTCGCAGGCGCGATATTCCGCCCAGAATGTCCATTTACCAAGTGGCGAGGAAGGAAGTGCTTCCAACTGATAACGGAAATATTTGGTCATAAAATCCACCACCCGTTGATCGCCGGTCGCTGAATGGTATTGCTGTAAAATCTTCAATACAACCATCCGCGGCCACCAATCGGCTGAATTACTACGTTGCAGACCGGGTTCAGGTCCATAATCCTTGGCCGGACCGAAGTATCCATCTTCGCGTTGACTGTTGAGCGCCCATTCCACCCACGGTTGCACCTTGTTTTTCAGAACTTGGTCGTCGAGAATATAAGCCAAAGGCAACAAGCCATCGATCCAATAGGGGCCGCGTTCCCACTGGTCGCCATCTCCGCCAAGCCAGCCATTTCGCGACCCCATGACTTCGGGATACAGGACATCCATTTGTCCGGAAGCTCCTTTTTTCTGCCGTTCGAGCATTTCGAGCAACCAACCTTTGGCCTTGATGCTTCCCAAAGGTAACTCCATGTAGGGTTTACGCATTAACGGATAACGGTTGTTCTGGTAATTGAAATGATCATTAGCGGATATCTGATCCATAAATAAAAAGAAAAAAATGATCAAAAAGTTAAATCTGGTTACACAGGTCATGATTTGTTTATTTTAATGATTTACACAAATATGTATAAAGATGTTTGATACTATACCCAAAAATTGTCTCATCTAAAAATATGTCGTCCCATATGGGACTCTAAAAACACGTTGACTTATTTTACCTTTATTTTGTCCAATACGGGACATTTTCAGGCGTACCGTCAGGCACAAAATATCGGTAGGATAACAAAATCGGTTGTATATAAGTCCCGACAGGGCTATTTTTACTTTTCATAATTATATGATTATAAGTTAAATAAAAGGGTTGTGTTTTTGAGCGGGAAGAAATACAGGAAGTATATTTTTTAATAAAATTTAACGTTATTTAACTTTTAACCGTAAAATACAGGTAAAAATATAGTAAAAACTTCTCCTTTGCAATGTGTCAAAAAAAGTAAAACCTGTCCTGGTACCCCCCTATTACTAATTTATGTCGAGAACTTATTGCCTAAAGGTCGAAAGAAATTAGTTCCTCTTCATTTACATCTGTTCCGAGAACCTCGCCACGTGTTTCATCGACGAACAACCCCGTGATGTGCCGATCAATTTCATATCTACGCACGGGGTTGCCTTCCAAATCAAATACATGAATATAGTTGCCTCCTTGGTAAGTAATTTTACCTTGCGGTAATTTCTCATATTCCCAACCCCAAAAAAGAGCATAAATATATTTTTCTCCTACATAGACATCGCCGTATCCCATGATGCCTATCGGATAGGCTTCACTGCCTTTATATTTGCATTTTGGTTCGCCGCCCGGACCTGTTTTCAGGATATACTTGTCGTTGAACAAGTCGTATATTTCAATCACTTCCCCGAATTGAGTTACAACGGCTACAATCCCGTTATGAGGGTTGTAGCCGATAAATGGCCGCCAAGCCTGACCTAAAAGAGCATCGGGAATATTCTTGTCCTTATCGGGAATAACTCCCAATTGACGTATGATTTTACCGTGATGATCTGTAACAAATAACCGGCATTTGCCGTAAAAGTCGGGAATAATGAACGTAGAGTCATTGTATAATACAAAATCGGGGTAATAAAGAATATCGTCCGATAATTCCACTATCGGTTTGATCAAACCGTTATCCCTATCATAAGTATAGATTTTTCTTCCGTAGCCACTTAAAATAAATAGATTTCCTTCGCTGTTAACGGCCATATTGCTAACACTCGGCACTTCATTCACTCCCTTGCCTTTTTTAGCAAAAGACTTTTTGAGCTTCATCGACGGGTATGCAAATTCATGGCAATGATAATCGCCTCCATGCAAATCCATCATGTAAAGGGATGAGTCAACCAACCTGATCCTGTAAGGATAACGCACATACACCGTATCAAAACCAGTTTTCCGGGTTACAACGCTTACCGTTTCGGGAAAGCCAGTGTAATGATTACCTTTTTCTGAACAGGAAACAGCAATTACAAGAAGGATAAAAAGCAGGAAAAATCCTCTATCTGCTATTTTTCCATGCATACGAACCTCCATTGCAGGAAACACTGCCTGATCCTCCGCAACCAGTTTCTCCGTCGCCTTCACCCCGTGCAAGGGCTTCAACATTAGTGAGCATAATCCCTATGTCGTCATCTGCCATATACGTTATACGAACATTTATAGCTACCGCTATAAACAATGATACAAGAATGAATAAGCCAATCTTCCTGAATGTAATAAATTTCATCTCTCATGTGTATTAATGGTTAATACTGCAAATATAATCAATAAATGATGAATACAACTGCTTACTTTTTTTGTGTCAGACATTTTTTTAATAATTAATTGATTAAATTTGCACGTATTGTTAAACACACATAGATGACATATGAAAAGGGAAGGTTACTGGAAATGTTTGGGAATATTGGTGTTGGCTGCTATTTTGATCGCTTTGTCCGTCTGGATTGCAGCGTTGTACCGTTCAGCGTCGCAAACATACACGGCATTCGCCAATCATCGAATGACACAGGCTATCGATGCGGAATTTGGTCTACGGTTACGTTCACCCGATACACGTTTTGTATATTGGACTGAACCCTATAAAAATGATACGGCGGTGTATTTGAATAAAACTATTGAAATGGAGGATACCATTATCCATTATCGTATCAGGAAAGACGACCCTACTGCTTTCAAAAGAGTATACCAATTCTTGCTTAATACCCATAAACCCATCAATACGGTTCATTTAGACAGCCTGTTCCGGTTTTATATGAAGCAGCAAATGCTAACCGTATCGGACAGTTATGTGGAATTGATCGACCTGCAAAAAAACAAAGTCCTTGCAAGCAGCAGAGAAAAGAAGCCCGAAGGGTACTACAATATTACTGCCGACACCGACACGATTGATTTTTTCAATACCCTTGCCGTAAAGGCTTATGTGAAAGCACCGGTGCTTGCCGTCCTTAAACCTGTTATGTTTTGGTTGGCCGTTTCTGTCGTCTTTGTCATCATTGCCGTGATATTGATCATCCGGCTGGTAAAAGACGTGATACAAATGCGCAGGGAAGGTTTCAGGATCATCGGTAACATTGCCAGACAAAACAAACAGGTGTTGGATCAGTCCGCAAAAGAGATTAAAGAGGTTTCGGATGCTTTAGATCATGAATTGGAAAAAGCCGAGAAGCTCAGAGTAATCTATGAACGATTAGCCGACTTCTCCAACAAAAACCGGAAGCTGGAACTGTTTTTGGATAACGAAAAGGGCTTGTTGCACTTTTGCAAAACGCCCGTAGAACTTACTCCCCTGTTTTATACGCAAAAAATAAATTACGAAAAGCTTACATTTAAAAAGGTGACAGTGTCGGTAGGGGTTGACGATGATCTCATCTTCTATACTGATGAAGCCTTTTTTAGCAGCATGGTGGGTGAATTAATGAATAATGCGGTAAAATTTTCAGGCGGCAACGTTCATATCGAACTGAAAGCTTTTCGGGATGCCGGTAATTTGGTTGTTACTGTCCGTGACAACGGGTGGGGAATTCATCCGGACGAAATAGAATTTGTTTTTAGACCTTCATATATAGGACTTTTAGGCGATCCTATCTTACCCAAACACATGGAAGGGCTTGGGTCGGGTTTGCCTTATGTAGAGTCCCTGGTGCGTACTTTCGGTGGCAAAATACATATTCACAGCAAACAAAAAGAATATACCGAAGTCAGGCTCGAATTTCCCATCACCCAAGACCAGATAAAAGCAGTACAGGCATTTAATCTCCATGTACGGAAGTTGAATTCATTGAATTCCATTCTACTGTAAGGAGATATTCCATTTTTTATTTATATATTGCCGGCCAAGTACGAAAGTGTAAAGTTATGAAATTGATGTATCGTAAATTATTGTATCGTTTCTCACGACGAACAGGAATTGACATAAATACCTTGGAGTGGCTGCTTAATGTGGTTTTAGAGTTAAAGGAACAACTTATACAATCGAATGCTTCTCCCGAAATGGAAATGTATTCATATATGATCATCAAAAATATGTTCCTTTCCAGATATTGCAGGAACCTTCGTCCTCCAAAAACCTTCTTTGGCAAGGTGTCTTCATTGTTTCGGAAAAAGAAAACGTTAAGGGAACTGGATAAAGAAATTGAAAAACTGATCGAACAAATAAAGGTCATGCAATAGTTATTCAACAATTAAATTAGTATACAAAAAGAGGCTGTTCAAAAAGTCGAAAATAAACGTCATTGCGAGAAGGAACGACGAAGCAATCTGCTAATAATCAAATAGATTGTTTTGCCACCATTCGCAATGACGAGCCGAAAATAGACTTTTTGAACAACCTCTTTTTGCTATTATTCTAAATATACTAATATGTACTACTTTGGGATTTTCCTTGGTTATGATATTCCTTTCGCCCATTCAGTGACATAAGCCACTCCAGGTACATCTTGTCAGGCATTTTACGGTAACCCAGTTCATGGATGTGTGCATACATTCCTTCCAGCTTGGCAAAATGTTGTTTGTTTTCGGGGGTTGGACAAATAACGATTAGAATATTACCTATTTTTATTTACACCATGTTCTACAAGGGCCAAAGGACAATTGTTGGTTATTGGATACTGTAATATAACTTGTAAATAGATCTTCAAAATACCAGTCAGATAACTGACAGCACTTGATATATGTTTTTTCATTGAATAACCGCACTTTAGGCTTAGCGTATCTTTATCACTTGTTCTCCTCTGACAGGGTCTATCGACCACTGTCAGGGAGAGTTGCTGTTTCAGTATGTGTCATTTCATATTTGGTTCGGGACCCATTTCCATTTCCA
This sequence comes from Bacteroidales bacterium, assembly GCA_031551645.1. GTDB lineage: Bacteria > Bacteroidota > Bacteroidia > Bacteroidales > UBA4181 > JAIRLS01. Next base: position 26,415 of record JAVBNI010000069.1, on the reverse strand, counting down.
ATCGGCCTCCTCCGGTAATTTCCGAATAGGGAATAAATACCGACGGGTGAGCGTTACCTTTCCATTTGATCGATTGAAGGTAGACATTGGTCTTACTATTATTTTTTGCTTCAATGACTAATTTTTTCCCCTGGTGATACTTTGGGTGCAACTGGATAGTCACCTTATCAAACATCGGACTACCAATTTGGAATTGAGGATTTTCGCCGGTCAAGGCTTTGACGTCGAATAAACCAATAGCCGCCATCACATACCATGCGCCGAGTTGTCCCTGGTCCTCGTCCTGCCCGTAACCATATCCGTGAATGGGTTCCGTACCGTAGAATTCATCGCAAATAGCGCGTGTCCATTTTTGGGTCAGCCATGGTTTATCCGAGAAATTAAATAACCATGATATGTGCAAGCTTGGCTGGTTGCCATGATTGTACAAGGTTTCCAATCCCGAAAAAGCATTGATGGTGGTTCCTCCTCCAAAAACTTTTTTCTGCGATTCGACAAATATGTTTTCCAAACGTTCATTGAACAGATCGCGGCCCAATGTGTCGATCAATTGCGGTATGTCATGAGGCACATAAAAGGTATATTGCCATGCATTGCCTTCCTGGAAACCGCGCCAGGGTTGCGAGGGGTTGAAATTGTCAAGGAAAAGCCCATTCTCGTCTTTCGGACGAATGAATTTCGTTTCGGGATCATAAAGATTTTTCCATCCCTTGGATAATCGCATGAGTTGTTTGTAATCAGCCTCTTTACCCAGTTGTTTGGCCATACCGCCAACAGCATAGGAACTGAATGAATATTCCAATGTATGCGACGCACTGAAGCGCGACCCGATAACAGCTCCTTCGGATTTACCCAACTTTGAAATGTCCTCGATATAAGGCGAATATCCTCTTTCAATAAATTGACGCACATCCATTTTCCCTGCACCTTCAACACGTCCTTCCCAACCAATTTCATTTTTCAGGGCAGCCTGGTATCCCTGTTGCACATCGAAATCGCGTATCCCGCAATTGTAGGCTGCGGCTATGGCAAGACTTACGAAATTGGTCCCTACTCCCGACACATACTTGCTGCAAGCAATCCCGTCACCCAGCCATCCGGCATCTTTATAAACCAATAACTGGCTTTGTATCCAGTCTGAATAATATTCAGGATACGCCAATGTCCAAAGTTGAGTCAGATTCCAGAAAGCGCCCCAAATAGCGTCGGTGTTATAATGGTGGTGTTTCGGTTGTCCCTTTTCGTCACATTCGATTTGCCCAACGCCACCATCGTTTTTGGGATACGCGCCGTTTACGTCACTGGCTAATCCCCGTCCCAAAAGAGCATGATACAATCCTGTGTAAAACTTTATCTTATCCGGCCGATTCTCTCCTTCCACACGGATGCGCCCCAGATAATCATTCCATGTGCGGGTTGCCGTTTTGTGGGCCTGGTCGAAATTCATTGCAGCTGCTTCGGTACTGAGGTTCAGGCGGGCATTGTCAATAGAGGTATATGACAATCCGATTTTGATGTTAACATCGTCGCCTGCTTTGGTGGCATAAGTAAGGTATATGCCGGCGCCAGGGCCGGTTGCTTCTCTTACCCCGTCTTTCCGGTCGTTTGCATTAAATGCGCCCCAACTCGCAGGTTGTTTATCCAACTCGGCCGAAAAATACATGGCAACCTCCGCTCCTGCCTGGTATTTTTTGACATATTCCGGGTTAGTCACCACGTAACCTTCAATCCGGCCATCGGAAGTATAGGTCACTTGGGCATCTTTCACCCGGCCGCTTTCTCCCTGACGATTCCCGATGTCAAAAATAATATGTGAAGATGTCGATTCGGGAAAAGTGTACCGATGAAATCCGACCCGTTTGGTTGCAGTCAGCTCGGCTTTTACATTGTAATCTTTCAGTAATACGGAATAATATCCTGCGGTAGCAAATTCATCTTTCTTATCGAAACGTGAACGGTAACCGTTACCGACAGTTCCCGTATCACCAGGGACAGTTTTCAGTTCCCCAACCATCGGGGCAATCACTACTCCCCCCACCTGAAATTCGTGGAAGTTGGCAAAACCCTCAATTGATTTGTCTCGAATGTCATATCCTACTGCTTCCCAGCCGCTGGGATTACCATAATGAGCATTGGTTGACGGGGCGACTTTGGCCATCCCGAAAGGAACAGCTCCCGGTGTGAAATGAAACCACCGGCAATGAGCCGTACCAATGTGCGGATCGACATAATCAATCAATGGTTCTTGTTTGCAAGACGTTATGATAACCAAACTGATGACATAAAATACAACCCATAGGGGTTGACTGTTTTTCTGTTTTTTTTCGCGGGTCATAATCGGGTGATTTTGGTTGGATGATTTTGATATAAAAAAGAGGAAAAATATGTAATGATTATCGAATAGTGTGCTTACGGCGAAAGTATTTATTATGTACTGTCCGTATATTCATATCTTACAAAGATAATGAATCGGACATTAGCTGGAACGGTAAAGGTCGGAAGTTTTATCACATACAAGTCTTTTTCAGCCACCTACAGATTAAAAATTTCGACTTTCCCATAGCAGTCAATCGACTTTAAGGTTAATTTATTACCCATTTTCTGTAAAATCATCACTCTTGCCGACTGTTCGTTGTTACCGCCACCCACAACCAAGGGAAACGGATTATTTGCCTTTCCTGAAGGATAGAATTTGAAATTGTGTAAATGTCCGGTAATATTAATATCGAAAGGCGTTTTTTTATAAATTGGATCCCACAGGTCACGGCAAGGAATAAAACCGGGATCATGACTGTTGGTCCAACCATAGATCGGGATATGTTGTACCAGGATTCGGCGGGATGAATTACGAAAAGCAGGCTGCGTGATCTCATCCATCAACCAGGCAGTCTCCCTGTCGCGAAACCCGTCAAATTCATTCATATTAGAATACTCGACATGGCTATCACTCTTGTCCTCGCCACAATCAAGAAAAACAAACCGGGTGTCGCCGAATGAAAATGAAAAATAAGGATTATTGTTGTCCCAATCTACCAAACTTGGCCAGCCTGTGGCATATGCCCCACGAATTTCGTGGTTGCCTCTCATGAAAACAACCGGTTTACTGACCGCGTTCACTGATTTGGTATAATGTGCCAGCAAGCCAAGTTCATGTTCTTCAGATATCGGATCCTGAAAACAATCGCCATTGAAAACGACGAAGTCATACGGTATGCCTCTAAGTTGTTTGCACAAAAGATCAAATACCGGCAAGTTGCTATGCAGATCATTGAAAAATACGCAGGTAAAATCAGTTCCTTTGGCATCAAGCGTGGTGAACGAATAAAATCTTGTCTTCACCGGCTTATCAAATTCTTTTTTGTACGCCTCATATTTCAGCACTTTCTGAGAACATACCCGGTAATAGTATTTTTGCCCGGGCGCCAATCCGTTGATACGGACTTTATGTCTGGTGATATTTGCTTGAACAATGCCATGCCCCACAGTACGGGCAGTTTTCAGACTGACGCTATCCGTACCATATTCGATCCAACTATACGATGGTTCAGCAGTTCGCCACATGACGGTGATACCGTCCTGCGCAGGATTCTGAAGATAAGGCATGAGCGACCATACAGATTGAGCAATAGCAGGAAAAATCTGGCAACAAAGAATATAGATAATGAGGCGAATGATTTTCATAAAAGAGGTTTATATGTTTTTGCTTAGTACATAACAAAATTTAGGCATTCCTTATTCTATGCCTGGAAGGCGAGATTTTCATAACCGCAAGTAAGCGAAGCGCAACTTGCGGATTGACAACTAACATAGACATTGCCTGTAAGGCAAGACATATAGAACAAGAATACGTCTTGCCTTGCAGGCAATAATTGTCTGTTGCCTTCTCTGCAGGTCATTGACCTGCAGTTATGAAAATCGGGCTTTTCAAGCCTCATAAATATTTTGTCATATACTAAAATGTTTTTGAACAATAAGGTTGACATAAATCTGCTAGATATAAGTCAATTTAATAAAAACTTGGAATCTTCAATTGTTCGCCGTTTTTCATTGCTGATTCGTGGGCAATGATCCCCGGTACGGTATATGCTAATGCTTCACGAATATTAACCTCCGGTTCGCGCCCGTTGATAATGGAATCAATAAATTCATGTGTAATAAAACAATGGGAATCTTCATGTCCACTCCTGTGACGCATAGGTTCGGGTAGCATATCGGTTTTCCACCACATCTCCCGTGGATAAGACTCCATTTTGGGCTTCGCAACGACAAAGCCACCATGTTCGGTTCCCAATTCTTCGGTAACTGTTACTTTATGATCGCCACTTCCCTTATAATCCGAATAAAAACTCATCTTATCGCCATGCCATTCGCCCCGTTCCACACCAACAAGAGCGCCTTTCCAACATACTTCCCCAATAAAAGTATTGCCCTTGTTCGTTCTGAAAAATGCAGTTTCGTTCCAGAAAGGATTTCCAAACCAGTTGTTTCTCAAGATCGGACTATCATCACCCCATCCGTTGCAACTGACAGTTGTGAGCCTTTCTCCGGTAACAGCCACGATGTGGGCTGTTACATGGGTAGGGTACAGCATTGGGGGAAGACCGTGCCTCCAGGTCGTTTTACCATCTTTTGTAAAGTAAAGCTCTTCGAGCCCTGGATGATAGTACTGACCCGCACTGCTGAAAATATTCCCAAATAATCCTTCCCGATAGAATTTCTTTGCTGAAATAACCACCTGGAAATAAGCGCTCGTTTCGGCCATCATATAAGTAAGACCGGTACGTTTAACTGCTTCCGATACCTCATGAGCTTCCTGAATACTCATCACTGCAGGGACAGCACTAAGCACATGTTTACCTGCATTGAGCGTTTGTATGACATGCCGCGCATGATCGGTAGCCGGAGTAAACAAGCCAACTGCTTCTATTTTGGGATCGCGAAGCAAAATTTCCAACGACTCGTAGGATTTTTTGCAATGATAGACATCCATCAATGCCTGGCGTCGCTCTGGGATCAGATCACTAACGGCTTCTACAGTGCAATTGGGATGTTCGTTGAAAAAGAATGACCGTCCGAAATTACCACCCACTACGCCAAGCCTCAGCTTACGGGTAGAAGCAGGTATTCCTGCAAATGCAAAACGAGGCGACAGACAAGCCATGCCTGCCGTGACCCCCATTATTCCGATAAAACTACGACGATTTAATTGATTGTTCATTGGGATATCGTTAAAGTCAAGGTTATTATTTTTTGAGAATTTTCCATCATGATCACGAAATCATTCCATGATGTTGCATTTGGATACAAACCAATTAAAGATGAATAGTCTCGTATTCATCATATTTTGTTGATTGAAAGACAACAAGCAGAATTTCCATTACCCCACTGACCGTGTCGGCAATAGTACTTCAAAAATAAACAAAATTTCGCAGATATTAAAAGCCCATTAAAAATAAGATTTATATTTGATAACCACACAATTGTGAGTTTTAAGAAACATATAAGATTGCTTCGACTATGTCTCGCAATGACGCGCTATCAACGTCATTACGAGAAGCTACCCCAAAAAAATGCGGCACAATGCGGTTATAACAAATTGTCTTAAAATCAGCGATTTACGCAAATCTGTCATTGGTAGGACGAGGAACGAGGCCGAAGTAATCTATAATATCATTTTTGATTTAAAATTTAAACAAGCTCTAAATACAACCCAAAATAAGGTTATATCTTGTTTTTTGACTTTAAAAATCGATTCGCCAAGTATTTCCGTACCGGTATATCATAAAATTTCAAACAGATATAGGCTAAAACAATGCTTCCTATAACAACTCCTGCTGCACCGGGCAATGATTCCTGAAATGTGAGATGATGATTCTTTACCCAAGCATAATACAGATAAATAAAAGGGTAATGTACCATATATAAAGGATAAGAAATGTCTCCTAAAAATTTGCATATCAGAGTCGTATATTTGTCAGTCGTCTTTCCTGAAGCCCCAAGATAGACAAGTAGCGGAAAAAACACGACACAGCACATGGTATCATACATCCCGTTCATCCATAAATGTTCAGCTCCACCTATACGTGGTATTGCCAGGAGGGTAACGATCGACAGGCCGCATATCCAAAAAGCGCCCTTTACATTAGCGGCAGGCTTGAAAATACGGGAAAGGAGCAATCCGGCAGAAAAAGAAAATAACAACCGTAAAGATCCTCCGGTAAATTCTGTCCCAGTCAGTGAATATCCGACGCAGATATCACCCAACGGCCCCAATATGGCAAATGTCGCCAAGGCGCATCCGGCAACAAAAACCAATATCGCAAGAGCTTTGGTAGGAAGTTTACGTATGAACAGGGCATAGAGAATATTTCCGATATACTCAAAGAATAAAGACCAGCTTGGTCCATTCAAAGGGAACATTTCTCCCAAACCTCTGATTTCGGTTCCGGGAGTCGCCGGAATTAATAACATGTTAATAGATGTGGCGATAAACAAAGCCAAGACAGTAACTTTCGATACATCCCATACGGAGCAACCTTGAAAATAGAACATGATAGCCCCTATGACAGCTCCCATCACAACCATCGGATGCAGGCGTATGATTCTGCGTTTGATGAAGTCTTTTGTTTTCATCGTTCCCCAACGATTGTCATAAGCGTAACCTACAACAAATCCTGACAGTATAAAGAAAAAATCGACTGCTAAATAGCCATGATTGATACGTTGATCTAAATGACTGGTCGCAAAAGCTTCAAATATGTGAAAACACACAACTGTGATAGCCGCCACTCCACGCAATCCATCGAGTATGTTGTAATGCGGTTTTGTATCTGCAAATGCAGCCATAGAAACTTGTGTTTTCAGTATCAGATAAATTTATATTTTTTATATTCTGGCTTTTCAAAAGAAGATTGCAAAAATAACTGATTTTTCTAAATGCTCCACAGAATAAAATTGAATAGGTTTATATCAATTAGACAGGATTTACTTTGTTAATCTTGTAAATCCTGTCTCTGATATAAGTTTCAATATTTCAAAAATTATAACCTGTATAATCCTATATATCATCAAAAAATTTCGAGAACTCCTCCTTTATAGATATCTTGGTGGTACAATCTGAAATTGGTGATTTCTTTTCCATTTAAAAGAACTTTTATGATCTTGTTTTCGGGGCTTCCTATTGCTTTATTTTTGATAACAAAAGTTTTCCCATTATCCAGTTTCAAACTAACCTCTTCAAAGATGGGATTGGTGATTTCATAGTACGGCTCACCGATGACAAGCGGGTATAAACCCATAGATGCGAAGACATACCAAGCCGACATGGTGCCGTCGTCGTCATCCATTTCGGGGATAAATCCGCGCGGAATCGGTTGGTATGCTTTGCCGACAAAGGGCGTCCTGAACTTGTTGTGGGTGCCGTAGCAGTGGGTCATGGGTTTAGTGAGGATGGTATTCACCCATTTTTGACTCAGGTCGGGGCGACCCAAATGGTTGAACATAAAAGCAGCTTGTATGTCGGGTTGGTTCCCATGATTATAGAGATTGTTCCGGAAAAAATAATCCAATTGTCCGGAAAGCTTTTCCTTACTGCCTGCCAGCTTTGCCATTTCGTCGATGGCAAAGGGCACCGCCCAACGGTATTGCCATAGCGTTCCTTCATACATGTCTTCGCCATGCATGATATCGAATGTCTCATTGTTGATATCCCTAAATTTTTCTATCCATTTGGTCTTCCACGCCGAGTCGGCTTTTGCCTTATAATAATCGTATTTCCGAGGCATCTTCAAATCTTTTGAGATATTGGCCAATGCCCAAAGATCGTATGCCGATTCCAGAAAGTTATCGGGCGTTTTCATGGGAAGCGCCGCAGCTTCTTTTTCCATTTGTTCGTATATGGGTTTGAGGTCAAATCCTCCGATATTTTTCCGGTAAGCATCTAATAAGATGATGACTGCATGTTCCGTCCTTGCTGTGGGAGTCATCTCGTATTCCGAAGCCCAGTTATACTTCCCGCTCCGGTATACTTCGACGAGCGAACGGCATATATCTTTGTATCGATCGGCTTCGACCAACGACATCAAAGGAAATTTAGTCCTGTAAGTATCCCACAACGACCAGGAACTCATGTAAGTAAAACCTTCTGATTTTTGAAGTCTACCTTCGGTATCGCGATACGTGCCTTCGTATGAAGTGACGTTGACCGGCGAAAGAAAATTCCGGTACAACGAGGTGTAGAACATTACTTTGTTTTCCTCCGACCCTTTAAGCTGGATTTTACTCAGTTTTTCATCCCAAAGTTTGTAGGCGTTTGTTTTAATTTCTTCAAAAGTCAAACCAGACTGCAAATCCAACTCTTTTTTTACTGTCTTTTCATCAATTCCCGAAAGGGCAATGCGGATCTCAACAAAGTCGGAACCTTCTTTCGTAAATTCCAATTTGGGTTTTTCGCCCGAAACAAACATAAATGGCTGACTGCTATTCAGATAATAAAATTGGATGTATCTGCCTGTATTGCAGACATTTTTGGCCTGGTATTCTCCAGACAAATACGTGGGTGATAATTGTTTGAATTCACTTTTGATCAATTCGGCAAAAGAAGATTTATGATCCAGTTCCAGAAGGAAAGTTTTGTTGTTTCCAAAATAATACCGTTCAATGGCCACATTATTGGTTGCGGTCAGTTCGACACGGATCCCGTTCGAAAGTTCGACTGTATAATAACCCGGGTTGGCCTTTTCAGTTCCCTTGTGCAGGAATATGTAAGGGTTATTGTCGGTACGCGGCAATAACCGCAAGTTGCCGCCAGCTCCGACACAGCCTGTCCCATTGATACGATTTACCGAAATACCCATCAGTTGGGTACTTTCGTAATTGTAGCCTCCATGACTCTTGGGATCAGTATCAGGCGATACTTTAACCATGCCGTAAGGCACTGTAGCTGCCGGATCATTTTGTCCGCAGTCATCTGCCGTACTGATAAATAAATCTACATAATCCACTGCTTTCTGGGCGTATATTAATGATGTTGAGAAACAACACATTGAAAGTATAAAAAAGATATTTTTCATGCAAAATAATTTTAACTATAATATAATCAATAAAATACAAAAATATGTTAATTTTCATGCCCGAATTCTCCGGTCCGGTAAAAACGGCTTTGTTTTCTTTTTAAACGATCTTTAAATCAAGTCAATTACTGTTTATAGATTACTCATGTAACGTATCCCACATAGCCCAGAAATTCTCAGCGGGGACATCGTCCTGCAAATTATGTACGGGAGTAAATACAAATCCGCCGCCGGGCGCCATGATGTCTATGATACGACGCACTTCATCCCTGACTTGCTGAGGTGTTCCGTTAATGATGGTCGATTGGGTGTCAACTCCACCACCCCAGAAGGTAATGTCTTTCCCAAAATCGCGTTTCAACCCGGCAAGTTCCATATTCGCAGCAGTAAATTGTACCGGATTAAGGATATCTACTCCGGCGTCGATCAGATCGGGAATAATCGTGCGGATAGAACCGCAGCAATGAAAGAAAGTTTTAACGAAGGGTAACCGCTTTTTGACGTGGGTAAACAGTTGTTTCCAGCGTGGAATAACTATTGCTCTCAAAACATCGGGAGCGAGTATCGTGCAACCCTGGGAACCAAGGTCGTCACATTCGGCAATAACCTGTATCTTTTGTTCGTTGCCTGTTTTTATTGCCCAATCGATAACGGCATCCCAGTATTTAATCTTGTGTTCGAGGATAAAATCGAGTAAAGCTTCAACGCCGGCGGGGTCAAGCATCGTATCCATAAACCATTTTTCGTACCCCCTGATACGTAAAGAGTGTTCTGTTAAACCGGCAGTATGACGATCGGCAATTACACAATAATCGTCCGACACCTGTATTTGTTTGTTTAAGTGTTCTTCCAAATCGGCAACAAATGTTTTCCATTCGGGTGTTTTCAGTTTGCCTAAATTTCCTGAAATAGTATCGTACTCACTCAACTGTGATTCCACAAGGTTAAAATAAATATCCTTACCAGGCTCAAAACTCCATTTGCTGTTGAAATAGTCGTAAACGTAGATAGTATCCCCGTGGATAATTTTGTTTTTTTCGTATTGCAAAATGCGGGTTGCACCGATGCGACGGGTATCCGATTGCAACTTCACCAGATTTTCTTCCGTCGGAATGATGATTTGCTGAATGTGGTCGATAATATCGGGATTATAATCGGTTGATAATCCCCTGAAAGCCATCGCCCGCTGATAAGCGGTTTTGGTTATCGCCGTTACGGTTGTACCGGATAAATCATAAGGAACTCTGTCCGGCTCTTCATGATTTAACGCTTTCTGTACTCTTTCTTTTGATGTCATATTGTTTATATTTTTATGGGTTTAATGATCGGGAGTAGCAGTTGTATCACCCCCAATGCAAAGAAATATCCGAAAGCTGCTACGGTAAAAGGGATGGCGTAACCGTCCACACCTGTTCCTTCCAATGCCGAACCGATTAGTAGAGGCGCAATCACTCCGCCCACTGCGCCTGCAAATCCACCAAGTCCTGATACGGTTGCGGTGATCCTTTTGGGGAAAATATCGCTCATTAGGCTGAAGATATTTGCCGACCAGCCACAGTGTCCGCCGGCGGCAACTGCAATTAAGGCTACCGCCACCCACACATTATCGGTATGCGGGACAAACATCACCGGCAAAGCGCATACGGCACAAACAAGCATACTGGATTTACGTCCGCGATTCAGGTTACCGCCTTTCAATAATTTGGATGACAACCAACCCAATGTAATTCCTCCACCCCACGAAACAAGATAGATGGTGAAAAACGGCAATCCAATTTCTGAAAGGTTCATTCCAAATTTTGCGTTGAGATATTTGGCGCCCCAAAACAAATAAAACCACCATATCGGGTCGGCAACGAATTTCCCTATCATAATCGCCCACGAAGCCCGTATTTCCAACAATTTTCCATACGATACCTTTTCCGTACTTATTTCTTCTTTATCGCTAAGGATATGTTCCAACTCCGCTGCATTGACTTTCTTATTCTGTTCGGGTTTGGAATAAAATTTCAACCAACAGAAAATCCAGATAAGTGCAATAGGAAAAGTCCACATAAACGCGGCGCGCCATGTTCCAAATTGGGACACCACAAGCGGGATAATCAATGGTGCAATCATAGTCCCGACATTTGCTCCGCCGTTAAAGATTCCGACGGCCAATGCCCGTTCTTTTTTCGGGAACCATTCAGCAACTGTTTTTACTGCTACGGGAAAATTTCCCGACTGCCCTATCGATAGGGCAAAACGACTGACAGCAAAGCCAATCCACGATGAAACGGTGGCATGAATAAGTTGTGCCACACTCCAAACACCGACAGAGATGGCATATCCTTTTTTCGAGCCAACTTTGTCCACAAACCAACCCATAAACAGATAACAGATCGCATATCCTACCATGTAGGACGACGTAACGTAACCGTATTGTTTTTCAGTCCAGCCAACCACATCGTTCAGAAAAGGAGCCATAATACCCAGCGACACTCGGTCAATATAGAGCAAAGTTGTCCCTACAAACAATAGTGAAAGGATAAGCCAACGCACATTTGTTTTTTTAACTTTTTTCATTCCCATTTTAATGCAGGGTACCTCTCATCAATTACTTATCATCAATATTCTTTCGAGAACTCATCAGCCAGGCGATTAATCTCATCTTCCGTGATTTTACCTGAACATATCACTGTCCGAAATGCAAAGCGGGTCGACTCTCCCTTTTTCAAACTCAGGTTCAATTCTTCCTTTCCTCCCGAAAATTCTTTCTGTCCCAATGGGTTTGCTGAAAAAAGCCCATATCCCCTGGCATGCCAGTAAGTCGGATAGCCCGGATTCCTTTTGTGATCTATAATAATCACAGCAACATCTTCATCTTTGTATTTGCCAAACAATTTCATCCATTTGGCGCGTGTTCCCCAAACGTCGGCACCGGTTTTTCCCTCGCTGCTCAGGTAATCACCCGAAACCAATTCATTATCGATTACTTTAATCACGGTCGGGTTACCATATGAATCGGTAAGTGTGACCGGGGTTTTTGAAGGCATTTCAAGCTCGCGGCTCACACGAATGGCAAACATCCCTTCTTTATTATCTTTGAAAAGGATATCCTCCCGGGCAGTTAATGTACTTATCCGGTCGATAATCCTGATGCTTCCCCTGTCGATAAAATAAAATGTCATCTCTTCGTTGATTTGGGTTCTTCCGCCTCCATCCCAATCAGCCCTTGCTGTGAGCTTACCGGTTCCTTTATCCGACTGAACAGCTACAATTTCATGATTTCGAATTATCCCATACCGGTATTTTTGATCTACTGCAATAGAATCCGAATTTCCCCAATAATCTATCCCATTTACATCCCCGTAAGTCATCCAAATTCCCACCTGATGAGGGTGATCAAAACTTTCTCCCGGCGCTTTTTTTAATGGATATCCTCGGGTAATTTCAGTGCCTTCTGAGGTAACTACAGGCCAAAGACATGATTTTTTTATATTATCAGGATAAATATAAGAGGTGAAGAGATTGTCACCGAAATAAACATCAACCCTTTTGTCCTGTGGTCTATTTTCTAACCTTAAATCGGCGTCTTTTGTCCCTGATCTTTTTTTAACATTACAACTCAACAATACCAACCCGATTAATAGGGTTCCGTACAATAAATATGATTTCATTTTCATCTGTTTTGTATTTAAAATCTATGTTTTATACTTTGTCAGGAATAACAAATGGACGACGATATTCTTCTCGGGTGATCATTGCATTAGCTTCCTTGTCATTCTTGAATTCCATTTTTACCAGGTCAAACTCCAGAGTGCGTCCCAAACGGTACGCGATATTGCCCATGTGCATGACCATACAGGAATACACCCCTTCGTCAATCTTGCCGTTCAGCATGGAAGGATTATTAGAGCGTATTGTTTCTATAAAATTTTCATAATGGTTGCCCAATCCTTTTCCTGACAGGCCTAACTCTAAATCTTTTCCCATATAAGTTTGCCATTGATCCACATTTTTGGCCATATAACCTTTGGAGCCAAAAAACAGGTTTCCTATTGCATTATCTGCACTTATCATATATCCGGATGCATCTGAATTCTCAGCTCCTAATCCAAGCTCACGGTTAGAGATCCAGTGTCGCACCTCAAATTGCAGTATCTTTTTCTTGTCTCCCTGTCCTGATTCATTCGGAAATTCGAACATGGACATTAATGTATTGGGAGTATTTTGCGCATCATCAAACATGAAATGCCCACCCATTGACATGATGCGTACAGGTAGCCGGACTCCCAAGCCCCACCTTGCAACATCCATTTCATGGACACCCTGATTACCCATGTCTCCATTTCCATAATCCCAATTCCAATGCCACATATAATGAAAACGATTGGGATTGAAGGGGCGCTTGGGCGCCGGGCCTAACCATAAATCATAATCCACTTTTGAAAGATAATCACTGGTAAATGCCCCATATTGGCTTTTCTCTCCTTCCTTCATAGGGCCATCCGGATATTTTCCTATAGTGTCGCGTCGCTTATAACAGATACCCTTCGCCAGGTAAACCTCGCCTAATTGCCCGGAATGAAGGAATTCAGCAGCTGTCTGGGCACAGGGATTGCTCCTTTGTTCCGCCCCATCCTGAACGATCACTTTGTATTTTTTCGCAGCTTCCATCAGCTTTATGCCTTCATATATGTTATAACAGCAAGGTTTTTCAACCGAAACATGTTTACCGGCTTGAATAGCCCAAATTGCCGCCAAGGTATGCCAATGGTTGGGAGTTACTACTGATACGGCATCGATGTCTTTGTTGTCGTACAACTTACGCATATCAATATATGTTTGAGGAGACTTCAGCCCTTTGTCCGTAAAATGCGACTTGATAACTTTTGCGTAAAGGTTCTGATCTACATCGCAGATCGCTGCTACCTCTACATTTTTTAATTTAGAGTACTCTTGAATATGGGACTGTCCCATCCCACGAATCCCGATCACACCTACCCGCACACGATCATTGGCTCCTTTGATATTAGCATTTAGTATCAGCGGTACATTGATCGCTACACTACCAGCAATACTCGTTTTGATAAATTCTCTCCGTTTCATTTTCTTAATTTTTATTTTGATAATTATAAAGACTGATATTCAGTGGGAAAGCCGATATTCTGTTTTTTAATAACTTGTTAAAAGCGCATATTTCTGAAATACAAAGCCATTAATGCCTTGTTTTATTGTGCTTATTATCAATATTTTGCATCAATAAGCCAATCAAAGTCTCAAAAATTATTTACATCATTTCAATAATTCCTTCCTTTCATTTTATAATAGATGATGTTACAAAGATAACAAAATACATTTTTCACCATTGTTCCAGATATTTTTAAAAGCAAATTTTGTGTATCAGACATCTCCACTGACAGGATCTGATGACCGCTGTCAGGGAGTGCAGTGCCCTGTCAGTGGCTGTCATGAAAAACGAGCTACTATAATATTTTTACCCGTTTCGGAGAACCATCATATATGGTTTTCCCATCACGGTGAACAACCATCTTTCCCGATGTGAGGTTTACATCAAATGATTTTTTCCGATAAACAAAATCTCTGATATTGATGGTCCCGTTTGCTGTCAATTGGGGATTGATATATAACTCACCGTTATACTGGGGCTGAAATCCGATCAATCCAAAAAGGATCGCTTCAGCGCCCGCTAATCCGGATACTTCATTCGCCCGCTTGTGTGCCGGGCTCATCGGCCGGTCGCAATAAAGCTCCTGAGGATAATAAATAAAATGTTTACCCATCCAGAAATGGCGTTTTAAAATGTCCCAGGCAACTGCAGGGTATCCTTTTTCATACATGATCAACGCTAATTGTGGCCCGTCGCCGGTATAGGCGCCACCTCCCGACCAGTCGGGGTCGAGTACTTCAAAATGGACACTATCTGATTTCGATATACTCGTGACTCCGTGACTGCCAAGATATGCATTGTCTTTTAATTTCGATACCAGCACTTTTTCCATGGCCGGAGTACAAGCTCCCGCCCGTAATGCGTCATATACCTGGATGGAATATACATAATCCCTGAATCCGTCAGGATAAACCGAAGCAAACCATTGCGCTTTTTCATCCCATAATTCTTTCCGCACCGCAGTGACGATTTCACCAGCCTGATGTTTCCAATCATTCATTTCGGCCTGATTTGCACCACTCGACTTTCCCATTTCGGCCAATTGTTGCAGGCACCAGCTTCGTTCGGCATTGGGACTTACCACGTAATGTTCCCAGCCGGTACCTCTCATCTCCAACAGATTGTGTTGAACGCCATAATCAATCAGGTTATTGGCTGATTTACGCTGTTCATTATTCAGGATCAATGTTTTATTGTATTCAAACAGTTCCTTGTCAGGAGCAATAAATTTAAAGATGGAACTGACTAAACTGGTGAAAGACCAGGGACTGTAGGAATATTTCACTCCAACACCTGTGCCGTCCAATGAAAAAGCATAATACTTTTCCAGATCGATGCCGGCCATCCTTCTGGCCATCTCTACCACTTTAGCATCAAGCATTAAAGCAGCCATTTGTGGAATATATCCTGCGTTGTCCCAAAGGTAGGTACAGATCCCGCCTCCGTCGATACCGGCAGTTGAGAAAAAAGGGTTGAACACATATTCCGGGTTTTCCCAGATACAGACCAATCCGCTGACAATGGATCGCCGGTAGTAATCGTTCAATCCATCAATATCGCTGGCAAGCGAAGGGATATTCTTCGTGTAAGTTTCTATCCGTTTTTGCCAAGCGGTAACAGCTTCTGTTTCCAACCTGGCAGCATTGACTTGTCCGGGAAGTTGCTCTCCTTTTTTGCTAACCAGCACTGTGAAAGTTGCAATCATTGACTTACCCGGAGCAAGTGTTCCAGTTTCATTTTCCCGGTAAAGACCGACATTGACAGATTCGTTTGTCCACCTGTCGGAAGCTGCCGGTAAAGCTTGTCCTACGTTTGATCGAGGAACCCCGTATCCCCACTGGGAAAGAGGTACAACCACAGGATTTCCCGGTGTGAATTCCGGAACTAATTTTAAAGCTACGGGTGTAGAAGCCCTGTTTTTGATGGTAACTTTTTCGATAAAACCCGGTTGTCCGAACAATGGGATCAGTTCGGAAGTGATGCCTAATGAAATCAACTTCCCATCCTTCAAGTGGTGATAGGTACCATATCTGACGATTTTATGGGGAAGCCATTTCCCGCCGGCGTAGAGCAGACCAACGTCGCCTTTACCAAAACTTCCGTTATCCGGGATCAGGTTTGAATTGGCCTGAATATTTATTTTCAAATTACAATTTTTGGCTGCAAATGGTGGCGAGAAAAATTCATTGACACCCATTATGGTATTATGCCTGGGATTAATCGTTGTATACCCGCTGGTAACCCAAATATGAGACGGATCGGAGGTAACCTGTTCCAATTGTATGGAAAAGTCCTCCAATTGAAATTTATCCGAACCAAAAGCAACAAAAGAAT
The DNA here is from genome assembly GCA_031551645.1 of Bacteroidales bacterium. Classification (GTDB taxonomy): domain Bacteria; phylum Bacteroidota; class Bacteroidia; order Bacteroidales; family UBA4181; genus JAIRLS01. The sequence continues at coordinate 9,837 of JAVBNI010000069.1, read as the reverse complement.
ATAGTAAGATCAGAACGATAAAAAATGGAGTTTTCATGATGATGAGAGGTTGAAAGAATAAATAATGGAAAACTTGTCGGAGTTTGAAACTCCGGCAAGTTTCGTCCTAACATATTTAATAGCCTTCATTTTGTGGCAACTTGTCAGGTTTCAGATAAACCTGATCGGATGGTATCGGGAACAACACCATGTAATCTTTTATTTCAGCCGTAGGCGAATGCGATCCGGGGAAGAATGAATTGAGTGTTTTCTTTAGATAATCAAAACCTCTAAAACTCAAATCGAACCAACGATCAGCTTCGCAAATGAATTCTTTCTGGCGTTCCATGGCAAGAGCATCATTCATCTGTTCTTTCGAAAGATTATCGGGTAAATTTCCCAATCCTGCTCTCTTTCTGACCGCATTCACATATTGGTAAGCCCCGGCGGTATTACCCGATTGATTTTCAGCATCAGCACACATCAAAAGGACATCGGCAAAGCGCAATACGATGAAATCCGAAGATGAGTACCCTGTGGAAGTAGTTCCCAAGTCAAGATATTTCTTCGTATAATAATACTTGTTGAGGTCAGAACCCACAATAATATCGGCCGAATCGATCAACGCCTTGCGCTTATCGTCTTTAGCAAAAGTTTTAACAATCTTGTCCTCAATATTAAAATGACCATCGCCGTTGTCGCTTGTGGTTACATTCGGAAGAATCCCCCGGGAAAACTTGGGCAGGGATGGATTAGTTAAAGTACTGCTTTGTCCGGAAACACGTTCAAAATTAATGGCAAATATCACCTCATCATTAATCGGGGTTTCCGGATTATAAACATCAGCCAGATTGTCCAATAATTTATAACCACTATTGCTGATAACATCAGTAAGCGTAGAACTGGCTTTGGCGTAATCGCCTTTAAACAGGTATGCTTTACCGAGAAGCGCTTTTACGGCAGCCGAGGTGGCTTTCCCTTTGGCGCTTGCATTCTGCTGGGCATTACGCTCGTTATCAATATTCTGGGCGTCAACAAGGTCTTTGATGATAAAATCGTAGGTAGCTTCGACCGATGCACGTCCGACATCATACACCATGTTCAAGTTGGGCAATTCTTCAAAGTACAGGGGTACCCCTCCATAAACCCGCACAAGATTGAAATAAGTGAATGCCCGGATAAACTTGGCTTCATTGACAAAAACTTTTTGGGTTGCCTCAGATACCTGCGAACCCGGAATACGTGAAATCACCATATTGGCCGCCGCGATAGCCTGGTAACACACCTGCCAGAATCCCTTGATGGTTGTCGAGCTGGTGGGTATAGCACAGATATCGAACATATAATAATCGCCTGTCGCGTTATATGAATGGACATAGGTATTATCGGTGGTTGTTTCATTGATGTACATCAAGTACATTGCCTGACTTCTCAATCTGAAGTAGCAACCATCGAGCGCCGCCTGGAAATCCGCTTCCGTACGGTAAAATTTATCGTAGGTAAGCGCAGCCGGGTTTTGCTTTTCGAGGAAAGAATCGCTACAACCTACCAATAATATCATCGATGACAATACTAAACTATAAAAAAATGTACCTTTCATGATTTTGATGGTATAGATGATTAGAAATTAAAGTTCAAGCCAACAGTATAGATTCTCGATAACGGATACATTCCATTGTCGACACCAAATTGTGCAGATCCTGCCGCCCCATTTTTGGTATTTGCCTGCGGGTTGAACAACGGATACGAAGTGAATGTGTAAACATTCTGAACGCCCAAAGTAATACGAAGATCGTTGATTTTGATCTTGGAAGATATTTCACGGGGCAAGTTGTAGCCCAATGTAATATTCCTGATCCTCCAAAATGACGCATCGTGTACGAAATAGGATTGGTTCCAGTGACGGGCACCGGTAACCCCTGTGGAAGCATAGGCCATATAATGGCCTGTTTCGCCTTTACGACACCTGTCGTCATAGAAAATTTTCAATGTATTTTCGGCAGTTCTCATCAAGGCAGCCTGCCGGGCAGCAGTGATGATCTTGGATGCCCCATGGCTCCCGTCGATAACAATACTCAAATCGAAATTTTTATACCTCAAGGTACTGGTAGCTCCATAGGTAAAATCAGGCAAAGCATGACCCATTGGTTGAAGATCGTCGGTATTAATAACGTCATCATCCTTGTAGTTTTCAATCATTGGGTCGCCAATAGTAGCGTTACCCGGTTTTGGATAAGTATCGAGCTGAGACTGTGTTTCAAAATTACCAATTACCTTATAGGTATAAATCTGGAACATCGGCATTCCTTCGATAATGCGAAGAGCCGATTCAAATCCTGAGCCACTCTGGTCAGCATCATAGCGGATATCGCCTGTGGATGTAAATACTTTATCCACCTTGTTGTTGATTTTGGTAAAGTTCAGATTTGTCGTCCACGACCAATCCTTCGATTTTATGATCAACGCATTTAATGACAATTCGATACCCTTATTGGTCATATTGCCGATATTGTCAAAAATCGTAGCGGAAATACCGTTTTCGAGCGGCAGGCTGCGGTTGAGCAACATATTCTTGGTATTCCTGATAAAGTAATCGGCTGTCAGGCTGATACGGCTACCCATGACGCTAACATCGACGCCAACATTGATCTGCTCATTTGTTTCCCATTTCAGGTTCCTGTTTTCAATAGTCGAAGGTAAAAGCGCTTTTCCACTTCCTGCAGCACCGGCATCTACCGGGCCATAAGTGTACAAACTATTGTAAGTTACGTTGCCGTTCCATGCATAATTACCAAATTGGTCATTACCCGATATACCGTAACTTGTCCTGATTTTCAGATCATTGATCCACGATAGATTTTTGATGAAATCCTCTTCGGACATACGCCATGCTGCCGAAACAGCAGGGAAGTAACCAAACCTTTCGTCCGGAGCAAATTTTGAAGAGCCATCACGGCGTATCGATCCCATAAAAATATACCTGTCCCTAAACGAATAGTTCACCCTTGCAAAAATGGACTCAAATGAATTTTCCTGGAAATCGCCTCCGCCAGTAACCAAAGCAGCGCCATAAATACTGGGTTGATAATAGTTACTGTATGCCGGTATCGGATTAAGAGCATTGGTAGATCCCCTGTCGTTAGCGCTCGAACGGGCAATTGTTGTTTTTGTTCCCTGGCTTTGCAGGCTGTAGCCCAATGTAACATCAATACTGTGCTGCTCTGCAAAAGTCTTCTTGTAATTTGCATAGAAATCGGCCACATAAGAATTATACATCCCATTATCCTGTCCGGCATTCATTTTCTCATAAACCGGATTCGAGAAATTTGCATCAGGGCTACCATTACCTGCCAGGAAGGGACTTACATGGTATTCCCTCCTGTAGGCATCTGCAATAACGCTCAAACTTGCGTTCAGAGTCAATCCGTCGACGGGCTCATAAGCTAAGTAACCACGTGCCAAAGCTTTATTCCGGTAATATATATCCTCCGTTTCGAGAAGGTTCGCTACAGGATTCGCATAGCCGACAGTAAAATAAGGCTTGAATGCCTTTTGGTTTATTTGACCATAATCGCCATTGTCCTCATACACAGGAACAATTGGCGGCATCCATAGGGATTGTTGTATAATGCCACCGGCAATACCATATCCTCCATTGTTATGGCCAAATCCGGTGATTGAATTATTCCCGCGTTCTTGTGTATGTGCCGCCATGTAAGTAATCCCCATTTTAAGCCTTGGCTTCAGTTGAAGATCAAAAGATCCATTTGAAGAATATGTTTTTGAATAGGTTGTCAACAGAACACCTTCATTATCCAGATAATTGGCATCAACATAGTATTTCAGTTTTTCATTTCCACCTGATGCGGCTATTTGGTAATTCTGGTAAGTAGATGTCCGGAAAACTTCGTCCTGCCAGTTGGTATTTGCAAAAGCAGAAGCTTCGCGATCATAAAAATCGGGCAAATCTTTCCCATCATTTGAATAAGCTTCCTTCACCAACAACAACCATTCCGTTGAATTAAGTACTTCTACCTTTTTTTCCAACTGTTGTAATCCAAAAGTTGCATTCACCGAAAACGTGGCATCACCATATTTTCCTTTTTTGGTGGTGACCAATATCACTCCGTTACCGGCTCTTGATCCATAAATTGCTCCTGCAGCAGCATCCTTTAACACGTCAATCGTTTCGATGGACTTCGGGTTAAGGGCGGCAAACTGAGATGAAGTAGCCATCACCCCGTCGATTACATAAAGCGGTTCACTACCGGCATTGATCGAACCAAATCCACGGATACGAATTACCGGCGTAGCTCCGGGCGAACCGGTTCCATTATCCGCCAGAATACCAGCCATCTGTCCGGCAAAAGCATCGCCGATGTTGGTAATCGGAAGTTCTTTGAGACCCTCGGATTTAAGACTCCCGACCGATGTGGTCAGTTTCTTTTTGCTGGAAGTTCCATAGCCCACTACCACTACTTCCTCAATTTCCTGAGTATCCTCAACCAATATAACATTGATTTCTTTTTGTTCGGCAACAGTAAACTCATGTGTAATAAACCCGACAAATGAAAATATCAATACCGCATCTTTACTGGGTACCGAAATAGAATATTTACCGTTAGCATCGGTAATCACTCCGTTGGTAGTTCCTTTGACAACGATGTTGACCCCGGGTATAGGTTCTCCGGATTGTTCGGTAACAGTTCCGGTGATAACAATCCCTTGTTTCACGCTAGAACCGAATGTACCTTTAGGAGCAATAATGATATGATTCCCATAAACGGCAAAATCAAGATTCTGGGTCTTCAACGTTTGGGCCAAAACCGACCTGACCGATTCATTGTCCGCATTTAAGGAAACCCGTTGTTCGGCGTCTACCTCCTTAACATCAAACCAAAACGAATAAGACGTCTGTGCTTTAATAGCAGCAAAAACTTCATTGATCGATTTGTTTTTTAGTTGGATGGAAACTTTTTCATCCTGAGAATAGACAGATGCTGATACCGACAAAATACCAACACAAAGCAAGAATGTGGTTATTCTCATAATATTCAGGATCTTTTTTATTGTTTTTTTGTTTATATCAGGACATAATTGTCCTTTATCCATGTTTTTTGTATACATTTGTTTTGGATTTAATTTTTGTAATGCTCAAATTTTAAGTTCAATTTCCGGGATCGGGAGGTGTGGCAGCATCTTCCGATTCGTCTTTTCTGCTTACTTTGTTTTTTTCATAGGCAATTTTGATTAATGGTTAATAATAAATTATTAATGATTAATGATTTTAAATACTTTACAATATATTCGACATTCTTAAATATCTGCTTAATTCTGACTTTATGCGCTAATTCTCAATTCTCAATTCCTAATAAATATCGATCACATTTCCTTTTATCCGGTAACGGAATTTTCCATTCACCGACATCACAGTGAAAATCTGTTCGATGGTTTCGTTGTTGGTAAAATCGCCTGCAAACCGCCGGGTCTTAATTTGTTCATTATGTATATTTACCTTTACATCAAAATTTCGTTCCAGAGTATGGACAATCTGTTCAAACGTTTCGCCGCTAAATACGAGTATGTTGCTCACCCATGCAAGTGTATTCTTCATAGCATTAGTAGAAATAGCAGTTTCCCCTGTAACCGTATTGTAACATGCTACATCACCGGGTTTCAACACGAAAATATCACCTTTTTCCGTATCCATTTCCACCGATCCCTGCAATAGTGAAACATTAACTCCATCGTTCTCTTCGTAAGCATTAACATTGAAGCGTGTTCCCAACACTTTTATCTTTAGGTCACCTACATTGACGATGAACGGTATATGTTTATCCCTCGCCACTTCAAAGTATGCTTCACCAGACAAAGAGAGTACCCGGTTCGCTTTAGCAAAATCCGAATCATATTGTATCCTCGAACCTGCATTCAGCCAGACAACAGTACCATCCTGCAATTTCATCTGTGTTTTCGATCCGTTGGGAACGGAAACTTCCGACATCAATAACGGCATTTCCTGGTATCCGGATGCAACCATAAAATAACGGTAGGTAAAATAACTCAATACCGCTATTGGCACCAATACCGCCGCATACCTGATAATCCTCTTGAACAGTTGATTCCGCGCCATCGGTTTTCGTCTCGCCACGCCAGCTTCCGCCGTAATCCGCTCTTTGAACAAACGATAAGCCCGTTGCTCATCAAAAGTTTCGTCACGACTGGAAACACTTAACATCTGCCACATCTTTTGTATCTCAACAAACTGTTGCTCGTTTTCTTTTGAACTATTCCGCCATCCGGCAAGCAGTAACCGGTTTTCGTCCGAAATAGATCCGGTCAGATGATCAACAACCAGGTTGAACCAGTATTCTTTATCTTGATTTTGTATGTCCATTTTTCCTGTTTTCACTATAAGGACAAACGGGAATGGATTTAGGGTAAATTGAAAGTGAAATTTTTATCGTTGTAGCATCAATAGTAAAATGAGCATTACTGTTAAATAATCCTTCAATCCAGCTCGTAACCGGGCAAGTGCAGATTTGATGTGGTACTTGACCACATCGACAGATACGCCTGTTTCGCGGGCAATTTCATCATATTTCAGATCGTTGAAACGGCTCAAACAAAAAATCCGACGGGTTTGTTCCGGTAATGCTTCGATACAGTCATTTATCTTAACGTCCAGTTCTTTTTCTATCATTTGCGACAAGGGATTATCCGGACTATTTTCATAATCCGACTGTTCCATGTCGATTTTTTCTCCAACGCGGCTACGTAAAAAATATTGTCGTTCCGATTGTGCCAGATAGTTCAGGCAGCGATTGCGAACAGATTTTACCAAGTAATTGCGTAACGATGTGTTGATTTCCAATAATGTCCGGTTTTGCCAGATGGCAAAAATCACATCGCTGACGATCATCTCAGTAACCAACGTATCTTTCACATACGCATATGCAACAGCGCAAAGTGGTTTGTAATGATTTTCGTACAGGTATTTATATGCTCCCTCGTGACCGGCTTTCAAGCCTTTGACAATATCGATTTCTACACTCATGATATTTGCTTCGATGGCGATATGAAAGTACTTACATACTCCCATTGGAGAAACATAATGGTTTTTGCATTGCAAATATAGTGGAATAATGTCTCCGTTATGTTTAAAAAATATCACTCTTGTTACATCTAAAACAAAATGTATAATGTGTAAAATTATGATTTTATGAAATTTCCTTTGGGGAATAACAATCATATCTCAGAAACTGCTTAATTTTTGAATTCTAAAATGATTATGGATTGCTTCATCCTCGTTCCTCGTCTTCGCAATGACGCGCTGTTTACGTCATTGCGAGAGCCTACCCCAAAAAAATGTGGTACAATGCGGTTATGACAGATTGCCTTAAAATCAGCGATTTACGAAAATCTGTCATTGGTAGGCGATAGCCGAAACAATCTTTACAAATTCGACATCTGTTATAACTCTGATAATCACACATAAATATCATTTTTAAACAGTTTCTCAATTTTGTCACATTAAGAAAATTTTGTTTTTCAACTGGTTTATAAAATAGAATATTCTATATTTGCGAACAAATATAATTTTTGTTATGGTAAAAAGGAAACGGGTATATGCGCTGAATTTTTTATCAAGGTTTATTTTCCTATTGATAACCCCCGTGTATTTCCAATATTTTGCTCTTGGATTTGTTTGGCATTCGATTTATTGGGGTGTTATAACTTTGGTAATGATCATTTGGCTATTCTTCATTATTTTTTCACCCCTTATAGGCCGTATAGGATGTGGTTGGTTTTGCTTCATGGGTACCATCAATGATTTTGCAGGAAAATATTCCGCTGTCAAGACCAAATGGAAAAAGCCGATATTATGGGTAAGATTACTGATGCTCGCAAGTTTTTTAATCTCAGCTTTTGTCTTTTACTTTATCAATACAAAAAGAGGAATTACTCATGATTTTGATGTGCAGCCGTTTTTTCTGCAAGCCGAGTTTAATTCTCATTACAAAATGTTCTGGATGATTGACATTTTCTCCGCGATGTTGCTTGCGCTCATTTTAGACAAACGGTGGTTCTGTAAAAATTTATGCGTTATGGGAGTATTATGTTCGGCCGGAGCCCGCCACTCCCGACTTTTACCGGTAGTCGATACCGATAAATGCACGCGATGCCATAAATGTGAACAAGAGTGTTTGTTAAGGATACCTATAGTCGAATACGTAAAAGAAAACAAGGGCTTGATTACCAATTCCGAATGTGTGCTTTGCGGCAAGTGTACGGACGCGTGTAAAACAGACGCCGTAAAAATTAGATTTGTTTGGAACAGAAATAGATTAAAAAAAGAAAAATAAACCTATTCCTTTAACTTCATATCATACAAGAAATGGAAGAGAGAAATATAAACGAATCCGAAAGCCTGGAGTTGATCACAATGATGATTAAAAACGCACGGACGAACCTCCGGGCTAAAATAAACTGCAATATAATGCTTGTATGGGGGTACGTAACCGCAATTACTTCAATACTCGTTTGGGGAGTAAAGAGATACACGGAAATCCCTTATTCATCTTTATTGTGGTTGCTTATTCCACTGATCTGTTATCCGGTTACACGATATCTTTCATCGAAAGATCATATCAAAGTCAAGTCTTATATTGATAAAACGATTGATCATATCACCATCCTGAATATAATTGTCTGTTTGATAATCGGCATCTCAGCCATTTGGGTGTCGTTACCCGTTTTATTCATCGAAGGGATATTATTCAATATGTGGGCAACCATAGTCGGATTATTAATCAGATACAAACCTGTAATTTGGGGAGGAATTATTGGCATCGCCTTTTCTTACAGCCTATTATATATTCCGGAAGAAACCCGGATATTGATTTTTGCCGCAATTCCTATATTCTCCATTATCATTCCTGGCCATTTATTCAAAAAATCCATTCCTGCGGATGTTTAAAGAACTCAATCCCATATTGCATTCCGAATTGCGGCTGGCTATTATCTCGCTTCTTATATCAATCCAAGAGGCGGATTTTATGTATATGATGGAGCAAACCCAATCCACCGGAGGAAATTTAGGAGCACAGATAGAGAAACTTTGTAATGCCGGATATATTGAGGTAACAAAATCATTTAAAGGGAAACGTCCGTGTACCACCTGTAAAATCACGCCGGAAGGAATAAAGGCTTTTGCTGAATATGTGGAAGCGCTTAAAAAGTACATTCAAAAATAATTGATAATCACAATAAACATGAGTTTATAAACATACGCGTAGAGACATCTTTTCAGCTAATGTATATAGCATCTAATAGAAAATCTTTTTATTTCCTCAGTTCTTAAATACTCCTTTAATTTGCGATACCGAATAAATAAAGAAATACCCGGCCGCTTTGTCCGATGGTTTAATATTGGTGGAAACGTTGGACGGTATCCGTAACTGGTCGAACAGGTTATCCTGAAACCAGTCGTCCTGGCTGGTATTGTTGTCGAACTCCTTCAGGAATTTGAATTGCTCGCGGGTATAATTGCGGCAAAGAAACGTGATCGTATCGCCAACTGCAAGTCCGCTGTGATCCCAACAACAACCGGTTGCATACCGCCTTGACGAATCAGGATGCAGCACCTTGGGTAAGGAATAGTCATAATCCCGGCCAACATCGCCGGAGCCTAACATTTCGGTCAAAGAATAAAATTTTTTGCGGTTGTGGTAAATTTCACTGTAAATATAATCTGGTCCCTGGTATTTGATTTTATAATAGGCCGCATCACACATTCGTCCACCATTGTTTTTACCATAATTCAATGTTAGCGAGTCAAATTCAACAGGTACCGGC
>JAVBNI010000221.1:0-9830 GCA_031551645.1 Bacteroidales bacterium | reverse complement strand
CCTTCAAAAAAATGACGCATCTGAGATTCAATCTCTAACGAATAAAAGTTTTTCATGTCTGGAATTTCATTGGTTAAGTTGCTGAACAAAGATAACATGAAATAATTGGAAATGGGAATTTTATTTTGGGCGCATTCCTAAAAATAAAATATTATGGAAAACGATAAGAAAAAGATGTCATTTACATTGTTCTGGTCAATACTTGTTCCTTGTATTGGTGCTGCTTTCACCGTGGGCTATTATTTAGGGCTGTCAAATGGGCCTACCGGATATATCCATCAGAATATAACTCTGGTATCAAAAGTCGATTCTCTGAATCGCAAAATACATTCGTTGAGAGATTCTTTGTATAGTGTGCCATCAACGGTTTATGACGTTTTTACCAATGGAACTTTCAATCAGGGATTGAATATGGGCGTGAACACTTCCGAAGGGAAGACAAAATGGGTGGAAGTATCAAATGGTGAAATACGTATGACCTATCCAAAGGGGCAAAGTTGGGGGGCAGTTTTTGTCACGGCGGGGAAACCAATACCTTTGGGAAAAAGGGGAAAAATGGATTTTTCCAAGTATGCTAAATTGGTTCTTGAACTGAAAGGAGAAAAAGGAGCGACGGTACAGGTCGGACTAAAGGATAATTTAGATCCGGATGATGGTAGCGAATCGAAAGTAACCTTAAATATAGAGAATGAATGGAAGGAATATGAAATCGATTTGAAAAACTTTGAAACAGCAGATTTAAGGAATTTATACATCGTGACGGAATTTGTGTTTGCAAATAATCCTCAGACATTGAGTGTGAGAAAAATACAGTTTAAATAAGATAATAGTTATACAACAAAAAGAGGCTGTTTCAGCCTCTTTTTGTTACAGTATGTTTTTCTCCGGGCTTCCAACATTTCGGATGAAACAGCTAACCATGCCATGTTCTATCAGTATGCGACTTCGGCTATTCGTCTTTGTTTGTAGTATAAGCCGTTTTACCGATAGGCGATTGACCTTTTATTGAATAGAAAGTAGGCCAAAAGGAGTAACTTTGTTTTCTAGCCGCAAGCGGTGGGGAATTAACTCCCAAGAAAACGCTTAAACACAAGATACCACATCGATTCGACTTACAAAAAGGTTGGATAATTCAAAAAAACGCGATAGTTTAGTGATTGGTGCCGATAGAAAACAACGAAGTTCCTCTGAGCTACCACAGAAATATGTGCGAGCAAAAGAAACAAATTTGAAGTTTGTATCATTTGATGATTAAAAAATAGAACTGTCTGATTCTCTATGAGAAATCAATATTATTTGCTCAATAAATGCTATCAGTTATACTCTTTTAATGAGAAATAGATGGCTTTTGTTTGAATTTTGGCATGTTATTTGTCTACTTATACACCTTGTGTTTTAAATCTATTGTAAAATTTAATTTTAAACAAATGAACAGAATTGTTATTTTTTTTGCAAGTATTGTTTTATCGGTGGGTTTACTTAGCTGCAGCAACGAAGATCCTGCAGAACCCATGCATGTTGATTCGAAAAATGTAGCTACCGTAAAAGGAATTGCTCACGCTACTCTGGATGAAGGAAAATCAGACACTCAATATGCTCCTTCCGGAACAAAAGTATTCCTGAAAGTATCGTATAGCGCATTGAGCTCATTGGCTACAACCGGTGATTATCTGATGGAGACCACTGTTGAGAGTAACGGCGCTTTTACATTTAAAGATGTTCCTGTTTCTAATCAAGGAAGCTCAGTGTCTGTCTCTGGCGATCAATTTACAGCATCAGTAAGACTGGCAGATTCAAAAAATGAGACCAAGAAATTCTCTGTTTCATCACAAAGTGTAAGCCTGTTAGTCGGCTCAACCGGATATGTGACTTTGGACTACAGCGGTTCGAAATATGAATAATCCTGGTTGATCATACATAAAAAAAGATGATATGAAGAAAATAATTGCTTTATTTAGTTTGTGCCTATGCGTTGGCATGACTGCTATGGCACAGGAAGTAGTTGTCATAGACGAGTCATCAGAAACTTCAGCGGCCTATGTGAACAAACGTGGGATTCCGCTTCTGCCGAAAGCCGGAGATTTTGCCTTCGGGGTCGATGCAACTCCTTTCCTGCAATATTTTGGTAATTTTTTCAATGGAGCTGGTTCCAATGCAGCGCCGGTTTTCAATGGCGTTAACAATACCATTTATGGTAAGTACTTTTTGGAAGACAACCGTGCTATCAGAGCCAAATTGCGCCTTAATGTATACAGAGATGAGTTTAAGGGCACGGTAAAAGATAACACCGAGACTTCCGATAACCCGTTAAATCCGTATGCTACAGTTGTCGACGTTGAAAAAGTGTCGACTCAGGATGTTGATTTATTCGTAGGTTATGAATTCCGGAGAGGACGCGGTCGTGTCCAGGGATTCTACGGAGGTGAAGTTGGCCTTGGTTATGGCGGAGGAAAAGCCGTTTATGATTATGGCAATGAAATGACCGAACTTAACCAATCCCCGGCAACAACTAATTTCGATGGCAACTTGCTTGCTACCAACCGCCGTGTTACCGAACAAAAATACGGTAATGAGTTCAGAGCTTCTTTGGCTGGTTTTGTTGGAGTGGAATACTTCTTCGCGCCTCAAATATCTATTGGCGGTGAATTGAACCTGGGACTTTCATATAGCATCCTCGGGCAATCCGAACGTACAATCCAAGCATTTGACGCAGCGTCTAACGAGATCCAAACCTTCAGCGAAAGGAAGAGATATTCGTCTGACCATGCTGGTACAGTGGGCCTTCGTACCATAACATCCGGGTCTATTTTCCTGATGTTCCATTTTTAAATAAAATCCACAAAAAACGGGAGCCATTAGACTCCCGTTTTTTTATTCCCGGCAATTACCTTTTCTATTTGATCGATCACCTTTTGAGGAGATAAATCCATCAGGCAGGCTGTATCTTTCCGGTAACAGGGCTTATTTCCATAAACGGAGCAAGGACGACAGGATAAGTCAATTTGTACTGCATTTTCAATTTGTTGCCCATATCCATAAAAACCGGCATAAGGATGTGTGGCGCCCCAAACGGAAACTACCGGCGTTGCCGTCAATGAAGCTAAATGCATGTTGGCCGAATCCATCGAAAACATCACATCCAAATGACTCATCAGGACAAGTTCTTCTCCCATTAGCAATCTACCAGCTATCGACGTGACATGTGGATACTTCGTACTCCAATTTTCTAATAATTCCTGTTCCTTACCGCTACCGCCAAACAAAAAAATCTCTATATCCTCTTGGCTTGTAAAATATGCGATCAGTTCTTCCGTCTTTTCCAATGGATATGTTTTCCATTGATGTTTGGCAAAAGGAGCGATACCAATCCACTTACCACGTTTGTCACCTGTAATATCAATAATTTTAGCAGGTATTTCTTGTGATGTGCTGAAAAGGGAATGAAAAGCAACATCAACAGGTTTTCCCAACGCTCGAAAAACGTCTGCATAACGCTCAGTCGAAGGTTTCAATTGATGGAGTACTTTATCTTTTTTCCGGGTAAGTTGTCGTTTTTCCTTTCTGCCTTTATCAATGTGCCTGACTCTAGCTCTGCTGAGACGAAACAAAATACGTAACAACTTCGTACGTAGCACATCATGCAGGTCGGCGAAAGCATCAATTTTTTGCACAGATAGTTCCCTGTACAAACGATACATCCCTGCCATACCTTTGTAGTCGGTTTTCAGGTTAACTCCGATAAAATTCACATTATCCAGACAATACGCATATAGCGGAGCCAGAGATGATTGGGATACAACAGTAAAACAATCATCTGGATACTGTCGGGCCAATGAGTCAATTACAGGAACAGTCATTGCCACATCACCGATAGCAGAAAAACGGATAATGAGCAGATGGGCCATTATTTCTTGCCGTATAGCACAGGGTTGAGTGCAGGATCGTTGTACATTTTCATCTGCTTGTACACTTTCATGTATTTTCGGCCATTTTCAATGTCATTCAACAAAGTATCTATAGCTGTCGATAAATCCTTTTGCTGTTCGGTAAGCACGTTCAGTTTTTGACGGCATTGGGCAATATGTTCGGGCGTTGCTCCGGGGCGGTCAACTTCCTGTTGCATGTGGTAAATCTTCAGCGCTAATATTGACAACCGGTCGACGGCCCATGCCGGACTTTCAGTATTGATCGTTGCTCCGGATTGTACCACTACATCTTTATATTGATCCAGGAAATAACTGTCGATGAGTTCAACCAAGTCAGTACGATCCTGATTGGAATGGTCGATACGACGTTTGATTTTCAGGGCCTCAACCGGATCAATATCAGGATTACGGATGATATCTTCCAGATGCCATTGAACAGTATCAATCCAATTTTTCAGAAACAGGTAATATTCAATACTTTTTAACGGGTATGGATTTTGTATTTCAGTATCCACATGATCCTGAATATGATATTTATCAATACCCTCGTTAAAAATACGGTTACACAACTGACTGAATGTACTCATTAAAAGATGTTTGATGTTTTAAAGTTGATTATTCTCTTTTTCGCCAAAAGCCAGATCTCCGGCATCGCCCAATCCGGGTACGACATATGATTTCACGGTAAGTTCATCATCCAGCGCACCAAGCCACAACGAAACGCCTTTCGAAGGGAGCTTCTTTCTCAGGTTATTGAGCCCTTCCTTGCTGGCAATAAGCGAGACGAGATGAATGTGTTTGGGAGTACCCTTGGAAAGTAATGCCTGATAAGCTAATGACATGGAAGCGCCTGAGGCAATCATGGCATCGCAAAGAATCACTTCTTTTCCTTCGATGGATGGACAGGAAATATATTCGACACGGATCTGGAAGTTACCTTCCTTATCGTGATCCCGATATATGGAAATGAACCCACCCGAAGCATTGTCAAAAAAGTTGAGTACCCCTTGATGTATCGGAACTCCTGCACGTAATACCGATAAAATTACAGGTTGTTGTGCAATCGTAAATTCTTCGGCTATTCCAAAGGGCGTAGACACCTGGTTGGCATTGAACTCCATCTTCTTGCTGATTTCGTATGCAATGATGGAACCCATACGTTCCATATTCCGGCGAAATCGAAAACTATCTTTCTGTATCTGCTCATCACGTGTTTCGGATAAGTAGGTATTAAACAGGGAATTATTTTTGTTCAAAACAGTTATCATAACACAACATTTTAAAGGAGTTTTTAATCCCAATTATTAAAACATGACAATAAATAACAAAAGGAACAATTAATAATTTTCTAGTCAACAATAAAGCTAATTTTAAGCAATGATAATAGAAAATATTAAAAAAATCCAATTTTTTAATGATTTCTTTACTGTTTTCTTAATAATGTGTTGGTTTTCAAACAAAAAACAAATGATATATTTTGTATTTTCAATTGTGTAACTCGTGTTCGCACACGGATGATCAATATGGGTTACGTGTACGAACACGATGTAAACATGATTGTAAAATTATTAAACAATATTTATGCGGACTTTTTATTTTGACACTGTCAGCAGCTGCGCAGCCTGACAGGTCAACGACATCGATACGTTTTCAGTTTTCCCGCTTCAAATCAATTACTGTTATTTCCGGAGACATGCCGATCCTGCCCGGAAAACCAATCACCCCTAATCCACGATTGACATATAAATATTGGTTGCCAATATGGTACAATCCCGCCCAGAATTTATAATGCAAACGGGCAGGACTGTAATGATGTTTTCCGAATTTGATTCCCATTTGCATGCCATGCGTATGTCCCGCTAAAGTGAGTTGAATGTCCGTTTTATCCACAATTGCTTCTGTCCAGTATGACGGGTCGTGTGACAATAAAATCTTGAATGGAACATGCTGCACATTTTTCAATGCCTGTTCGATATCTCCTTTTTTGGGATGCCGTTCGGCAGCGCCCCAATTCTCGACTCCCACAATGGCTATGCAATTGAGACTGTCTTTACAAATTGTTACCGCATCATTGTTCAGCAACCTGAACCCCATCGAAGAGATAACATGCTCCAAATTCTGATGATTGGTTTTCTGTTCTGAAGGCGTATCCCAGTCATAATATATGCCATAATCATGATTCCCCAATGTAGCGTATTTGCCATCAGGAGCATCCATTTTCGAAAATATAGGTATCAAAGGATATGCTTCTTCAGCGAAATTGTTGACCATGTCGCCCGTGAATAGGATAACATCTGGTTTTTGCGCATTGATGATATCGATAGCCTTTCGAAAGCGGCCGGTCATACCAGCGGAACTACCGGCATGAACATCGGATATCTGCACGATCCTGAATCCATTAAATTTTTCGGGCAGATTAGTAAATCCTATTTCCACATGTTCGACGGTATAGGCATAACGTCCGAAAAAAATCCCCCAAAAGATCAGAAGCAGAAACAACAGACCAAGTACCAAACCAAATTTTGCAGGGATATGATGCGGTTCCCGTGGATAAAGATTACGAATCTTGCGTTTCCTCCGATAAGCCGTCGAAGCCAATAAGTCGATACATAGCGATAAAATAAACAAACACTTTGGAAGATAGACAGCGAGCATCAATCCGAACAGATAGTAGTATATGGCAAATAAACGATAGTCACGAGTGTGGTCTTTCAGGAAAAAGCCGCCAAAAACAATGACTAATGATAATGTAACCTGGATGATAAAAGCTGTTCGTAACCCAAACTTATGGCGAGAGGCAAATCGTGGAAATGTTCCCTTTATTCCCCACATTGTTAGTACATCAAGTATAACAATCAGAAAGGCTATCACAAAAAAACTCATATTGCTTTACTTAAACATTCAATAAAAAGTATCCAACCCAGCACAGAACTTTCAAAAACACATGAAGTGATTTTATTCTTTCGGATCATTCCATGAAAAAGGAAGTATTTAGTTCTTCAAGGCAAAGATACAGTTTAAGGAATTAACAAACAATCCGTCGTTCTGTTTCTTTCCGGTAAAAAGAATTTATAGTAATATTCTGAGTGAACGGGCCGGACTAATATGATCGTTAAAATTTTAATCTGCGTAAAAAATTTACTTTCACACAGTATTTTATTGATAATTGGCGATATATGTCAAGATCAGATAAGAATAGTATTTATAATACAATATCGCTTAGATAGGGATTCTATTCCGTCCCTGTCAGTAGCTTCGCAGCCTGACAGGTCGCCATACCAAAGACCTGTCAGAGTCATTAACTAACGACGTTAACTATATTTCTTCATCAAGAAGTTTTGATAGTTTTTCACGTGAAGTATGCAATCTACTTTTAATGGTTCCTATGTTAACCGTCAACGATTGAGACATTTCTTTGTATTTGTAGCCTTCAAGGTACATTTCGACCAAGGTTCTATTTGGATTGCCCAGACGTTGGATGGCGCTGTTGATTTCCTTCACCCGAAGAGCGGAATCAGGGCTGGTATTGAACGTATCCTTGTTCTGGTTAAAGAAAAACAAATCCGCAGTATTGTCAAAGATCGTTCTCTGACGGGAAATTTTACGATAGTTGTTGAAATACGTGTTTTTCATAATCTCATATGTCCATGCCTGCAAATTGGTTGACTCCTGAAACTGTCTACGATACAAGAGTGCTCTCAGATAGGTTTCCTGCACAAGATCTCGTGCGTCTTCCTTATTGGCCGTGAAATGATAGGCATAACGTAAAAGTTTTTCTTCAAGTCCTATCAATTGATTGTAAAATTCTGAGGTGTTCATGGTATATTCATTTCAAATAAATATCTGATTTCTCACATAAAAGCAATGATCTTATTCGAGTATTATTTTTAGTATCCGAGAACAACTTGCCAAGGATCAGATAAATATGTATTATTTAGTGTAAAACCAATATCTATTTTTCGTTACAAAGATGATCGTAATTCTTTAAGTAAACAATTTTAAATCAAATTTGTTCATCATTAGTTTGACTTGGAGCGAAAAATGTTTTATTTATTAGTATTTTATGTGTTAGGTAGTTATGCTTTTTAAGGGTTAAACATAAGTGAGATACCTGTATTCAAATATCTAACAAAATAACTATCAGCCAACCAAATTCAGTTGGTTGCCGATGACAAAATACACTCTGATCGGAGTAAACTATAATATCCGAATTTTCTTTTACCTGTTACTGATTACCCGACACTGGAATTTTAAGCATTGTAAAAGAATGAGCGGGAAAAGCATAAGTAATTTTGTCGCCTTTTACCTGCAGTTCCTTCGATTATGTTTTCACTGCTTGTTTCGTGGAAGAATTTTCGGCTTTAATATCTGTTGCATTTACTTCGTAAACTTTTGCAGTTCCTTTGAAATATTCCGTTTGTGCAAAAATATCGGTTGTCACTGCTTTGTCCTTATGCCGGTTTACAACATTGATAATTATTTCGTTTTTATTCTCATCGTACGTAGAAGACACATCAAGATACGGAATGTCTTCATTTTTAACCTGGTAAGTTTCGCAATCAACAAATGTTTGCAGTGCGGTTCCAAAACAATGATTGGCAAAAAGCTCAAGAGGATAAAAAATGGTTTGGTACCAAAGTCCTTCGGGAGATGTAAATACCGGTGCAATTACATTTACCAACTGTGCCATATTGGCCATTTTTACGATATGGGCATTCCTGACGAATGTATTCAGGTAGGTTGCAACGACCAGCGCATCTTCCAGATTATACACTTCTTCATTTCCTTCATGACCTTGCGCCCTGTACCACACGTTATATTCATCGAATGCGATGTAGATAGGCGTTTTCCTGTTTGTTTTTGTCAATGTTTCTCGGATAAGACCTTCCGTTATCCGGATTGCTTTTTCGGCAAAACGTGTCGATGCAAGAAATTCATAATAATTATTGTTCCGGTTTCCCGTATAATGGTGCAAGGCGATATAATCGACATGGTTTTTCAAATAGTCCAACACGGTGCGATTCCAATAAATCCAATCGCCTCCATAATTGCTTGATCCCGAAGCGACCAATTTGATGTCCTTGTCAATCCATTTCATCAATTTGGCAGCTTCCAGGGCAAATTTACCATAGTCCTCGGCATTTTTATGTCCCATTTGCCAGGAGCCGTCAATTTCGTTTCCCAATGCCCAATAGGTTACTTTGTGAGGCGCTTTATATCCGTTTTTGATTCTCAAATCGGAATAATAAGTTCCATTTTCAATATTGCAATATTCAACCCAATTCCGGGCTTCATCCAGTGTTCCGGTTCCCAGGTTGACACAAATATATGGCTCGGTATTCGCTTTCTGGCACCAATCAATAAATTCATCTGTACCAAAACTGTTATTTTCCCGGTATCCCCACGCCAGGTCGATACGTGTCGGACGGTTTTCCTTTGGCCCGATACCATCTTCCCAATGATATCCCGACACAAAATTTCCTCCCGGCCAACGTACAATCGGGACATTCAATTCCTTGGTTGCCTTAATGACATCCTTCCTGAGTCCTTTTTCATCGGATAGGGGAGATCCCGGCTCATAGAGGCCGCCATAAATACAACGGCCAAGGTGTTCGACAAAGTTTCCATAGATCATCTTATCGATATTACCAATTTGTCTTTCGATATCGATTTTTATACGAGCTTTCTTTTCCTGTGAAAAAGCCTGTCCACCGGAAAAAAGGAATACAGTAGCTACAATGGTTATCCAACCTGTTCTTATTGTTTTCATCTGTATAAATTTTTTAAAATACTAAAAATCAGAGTAAAAAGAAAAAGTCTAAGAGAGGTAAATTTTCATCTTCGTACTCCCTCCCGAAAAACTATCAGGATTGGTAACATCGGTTGGTGCTTAGACTTGGTGCC
>JAVBNI010000206.1:0-43516 GCA_031551645.1 Bacteroidales bacterium | reverse complement strand
TCAAACTATCCGGACAAAGGTGGTCGGTACAGGGAGCGCAAACAATAGCGAATCTCAGGGTTTACAAAAAAAGTAACCGATGGCTAGAAGTCATTGACCAAATTAAAAAGGCCGCTTGATGCAATTTGTCATACACCCGTTTGTTTTCTACCTGGATGATGTGGATAGCCAAAAATTAAATGGCATGTTCCTGCATTCGGAGATGCAAGAAATGTCCCGTTTCATCAGATCGGTAATCTTTAATAAACCGATTAAGATGGTAAAAATCGACAAAGCGACACAGGATTATTACATCCGATTGACTGAATTGTACTCACAATTTCAGGCGGTAGGCGTCAATTATAACCAAACAGTGAAGGCTATTAATGCCAATTTTTCAGAAAAAAGAGCCGCGATTTTGCTTTGACAACTGGAAAAAGCGACCTTTGAATTTGTCGCCATCAACAAAAAAACGCTTGAAATGACCAAGAAATTTGAATGGCGATTGGAACGCGAATGATACTGAATAGCGGGTTAAGACAGATTATAAATCTTTAAAATTCGTTCGATCTGTTTTTCACAATAATCAAAATCATCAACTAAGTGACAATGATAAAATAACATTCTCATCTTTTCCAGACAGGATTAACATGATTACCTGCGGTGAGCTAAAGGTTTACAGGATTTTTCACATCTTGTAAATCATGTTAATCCTGTCAAATGAGTAAATTATTTTGTCTTCATTCCTAAGCAAAGCGATCCTACCCGACTACGCCATTCAGGCGGACTCATGAGCGTTAACGAATATTTGATTATTTAAGTAGCCCATATCAAGAAGTTACAAATTAAAAAAATAGTAAGTTTGCAGCCACGTACGGTAGTGTTGGATAATAATTATTGGGTTTTAAATTTTCAGCTAAATAATTGCTGCATGTTTTATTCAGATGTCAGATACTTGAATTATAGCTGCCAGGGCACCGAAAAGAATAAAAAACAATATATATCTGAATAACATGCTATTACGCTCGTTCGGAAAATTTATGTTTCGGGATACCCCATTTCCTTTTATTGGCAAAACTGGCAAGTGTGGCGGGAGTTACCGACATCCTGTCCACCGTTTATCCGATGGGGAAAGAAAACGCTTCCCACTCTGCTTTAACCTTCCTCACATGTAGAAAATGTCAGAGGTCCAGACATGTCAACAGCATATCTTATAGCATACGTCTAAATTATCTCATGGAAATCATCGCCCTCCTGGAATAAGTCCGTATCAGATCATAATATTTGTGTTCCAACCAACGCTGAAGTTCAAGGTTTATTCTGTACTGCATCATTTTTGGAGGTTTAAATAATACTTTGGTTATGCCACAAAATTAACTTAATAATAGCAAAGATTTTTCTTTATATTGATTGGGTGGTATACCGGTTATTCTTCTAAATAGTTGATAAAAATAAGAAATATTTTCAAATGAAAGACTGTAGGCTATATCTTTGATAGACTTATCGCTAATAGTGAGCATTAGTTGGGCTTTTTCTATTTTTTTCTGATTAATATATTGTATGGGAGTACAATTCATCTCTTTTTTAAATAACCTGATAAAATGATCGTTGCTCAGATAACAGATCGTTGATAAGTCTTCAATTTTGATATTGTAGTTGATATTTTCTCTGATAAAACGTACCACTTTAAGGATACGCTTATCGGTTATTTCCTGTTTAAAAGATGCTTTATCCAAAAAACGAGAAAATAATTGTAGCAGGATTCCTTTTGTTTCTACAATAGAATTGAAAGGAAATTGATCATTTTTTGCAATGGTTTGTATCAATGTTGGGAGATTATCGTAGGTATCTGGATCTGAACGTTTCAATTCCCTGCCAGGATTAATAGCCAGTAAACGCCTCATTAATAGATCATCTAATTCATTTGCAACTACTTTAAAAGGAAAACTCAACCTGTCAAATATATTATGTTCATCATAAACATGCATATAGTAGAGGGTGAATGTATCGTCGTTTTCATAACTGTGAGTAACAAATGAGGGAATCAGATATAAATATCCCGGTTCTATTGTGTAGGCACCTTCAGGCATGATAACTTTAGCTACTCCGGACTCTACCATATAAATTCTTGCAAAAGGACTATTCACCCCTTTCCAGTTCCAATCTGCATAATGTACTTTACAGGCTATATTTAGCAATATCAAATTCAGATTTTCTTTCTTGTCCATATAACGACAAAATTATTTTGTATGTAAAAATAGAATAATTAATGTTAACATTTGATCAATAAGGCTATATAATCAAACAGATTATCGATATTTTGATACAGAATGTCGATATTATACAAATATATCGATGGTCTACCAAATATATTTGCACCTACAAATTGGTTTGTTTTATGAATGAGTTTTTATTTGAAATATCACGATAAATTTTAATAAAACAAAAGTTGTGCTAAAAAAGTGCACTATTATAAATAAGTGACAACTAGGGCTTAGGGTAGCGTTTTGTGTATGCAAATCAGAATTACCCTTCGTAACTCAATTGTTAAAGTTCAAAGATAAAGAAAAACGGGAAGAAAGCAGATAATCATACGCTATTTTGCGATCTATTATTGACACTGCCCGTAAAAATAGTCAGAATGTGATCCAGGCTTGACTGGATGGTTACTTAATATTAAATATAATAAATATGAAAATTTTATTTGCTTCATTACGTGATGTGACAAAAAATATGTCCGCATCATTTAGACAAGTTTCATTATTCATGACCATATCAGCTATTTTCTCATTTATTCTTATGGGTACGGCTTATACTGGACAAAGCGGACATGGTTTGTTAAATATTAAAAGCTCCGGCTTTATTAAGACTTCCGGTGCAAAATTTATTGACGGCAACGGCAATGAATATATTATCAAGGGCATGGGATTTTGGGGTGGTAACGGCGCTACTGCGCCTGAGAGTTTCCAGGAATCGGATTTTGCAAGGATGGCGGACATAGGCTTTAACAGTATCCGTCTTTACTTAGGCGCAAACTTCTTTGAGAACACTTCAACAGATCCGGTATCTTACAAGGAAGAAACCTGGGCCTGGCTGAACCAGCGTATCGCATGGGCGAAAAAGTACAATATGACACTTGTATTGAATTTTCATTTTACCCCCGGCGCTTCACGTATCAGCGATAGAGGGCTCTTTACCAACAAAACCCGTCAGGACAGGCTTGTTGCATTATGGAAAGAAATTGCGAAGCGTTATGCGAACGAACCCGTAATAGCGGCTTACGATATTGTCAATGAGCCGACAGCGAATATTGTGGATGGCGACGGTCCAGAAAATCAATATGCCCGGACATTCCGGTTATGGGAGGACTTGGCGAGCCGCGTAGTAAAGGCCATCAGAGAAGTAGACACTAATCATGTCATTATCATAGAGCGTTTATGGATAGGCCGTTTGTCATATCCTAACGACCAACAAGACAGATGGCAGAATTTCAATGATAAATTCAATTTCCCGGATATTTTTGACCCCGTAAACAATTATGCCTATACCTATCATTGTTATGAGCCTTGCAGGTATGTGCACCAGACGGCAGGCAGCAAAACCGACGGGACCGACCGCGTGTATCCGGCGAACATAATAGCCAAACACGAAGGGAACTGGTTAATGAACAAGGAATTTGTGGAACATGCATACACCATACCTTTGAATTACATCAAGAATGTGAAAAAGGTACCGGCCTATATAGGCGAGTTTGGTATCCATATCGATAACTTTAAGGAAAATAGCATGGGCGTAAACAGGGGCGGAAGGCAATGGATTCTTGATGTGATGGAGGTGCTGTATAGGTACGGCATTAGCTTTAACTATCACCCGTATTATGAATATGAAATCAGACCAACAGTTTACCCGGATTTCGAATCCGCCCTGAGAAAAACTTTCGGTACGGAAAAACAATAAATTTTAGACCATGATTACACGAAGGAAATTTTTAGAAGCCTCCTCCCTTGCTTTGGGTGGAATTGCCTTGACGGGATCAGGATGTAATTCCAGCGAAGAGAAAAATCTCATTCCGTTTCGTATCGCTCTGAATGTATCCACCATCCGTCCCTATAGGCTTCCGGTTGATCAGCAGATCGATGTTTGTGGAGCGGCAGGATTTGATGGGGTTGAATTGTGGATATCCGATATACAGGATTACACGGATAAAGGAGGCAGATTGTCCGATCTGGCAGCGAAACTTAAGGATAATAACCTGATATTGGAAAATATCATCGGTTTTGCCCAATGGGCAGCTGATAACCCAAGCAAACATAATGAAGGATTACTGCAAATGCAGCACGAAATGGAGATTACCGCTGCACTTGGCGGAAAACACATTGCTGCTCCCGTGATGGGGATTAGCCGATCTGAAGCCGGTAATCGTTTGGATGAGCTTGCCCAACGTTACCTGCGTGTTATTGAGGTTGGTAAGGCGTTGGGGGTAATTCCATTACTTGAGTTATGGGGGGCAGGTATCGTCAGTAAACTAGCCGATGCCGTATATATTGCCATAGCCACAGGTCATGCGGATGCAAACTTGTTGTTGGACTTTTACCATTTGTACCGGGGAAACAACGCATTTGATAGCCTCAACCTAATCGATGTTGGCCGATTGCCTGTATTTCATATGAATGACTATCCGGCTCATCTGCCTCGCGAACAGCTTAAGGATAGTGATCGGGTTTATCCTGGCGACGGTATTTGTCCTTTTGGCAACCTAATACC
Organism: Bacteroidales bacterium; assembly: GCA_031551645.1. Lineage (GTDB taxonomy): Bacteria > Bacteroidota > Bacteroidia > Bacteroidales > UBA4181 > JAIRLS01. The sequence goes on along the minus strand of JAVBNI010000206.1, from coordinate 38,773 downwards.
GCTATTGTACAAGGGTGGTTTCAAGGGGGCATTTTCTGTAGAATTGTTCAACGATAGCTATTGCCGGAACAACACCGTGGCGCAGGTTTTAGCCACAACCCTTGAAAAAACAAGAAAAGTCATCACACAATCGCTGAAAATCAATGAAAAATACATATAAAAATATAGCTTGCATTTTTGTTTTTTTGTTGTCATGTACAGCGTCGTATTCGCGTGAATTTCAGGCCAATCGCGATGAGGATGTTGAATGTTTCGAACCAATTGAAAGTTCTTTGGCCAGAAGCAACACAAAGACGTATACCACTACAATAAGTAGCGAAAACCAGCAAATTGTCAAAGGTTTAGGCGGAGGGCTGCCTTGGCCACAAGCTTCCAGCGGATTTCCAGTTACCAATCATCCGGAAGGAATGAAAATATTATTGGACATGGGTATATCCGTAGCGCGTGTGTACTGGCACAACCAGTTTATGATGTTTGACAAAAATGGAGACCCGACTACAAGAGGCCAAACTATGATCGATGGTTTTATTGAAGAAATACGCTGGCTTAATAAAAACAATATTCCTTACAATATGGACGGGGGCATCAACAATATGCCCCGCGAATGTTACTTCAATGACAAAGCAACCGGTCATTTATTACCGGAATATGAACTGGCGCAGGTCAAGGCCACAATAAATGTATTAAAAGCCATAAGAAATGCCGGATTGAAAATGCCGCTGGTGGTAACTCCGTTTAATGAACCGAGTGCACCGGTTAACAATTCGGCCGGTCCCACCACGGGTTCGATGCCCAGGGACCAATGCGTAAGGATATCTAAATTGCTGCGTGCTGAAATGAATAAGGCAGGATTCAATGATGTTTTATTGGGTTATAGTGAAAACGGCCAACCGATGTATGCGAATTGGTATGCGGGAAGTGATATTGGCCACACTAATGGAGTGTATTCCAATGTGTTTAACGGTGAAAAAAACTGGCCGTTCTTTAATAATGCTTCCAAGAATTATGATGCTGATCTGGATGTTGCTGTAGGCGCTTTTACAACCCACAGTTATTGGCCAAGCGTCAGGGATATAAACGAATACGTGGCAGGATACAATTTAACCAACAGAGGCCGTGACAACTGGATGACGGAATATTGTCTCTGGGGCGGCGATTACGCTAAAATTGATGAAAATTATAACCAAGAGCTGCTCCGGAAATTTATTTCGGATATGGTCTTTTTCAAATTCAATTATTGGGAGTTTTGGAATATCTGGAACATCAGCAGCCGCGCCCCATGTACGGACATATTATGCGGTGGAAATGACGACCTGAACAGGAAACCGGCAGCATATTACGCCCTGGCAAAAATATTTAAAAATATAACGCCCGGGAAGACATACGTGAAAAGGCTCACTACTGATGTTCCCGATTTAACGGTTACAGATGCTGTAGCCATGAATGCGGCCGCCTTTGTAAGTCCCGACAAGACTGTGGTGGTATTGGTCAACAGTTCTTCTGATGAAACCGCTACAACTCTGAAAGGACTGTATGGAAAATCTGCGCAGATATTTCAAATAGATGGCAGCAATAATGAACTTTTCGATACTGATATGGCATTAATCAATACCCCTCGCATTACAGACGGGATGATTGATTTTATTAATATGCCGCGTAACACGATTACAATTATTATAACTGACGGTGGTTACGGGAAAACCTATACTACTACCGTAAGCAGTGTAAATCAGCAGACTGTCAAAGGCCTGGGCGGAGGAATGCCCTGGCCGTCCGGGAATACATTTTCGATTACTAACCACCCGGTTGGCCAGCAAAAAATATTGGACCTGGGGATTTCCGTTGCACGAATATTCTGGCAAAACCAGGGTGACATGTTTGATGAGTTTGGCGTACCGACAACTAAAGGCTTCAATATGGTGAATGGTTTTATCGAAGAAATACGCTGGCTTTCTCAGAAAAAAATTTCTTATAACCTTGCCCCGGGATTTAATACCTTGAACAGTGTTGTGTGTTACTTTCAAGAAGGTTTTGGTCCCGACGGAAGGCCTCACGGGGAATTAAAACAGGAGTACGAGGATGAGCTTGTTGAAGCCTTGATGTATGTATTAAGACGAATAAGGGAAGCTGACTTGCCATTGCCGATAATGGTAACTCCGTTTAATGAACCAAACTGTCCCGTTAACCAATCCAACGCACCGGTTACAGGCAAAATGCCTGTTGAGCAAGTTGTCAGGATATTCAAGAAAATGAAGCGAACCATGTTTGATGAAGGCTTTGGTGGCGTAGAACTTGGTTATTGTGATGCCGGTTCAGTTCACTATGCGTGTGAATATCTGGGAAATTATCATCTATGGGATGGTAAGAAACATACCCTTAAAGATGAAAGATGGCCGTTTGTCAATCCTGCATCTGAACAGTATGACGCAGAGTTGGACAACGCCATTGATTGCTTTGTGTATCATGGCTATTATGCGGGAAATGATTTTTTACAACCATATATGAATGGATTTGAAGCATGTAATGATGGCCGCGACCACTGGCAGACGGAATATTGTTATTGGCACGAGGACAGAGGAACCGGCGAAGCCGGGATAAAAAGAGATTATGACACCGGAATGATGAGCCGTTTTATTTCGGATATGGCTTATCTCAAAGCCAATTTCTGGGAAATGTGGATCATGTGGAGAAACGGCACTCCCCCGGCATCGGATGCCATGTTCACCAATAATTTTAATCCGCCGGCCTATTATGCTTTTCAGAAAATCTTTAAAAACATAACACCCGGGACAACAAAAGTAAGGAGGGTTACTACTGATGTTCCCGGCGTGCAGGATCAGGATCACCAGTATATGAATACCGTCGCGTTTGTGAGCGAAGAAAAAACGATGGTTGTCATAGTGAACGGCTCTGACGATGCATTTGAAACAAGCGTAAAAGGATTGTACGGCGGAAAAGCGGAGGTATGGCAAATAGAAACCGGCCAAGAAACCGCTCCGGGAAAAGATTACGAAAACAATCCCCGTTACAACAAACCTATGACCTTGATAAATACCGCAGGTATTACAGACGGGACGGTCAAATCCGTAAAGCTGGCGGCGCACACCATTACGATCATTGTAACTGACGGTGGCGAAATGTAATATAATTGTCGTTACTGCCAATGACGCTGTAACCGTATGCTTCATAATTTATACGATGAACCAAATTCTTTAAAAAATATCGATATTGTTGCATATATTATCGATATTATGCAATTGATACTTAATAATTATCGCCTTATTTTGACATCATCAAAATTTACTTTAAACTTTTAAATCATGAAACGATTAAATTTATTTGTATTATTATTTATGTGCCCAATGATGGTGTTTGGGCAATTGAAAGTGCAATCCAACGGTGATGTTATTATCGGAGGCAATTTGGGTACGGGTACCAATGTCCCTGTTGTTTTCAAGGTGAGCGGCGGTTTGGCAGGAAGTACGGGAAGTTACCTAAACTCTAACGTATCTTTCTGATATTCTGCGCTTTACTACAATACGACGGGTAGCAGTAATAGCGCCTTTGGGTATTATGCTCTTCGCTCCAATACGACGGGCTACGGTAATAACGCCTTTGGGGGGTTTACGCTTGGGGGCAATACGACGGGCCGCTATAATTCCGCAAATGGTTACCAAGCGCTTTATTCCAATACGACAGGTAGCTATAATACCGCAAATGGTTACCAAGCGCTTTTTTCCAATGAATCTGGCGAAGGTAATCTCGCAAATGGTTATCTTGCGCTTTACTTCACGACGGGTTATTTCAATACCGCCGTTGGGCATAATGCGCTTTATTCCAATACACTGGGCAGTTATAATAGCGCCTTTGGGTATAGGGCACTTTATTCCCATACGACGAGCGGTTATAATAGCGCCTTTGGGTGTAATGCGCTTAGCTCCATTACGACGGGTAGTTTCAATACCGGTGTTGGTTATTCTGCGGGTTCTAGCAGCAATCTGGATAATACTACAGCTATCGGATCTGGTGCAAGTGTTACCCAAAGTAATCAAGTAAGAATAGGTAACAGTTCCGTTACCAGCATTGGCGGTTATGCGAACTGGACGAATATATCCGACGGACTGGCAAAGAAAAATATCCGGACGGAAGTGCCGGGGCTTGCCTTTATCAGCCTTTTGCAACCGGTTACGTACAACCTTGACTTAGACGTCATAGATAAAATCCTGAAATCGGACGACCCCAAAATTAACCGTTTAAGTGATTCCCTGCGTCTGGCGCTCTCATCCGAAGAAAATGAAATACTGGCAAAAGCGAGAGCGAATAAGGAAAAACAGGTTTATTCCGGTTTTATAGCGCAGGATGTGGAAAAAGCCGCACAGAGCGTTGGCTATGATTTCAGCGGTGTAGATGCGCCGGAAAACGACAAAAGCGTTTACGGTCTCCGGTATGCCGATTTTGTAGTTCCGTTAGTGAAAGCTGTACAGGAACTTAGCGAGCAGAACAACAGGCTGCAGGAACAGGTAAACGAATTAACCGCCAAATTGGATGAATTGACAAATGCGCTGAAACGCCCGAATGTAGTAGCCATTGATGAAAATGAAGTCGCTAAAAATTTTTCATTTACAATATTTCCCAATCCTACAAACGGCTTTGTAACGGTTGATTATACGCTTTATGCCGATTCGCCGATATGTATAGAATTATACAATATGTACGGGCAAATGGTAAAATTGTTGGCGCCGCAACAAAACCAAAAGACGGGAACATACAGCGTTCAGACGTCAGTTGCAGGCTTGGGAGTTGGAATATATATTGTAAGGGTAACATCCGGAAATCAGATTAGAGCTAAGCAATTAATAGTTAATTGATTGAACAATGGACAGTGTTCTTGTTTATAAGAACGCCACTGATTTTATTTAACCAAAATAAAAAGAAAGTCATGAAAAAAATTGTCATAGTATTTTTTGCATTGGTAGCAGTTACCGTAACAGGTAATGCTCAGTTTTTTGTTGAAGGGGAGGCGGGTGCGTCATTTAATGGTGGTGAGGCTACTGATGGTGGCATTTCTAAGGATATTCCTTCTTTTTTTGCATTTAGCGTTTCACCGAAAATGGGGTATTGGTTGAATGATAATATTGCAGTTGGGGCATATGCATCTGTTGGAGGAACTATTTCTAAAGATTTAATATCTGATCCGGATAATCCGGAGAAGGAAATAGAATTTGAATGCAAGAGCCCTATATCTTTTGGTACTGCAAAATACGAAGAAACCGGTAGAAAGGTTACAAACAATCAATTTGGTTTTAATACCAAATCATCCGTTTTTAATTCTTTAACTGATATTAATGTGGGTTTCATTTATAATTTCTAATGATTAGTCAAATGAAGGCAAGATTTTTCTTGTTATTGCTTTGCTGTATGCCCTTTTTGACATACAGTCAATCGACAATAACGATCAATAATAGCGCAACACAGTATGGAGTTTGGTATTATCCGTCACCATTAGATTATATGTACCAAACAGGAAGCGCTTCGTCCTCAGTAATAGAAGTAGGCAGAATATTAAGTAATGATATTAAACAGGGACGTGGATTTTTGTACTTTAGTGTGGGTAGTAACACTACTGTTAGAGATCAACTGGATAACATTACCGGAGCTAAATTGGTTTTTGATACCGGTTCATCGTCTGGCGGAAGTCATTCAATACAGATAACCAAATTATCGTCGATGATGCATAATACAGATGCTGAAATTGCATGGTCAAATATAGGCAATAGCACCGTAATTGCAACCACACAAAGCCTTTCAGCCAATAATTCCAACAAAGAAGTTGCAATTGATAAACAGAATGTTATTAATGCATATAATAGTTTACAGGGTCTACTTTTTATCGGCTTGGTACATTCTGCAGACGAAAACTCTAATGGTATTGAAATAAAAAACGCTAAGCTTGTAATTACATATACCGCGTCTGCTACAAATGTACCTAATGCACCAACAGGTTCGCAATTAGTTGGTAGTCCGACGCATAACAGTTGTTCGATAAAATGGATTGCTCCAACAACAGGGCCAACGCCAACAGGCTATAGAGTGTATAATGGCACCACCCTGTTAAAAAATAATATAACAACAACGAGTACGTCTATCACTGGGCTGAGTGCTGGCACTGCCTACAGTTTGTGCGTCAAGGCCTATAATGCCGGAGGAGAATCACCCTGTAGCACGCCGGCAGTTTCGTTTACCACACCGTGTAATGGCGCAATATCTTTCGCCAATCAAACCGTAAGTACAACTCAAACAATAGTTCAAGCTTGTGACATGAATATCCAAAACGTAACCGTTACCCACAGTGCCACGCTAAAAATTACATGTGGCGGCAATATCACCCTCAATAATATAACCGTTGTTAGCGGCGCCAAGTTGATACTTGAAGCTGAAGGGGAGGTGGTTACTAATGGGATTGATGTTCAGTTGGGTGCGGAATTTGAAATCAAATAAGAACGTGCAGACTGCAGATTATATCTTCAGGTCCCAAGTTTACGAGACAGTTCAGTCTGTTGGCCTGGCCGCGCTATCATTCGGTGATTGTGACTCAATGGTGGTGAAGCGATATGTAGACAAGCGAGATCAAATAAACAGGGTCTACTGAAAAAGCAATAATATTTTATAAATCAATGTATTAATGCCATTTTTTCAATCTCAAGTGCAAGGAAATATGATAAAAGTGCTCAAAACCCTTGCACTTGAAAAATTGATCAATTCAATTTTTCCGGATTTTGCATTCAAAAATCGAACTCTTGATGCTGATTTCACGAAAAATGTGTCGATTTGGATGATTTTGATGAGAAATTTGACAAAATTACATAGTCTTGACTTTTTCAGCAGACCCTAAATAATAATTTAATTTTATGTTACGAAAAACATTTATTTTAGCGGTTATCGTGTTCATGGCCCTATCTTGTTCTCAAGACGTCATATTCGTGTCGCCGTCCGGAAAAGACGCAAATTCCGGGCTGTCTGCCGGGAAACCGGTTGCAACCTTTGACAAGGCCCTTGAGCTCGTTAAGAGCAAAGGGATTAATCGCCTTCATCTCCTTGAAGGAGTTTACCGCATTGAGCAACCAATTATTCTAACGTCTGATTTTTCCGGTTTACATATCGAGGGTACGGGAGCAATCAGCGGCGGCAAACCTATTACAGGCTGGAAACCTTACAAGGATGGCATCTGGCAAGTCGAAATTCCCGCCGCCAAGAATGGACAATGGGATTTTCGACAGATTTATGTCAACGGCAAATTGCGCCATCGAGCCAAGTCACCCAATGAGGGTTTCTATCGTGTTGCCGGTTGTCCCGAAGGAACACCAAGTACGGTACGCTATAATACCCGCTGTCAGACTTTCGAATTTAATCCGGGCGAGTTCCGACCGGACTGGAAAAATCTCGAAGACGTTGAGGTGGTTGTTTATTATTTCTGGGTTGACAATCATTTGCCGATCGAATCGATTGACACAACAACGAATATTGTCAAATTCAAATACAAGAGTGGTATGACATTTACGGACGATTTTTCAGAAGATGGAGCCCGGTATGTCATCGAAAATATATTTGAAGCCCTCGATGCTCCCGGCGAATGGTATCTCGACAAACCAACGGGGATTCTGTACTACATGCCGATGGAGGGTGAAGATATGGCCAAAGTCGAAGTTGTTGCTCCGTTCGCTACGGAATTATTGCGAGTCGAAGGCGTTCCGGAGAAAGGTGAGTTTGTCGAAAATATTTACATAAACGGCGTTTCTTTCGAACACTGCAACTTCTTATTCCCTCCGGACATGATCAATGGTAGCCAGGGGTCAAGCCAGGTCGCCGCTGCGATCAACCTGACCGGAGCAAGAGATTGTAAATTCGAGGGATGTTCTTTCTTGAATCTTGGAGCTTATGCTATCGATATGAATGCCGGTTGTTCCGGCAATTCCATTTGCGACAATCGATTCCGGAACCTTTCGGCAGGCGGCATACGGATGAGCGGAGGCAGGGCGGGATCGTTTCCTTTGACTCATACAAAAAACAATCAGATTTCCCGTAATGAGATTTCGGATTATGGCTTAAATTATCCGTCGGCCTATGCTATCTTTATCAGAGACGGTTATGGGAACAATATCTCACAGAATCACATTCATCACGGATACCACATCGGTATTTCGGTCGGCTGGGTTTGGGGATACACTCGGAGTATAACCAGAGACAACATCATCGAACGAAATCATATCCATCATATCGGTTACGGCCTGCTTTCCGACATGGGAGCGATTTACACCCTCGGGACTCAACCGGGAACGGTGATTCGCAATAACTTGGTTCATGACATCGAGGCCAACAAATACGGCGGCTGGGGTATATATAATGACGAAGGGTCGACAGGAGTTCTGGTCGAAAACAATATTGTTTACAACACGAAGCATGCTGCGTATGATATGCATTTCGGCAGGGATGTCACGGTTCGGAACAATATTTTCGCTTTTGCACGGTTAGAACAAATTCGCCGGGAACGCGGCGAGAGCCACCTGAGTCTGTTTTTCGAGAATAACATCGTCTATTGGAAAGAAGGAAAACTCTTTGGCGGCGACTGGAGAGATCGGGAATATCAATATTATCGCAGACCCTTTACTCCGGGTGACTGGCTTGAATACAAACGAAATTTCGAATCGGACTGGAATATCTTTTACAATCCAAACCTGAAAGTCGAAGATGTCGTATTCTATAGTCGTTTAGCTATGGAAAACGGGGTCGAAATTCCTGGTGTAAACGCTGATTCATTCGACGGCTGGCGTAAACGTGGTTACGACGTGAATTCGATATATGCCGATCCGATGTTCGTCGATCCCGACAATTACGATTTCCGCCTGAAACCGGAATCCCCGGCGTTAAAACGCGGTTTCATACCCATTGACTTGAGCGGAATACCCGGACGTTAATGTATTATACTTCACACGGCATAGTTTTGTTCTTCGTGACTTTGCGCCTTGGTGGCTATAAAGTATTGCCACTAAGGTACGAAAGCACAAAGAAATGTAAACATAAATGCACAAAACTTAACCGTGTAAGGTATAATATATCATTTTAATCTCATTACTCATGAAAAAAATAATTATTGTTTCTCTGGTTTTGGTTGCATCATTTATCATCTATGCTGTGGTGAAACAAAACAAAACATTGACAGATAAAGAAAGACGGGGTGTCTTTGATGATAAAACAATGTACATGTCAACAGGAAAGAATGAAAGACCGGATTATCCATCCCCATTGGACAATCCGCCGGAATTTCACTATAAACTGTTGGATTTTGGCGAAAGACCATACTGGTCTCCGGATGGTAAGCGTATTGCGTTTGTGGAAAGTAATTATGGAGACATATGTGAAATCGATCTTGAAACCCGCAAAGTCAAAAATCTAACCAAGGGTTTAGGAGAACACCATTCATTTTTGCGAGTACTTTTCATGCATACAGGGGATTACATCTTGATAGGCCCTGCGCAGTTTAAGGATAGACATACAAGCCGCAGGGTAGAATCCGAACTTTGGTTTATGGACAAAGGTGCATCCGAGCCGCCTAAACCAATGGGCAGAAGGATATTTGAGGGATGTGGCGTATCCAGGATAGCAAATCGTATCACCTTTGCGGTGAGTGGCGAACAATATCCGTCGATTGGCCGCTCCGATCAGTATGAAGTCCACGTTGCGGATATTGAGGTCTCCGGTAAAAACGCACGCCTTGTCAATGATAGGATACTGTATCGTGCTGAGAACGGTTTTGAACCGGAACCACAGGATTTCAGGTTTGATGATACCGAGATAATCATGGCCGAATATTATTCGCCAAAGGGCAATATAGTCCGCGAAGCCAACAACTACTGTACCATAAAGGGTATTAATATCGAGACAGGAGTAGTTAAACTTTATATCTACGAGCCGGATATCCATAACGAATGCGAGGGGATATTCCCGAACGATGAAAATTACACTTGCCTCGAATCTTCCGCCCACAATGAAATCGACACTAACGTGCCCACCGATTTGTGGAAACTGAAGTTAGACGGTTCCGGGGAACGTGTCAGGATGACCCGAATGGTGGAAAGAAAGCCATGGCGCACGTCCAACTCAAATGTAAGCCCGGATGGGAAATGGCTCGCCTTTATGATTAATCTCCATACGAGTGAGGCCGGTTATGGTATGGGATTGGGTCTTCTTGACCTGGAAGCGTGGGAAAAAAGTGATTATGCCAAACAGTGGGAAGTCCCTGATAATATGAAATAGGAAATGAAATATTCATGAGCATTATTGTTCACCCAAGGTAATCAGACGGGTTTATGAGTTTGACGAACTTAGGCGTAGTCGCTCTTATAGGCGAAGAAAAAACGATTGTTGTCATAGTGAACGGCTCTGATGATATGTTTGGAACAAATGTGAGCGGATTATACAGCGAAAAGGCGGCAAATAGATCACCACAATACTGTTTTGGTGAAATCAAACCAGGCATTCGCTGCTTTTCCGGACATTGCCAAAAACAAACTTGGAACTCATAACTCCTCCATTTGTCGGTATATTGAAATATTATGTCGATTTTGTGCAAGAAAATATCATTTTTTACAGCGATAATTGAACCTTAAAATTAAATCATTAATCACATGAAAAAGTTACTGACCATCGTTTTTTGTTTTTGTTCTCTCTTCCTTTTTTCTCAAAGCGAAGGAAGGACGGTCATATCATTAAATGGTCAATGGGAATTTGATCAGACTAAAACCGCGTTTCCTCCAGCTAAATACACCCGGAAAATTCCTGTTCCTGGCCTGGTACATCTGGCTCAACCACGAATTGAACAGTACGACAAATTGTTCCAAAAGCCTGCAAAAGTTGAAAAAATGGAATTGCGCCACGATTTCTTCACGGATTACACTCCGATGTACAGTTGGTACAAAAAGAAAATCAAAATCGATAAAAGTCTGAGCGACCAGAAATTGTTTCTAACCATCAAAAAAAGCCAATATGTAACCGTAGTGTATGTGAATGGAATGTTGATGGGACGTTCCGTAGAGTGTTATACACCTATTGATGTAGATATCACCGGTGCTGTAAAGTTTGGCGGGGAAAATGAAATTTTGATTCAGGTGGGCGATCGCGCTTGGCTTCCAAGCGAAGCTGCCGGTAGTACTGATAAAGAAAAAATCCGTTACCTGTCAGGGATATGGGACGACGTTTTCATTACTGCAACCGGAAATATCAAGGTAGACAGGGTGTTGTTCCTTCCGTCGCTGGCTAAAAAATCGGTTACAGCGAAAATTCTTGTCCGTAGCGTTTTCCCACCGCAACTTGTGGAAATAGATCCTAAGGAAGATCCATGTCGTGTGATGTTTACCATCAAAGAAAAGAAGAGCGGTAAAACAGTGTCTGCACAAACCATTGAGGGGCCTGCCAAAAGAGATAATAAAACGTATTTTGAAGTAAGTATCCCTGTTCAGGACCCTGTGGCATGGTCGCCCGAGAATCCTTTCCTGTATGAAGGCGAGGTGAAAATATATCATCGCGACCAGCTCACCGACACCTATACTGTAAATTTTGGAATGCGCGATTTCAAAGCCCAAGGTAGGATGTTCGCGCTGAATGGCAGCAAGTACTATCTAAGAGGTTCCAATATCACGCTCCAGCGTTTTTTTGAAGACCCTGACTGTGGAAACCTTGTGTGGGACAGGGAATGGGTAAAAAAAATGTTGATAGACATACCTAAATCGCTCGATTGGAACGCCATGCGAATATGCGTAAGTGTCGTTCCCGACTTCTGGTATGACTTGTGTGATGAATATGGTATCCTGTTGCAAAACGAATGGCTCTACTGGCAGGTACACGGCTGGGATTACCAACTGCGTCAGGAATACACTAATTGGGTATGGAGCGATGGAAATCACCCCAGTATTGTTATTTGGGATGCCATTAACGAAAATTGGAATCCGTATGTGGGGAATGTGCTGATTCCCGAATTAAAACAGCTTGACTTCACGCGGATTTGGGACGCAGGCTGGATGTCAGCCGAAGATATGGGTAAAAATAAAGAAATGGACGAACCTCATCCTTACAGAATGGCGTCATATGAAACCTTAGATTCTCTCCAAATGGCCCGGCAGTTTAGAAATCGACCGTATAACCTGGGGAAATTGAGCGAATATCTTCCATCGAGGATATTGGACGCTGGTGTTCCGCAATTGGTCAACGAATACGGTTGGATATTTCTTTGGAGAAACGGAAGCCCATCGAAAATCTCCATCAACAACTATAATTACTACCTTGGCAGGAATGCGACACCCGAAGCTTGTCGTAACATGCAGGCATACTGGTTGCAATTGGAAACCGAATGGTTACGTTCGGAGCGATCACTCGCAGGGGTATTGGCATTTTGCTACCTGGCCAATAATTATGCCTATACAGGCGACTGGTTTATCAACCATATCAAAGATTTGGAGCCATCGCCCACACTGCAGTGGTTCAAACATTGTTTTGCTCCCGAAGCAGTGTTTATCGATCTCACAGATGAACGCTATACAAAACATGTCGTCCCTCACCAACCGGGTAGTGATTTTGTTTTCAATATGGTGGGAATAAACGATTTGAACAAAAGATCAGAAGGTAAATTGTTGGTTAAACTTTTAGATGACACGGGCAAGGTTGTGATCAAAAACCAATCGGAAATAACTATCGATCCGTACGGTAAATTACTTATTCCATCGTTTTTGAAATTACCCGAAAAAACGGGAGGTTATGTGATTGTTGCTGAATATTATCCTAGAGGTCAAATCAATCCGGTAATCAGTCGCCGGTTTATCAAAATAGGAGAAAGTAAATCCTATAATTATCATGAACTAAAACCGGATAGGCCATCTCAAAATGGGGAAACCCAAGGTTTTGTTAAAACTTCAGACTCGAAATTTATTGATGGCACCGGTAACGAAATCGTCTTCAGAGGAATGGGGTTCTGGGGTGGCAATGGCGTCAACCCTCCCGGTAATTGGCGGAAAGAAAACTATGCCAAATTGGCTGATGTAGGTTTTAACTGTGTTCGTCTGTATATGGGTGCAAATTTTTGGGAAAGAAATAATGGAACTGATTATAATCCTGAAGCCTTTGCCTGGCTCGACCAACAAATCGAATGGGCAAAGAAGTACCATATCAATCTTATTTTGAACTTTCACCATACGCCTGCTGCTTCAAGCATCAGTGACAGGACATTTTTTACCGATGCAAACCGGCAAACACGACTTGCTAGGCTTTGGAAGGCCATAGCAATGCATGTGAAGAATGAACCGACTGTGGTTGGTTTTGATATCATCAATGAGCCTACGGTAAGAGTGGAAAATGCTGGTGGAAATCGTGCGCCTTACGACTGTAATGGTACTCCTTACCTCAAATATTATACGCAGTATCAGGAAATCATACAGAATATTGTAGATGCTATCAGGGAAGTGGATATGAATCACATCATTATTGCGGAGCGTTTGTGGCTGGATGGTGGACATTACTCTTTCGTTCAACATGATCAACGGGACTGTTGGCAGAATGTAAACGGCAAATACAATTTTCCGGACATTAACGATCCTGCCAACAATTATGCCTATACATATCATTGCTATGAACCCAACACATATTGCCATCAAACATTATCCAATCCACCCAGAACAGCCATGTATCCTTCCGATAAGATTGCAAGACACAATGAAGGCCCCAATGGAGTGTCGCCTTGGAGGTATACTAAGGAATATTTGGACTATGCTTATACCATACCGTTACATTATGTCAGGGAAATCAAAAAAGTACCGGCATACATAGGCGAGATCGGAATTCATGAAGGTAATTACCAATATGGCGGCGCCCAATATATGGAAGATGTATATGACATCCTTCTCAATAAGTATAGAATAAGTTGTAGTTTTCATCCTTATAATGTACACGAAATCAGCCCAAATTTCAATGTAAATCATGAAACTGCTTTCAGAAAAGCGTTCGGGAAAAAATAGTAAAAAATATAAAAATCAAAATAACAGTTTAATCATTTAACTTTTAAATAAATCAATTCTACCATGAAAAAACATTTGTTATATTTCATTTCGGTTGTCCTCATTGTATTAACAGCTATAATTGTTGTCAACTGTAAAGACGAACCGGAGAAAAAAAAGACGGTTCTTGTCACCGGCGTAGATCTTGACAAATCAGAGGTAACGTTGGCGTTAATAAACGATACCGAGCAATTGACCGCTACGGTTTTGCCCGAAGATGCAACGAACCAAGAGGTTGCATGGACTTCTAGCAATGAGGCTATTGCGGTGGTCGACAACAGTGCTATGGTAACTGCCAAAGGCGAAGGTAAATGCAAGATTACCGTCACTACAGACGACTTTGGATACACAGCAACCTGCGAAGTGACTGTCTTGAAGCAACCTGCTGTGGTTATTGACGTCACCGGAGTATCGTTTGAGGAACCTGAACTGGCATTGAATGTTGGTGATACCAAACAGTTGAACGTCACTGTTGAACCCGAAAATGCAACCAATAAAAATGTTGTATGGTCAACGCTGGACTATACCATTGCTACTGTCGATAATAATGGCATGGTAACTGCCAAAGCTAAAGGTGAAACGAAGATTTGCGTTACTACCGTCAATGGAGGAATTAAGGAATACTGTAAAATAACGGTATCTGCACCTGTCACCGGCGTAAGTTTCAGAATGAATAAAGTGGAAATTATTTTAGGTGAAACGCAAATCATGACAGCAACCGTTTTTCCTTTAGACGCCACAAACCGAAATGTTAGCTGGAGTTCGAGCAATCCGGGCGTTGCAGAAATTGACGATAACGGTCTGGTAACTGCCAAAGCGCTTGGCGAATCTACAATTACTGTCACCACAGGGCAAAATGAAAAAAAGGCGACTTGTGTCGTGAAAGTGGTAGCTGCACCACCCTATTCTGAATTTGTTAAAACTTATGGTTCAAAATTCGTTCTTAAAGGTGAAGAAATCGTCTTTAGAGGCGCCGGACAGTGGCTGGGCGCCGGTTGGAACAGCAATACCTATCAGAAATTGGCAAGTGTAGGATTTAACAGTGTTCGTCTTTATATTAACGCAAGCAACTCCACTCTTGCAGATCCAAGTAATGTTTCTCCCAGTTTTTCCACTATTGACGATCAAATTGCATTGGCAAAGCAAAACAACATGACCATTGTTTTGAACGTACACCATTCGCCCGGCTCCGGCAACCAGATTAGTGACCGGGGCTTCTTTACCAATACGGATCGCCAGGAAAGACTGGCTAATTTTTGGAAAACGGTAGCGGAACGTTACAAGGATGAACCAACGATAGTTGGTTTCGACCTCATCAATGAACCTACGGTAAGACTAAATCCGAGTGCAACAAGTAATTATAACTGTAATGGCACTCCATATTTAAACTATTTCGAGAACTATCGGAAGATCATTCAAAATGTAGTAGACGCTATCAGGGAGGTTGATATGAATCACATTATTATGGCGGAGCGTTTGTGGATAGATCCGGGTACATCGTGTAATAACTGTTGGTGGTTCGGTATTAATGACCAACGGGACTGTTGGCAGGATTTTGATGGCAAATTCAATTTTCCGGATATTAACGACCTTGCAGGCAATTATGCCTATACATATCATTGTTACGAACCAAACACATATTGCCATCAAACGCAAGGAAATAACCCAAGAGGTGCCATGTATCCATCCAGCACAATTGCCCGGCACAATGAAGGACCCAATGGGATACCACCGTGGACGTACAGTAAGGAATATTTAGATTATGCTTACACCATACCAATGCCTTATATCAGGGAGGTAAAAAATGTACCGGTATATATCGGCGAGATGGGAATTCATGATGGTAATTACCGATATGGCGGCGGACAATATATAGAAGATGTTTATGATGTAATGCTCAACCGGTATAAATTAAGCAACAGTTTCCATCCGTACAACATTAGTGAGTTTCATCCTACTATGAATGCCAATCATGAAACGGCCTTAAGAAAAGCATTCGGTACAAATTAATGAACAAACCAATAATGATGATCATTCATAAGTAATTGATGAATAAAATTATAGGACGATTTTTGTATATGCTAATAAAAGTCGTCCTACATTGTCCTAAAAATTCATCGATCATGTATTACGGGAAGAAACAATTGTAAGCGACAGAGTCAAAGCCATATTGGCCTGCCCACGCGACATCTTGGATTTCGCTGTAAAAATCATAGCAAAGGCATAATAAAGTAAGGATGGTTTCGGGCGGCCAATATGATTCAGAACAGTTTGATTGTATTCGTTAATAAACTAATACCCTGATTGATAAAATCCACAGTAACGGGCACAGAGTTTAAGCGTCTACCGTTGCTACCAATTTTGAATTTTTTCAAGAGGGAGTACGAATATGAAAGTTTATCCGCTTAAACTTGTTTTTATTTTACTGATTATAATATAGTTAAAATTTATACTCACATGAAAAAACAGTATTTTATTTTGTTAGTTATTACCTGGATGTTGGTAATATTCAATATTAAAGCGCAAAATACGTCAGTTGCAGCGCACCGTGTAAACGCTCCTCTCCCTGACGGAGCATCGAAAGATGTCTGGGGCCTTGATGACGCATGGCGGCAAACAACGCCGACACGCGAAAAAATT
The DNA here is from genome assembly GCA_031551645.1 of Bacteroidales bacterium. GTDB lineage: Bacteria > Bacteroidota > Bacteroidia > Bacteroidales > UBA4181 > JAIRLS01. The sequence goes on along the minus strand of JAVBNI010000206.1, from coordinate 22,037 downwards.
TCCATGAACGGGCTTTGGGGGTTTCGCCCTGTACTGACAAATGAGGAATCTGACATCCCGCCAGCCCCCGAAGACTGTTGGGGCTGGTTCAAAGTTCCTGCGATATGGCCTTCCGGTCGTTGGGATTCAGACAGGGGCGCACAAAACGTCGTACTTTCTCCGTGGTTAAAGGAAAACAGCGAGAACGCTGTTTTAGACCAGGCATGGTACAAACGGAAAATCACAGTGCCGCGCTCGTTTGAAGGCAAACGTGCCGTACTCGACTTCACCATGCTTCAGACTCATGCCAAAGCCTTTGTTGACGGCGCGTATGTCGGTGAGCTGTGGTTCCCGGGCGGTGAGCTAGACCTCACGACTGCCCTCACGCCGGGCAAGGAGCAGGAAATAGCCCTGCTTGTGACCGCCCGCCCTTTCAGTGTGATGAACCAAGCCTTTATGGGCATCAACAACATCACTGAAACCAGAGCCACCGTCAGATTTCGCGGTATCACGGGCGATCTCTACCTTACCGCCATGCCCTCTGCCGCCCGTCTCGACGATGCTCAAGTTGTCACCTCCACACGCGACGGCGCTGTCACCTTCATCGTGGAGACCGCCAACCTTGCTAACGCTCTTTACCAGCTTCGCGCCGAGGTGAAAGGATGCGGCGAAAGCAAAACCTTTTCCTCCAAAGGGCTGACCGCTGCGCCTGACGGTACGTTGCGCTTCACCGCCGAATGGAAGAATCCCAAACTGTGGGACACCCACACGGCAGAAAACCGCTACACCGTAACCCTCTCGCTACTCGATGCGTCCGGCAAAATCATTGACATGCTCACCCCTGTTACGTTCGGATTTCGCGAGATACATATCGAAGGGCGCAACTTCATTCTCAACGGCAGCCCTGTCCACCTACGTGCGTTCCACAACACCATCATGAGTAGCACTGCTGACAAAGCCAACACTGCCGCCGCCCGCGAACATTGCCGTCGTCTCAAACAATACGGTTTTAACGCCATCATAGCCGGTAACTACGACTTCAACGCCGGCAACACTGGCTACCTCGACGGTCTCTTGGAAGCCTGCGACGAGGAAGGTATCCTCTTCGCCTTTTCCCTCCCGCACATCAAGGACTTCAGCACCAATCTTCGAAACCCCGAAAATGCCGAGCGTTATCGCCAACTCTCCCGCTGGATCATCCGTCGCGTCAGAAACCATCCTGCCGTCATACTCTATGCCATGAATCACAACTCTTGCGGCTACTTCGGCGACGTGAATCCCCTGAAAATTGACGGCATCTTCGAGATGCCCGAAGGTACTGGCGTAACATATAATGTGGAAAACGCTTGGTGGGAAAGAAATCGTCCCCAAGCCCGTATTGCCGAAGCTATCGCCACCGCCCTCGATCCAACTCGCCCCGTCTATCACCACGAATCCGGTAATCTCGGCGCCCTCCACTGCAGCAATGTTTACCTCAACTGGGCCCCCCGGCAGGAGCGTAGCGAATGGTTAGAGCACTGGGCAACCGTTGGTGTCAAACCTCTCTTTTTCGTTGAGTGGGGCCTCCCGCACATCTCCAACTGGTCCAGCTATCGCGGTCCCAAGTTCATTTGGAGCCACCCCGCCTTTCAGAGCCTTTGGATTTCCGAATATGCCGCGCAGTTTTGGGGTGACGCCGCTTACCAGTCCACCTCCGAAGCCCATGCCGCCCTCGCGCACGAGGAGATGCTCTGGGCGACCGGTGAGGAGTTCACGTGGCAACGATTACAAGGACCACTCCGTGTCATGACCAACAACTACCATAATATCATGGCCTACTACACCGACGACAACTGGCCCGCCCTCCGCACATGGGGCATATCCGCCATACTCCCGTGGGACTCGGGAGACTTTTGGCGTCGTGTCAGCAACACCCCCACACGCCCTGCCCCCGGCAGTTTCCAAAATCTTAAGAGCCCCGGCATCGTCCCCGATAATCTCCTATCCGGTAGCCTGTTCGTCTACGATACCAATGGCGACCCTGCTGCGTTCGCCCCCAACCCCATTGGAAGTTGCTTCCTCCGCTGGAACATGCCCGATTGCGCCTACATCTGCGGCGCCCCCGCCTTCACTGACAAAACCCATCTCTACCTGCCATCAACTACCGTCACAAAAGCACTGGTCATCCTCAACGATCGCCGTAAGCCCCAGACCGTCAAATGGCAATGTTCTCTCGTCCGCAATGGAAAAGAATTGAAAAAATTAAGCGGGAAAGTCACTGTTCCGATTGGCGGACAAGTGCGCGTCCCCGTCGCTTTTACCCTACCGAAAGATGCAGGAGACTTCGCTCTCAATGCCAGTTTCGATTTCGAGGATAAGATACGCCAGGTCGACAACTTTGCTCTGCGCGTCGTTGCTCCACCGCCACCCACCGCCATCCCCTCCATTCTGCTCTACGACACGAAAGGCATCACCGCCAAACATTTCGACCGCCTTGGTGTCCAATATCAAGTTATTGATAAATATGAACCTGGCACGCCCATGAAGGCGATAGTCATCGGTCGAGAATCCCTTGACGAGACCTCCGTTCGGTGGGTTAAGGACATGACAGGCGATCGTGTGTTGGTCATGGAGCAATCCTCCAAACAGCTTGCAGACCTTTTCGGCTTTCGCATTGCAGAACGTGGCTCGCGTCTTCTCTTTCCGCGCTTTCCCCACCCCATCACGCAAGACCTCGGCACGGAAGACCTGCGTGACTGGACTGGCACCTCTACCCTCCTTCCCGAATACCTGACCAACATTGACGAAATTGAGATACACAATCCTCAATGGCAATGGTGCGGACAAACCAGTACCCGCGTATGGCGCTGCGGTAACCGCCACAGCGTTGCTTCCGTTCTTATCGAGAAACCCGCCGTCGGCGACTGGCGCGCGCTCATTGATGGCGAGTTCGATTTGCAGTATTCTCCACTTCTCGAATATGTACAAGGTCTGAAACGTGTCATTTTCTGCCAACTCGACGTTTCTGGGCGAACTACCCCCGACCCTATCGCGGATATACTGACCATGCGCATCTTAAGCGAGCTGTCCCAACCAGGCAAGATGCTTGATGAGAAAAGCACAGGCGCATCTTCTGTAATGATACGTGGCAAAGATGCCCGACAACTCTGCGATAATCTCGGTGTTTCCGATAATTCCAACATTAACTGTCTCATCGCCTCCTCGGGTGCAGAAATGCCAGGCGATCTTCATCAGCGCATCGCTAATGGCACAAAAGCCCTCTGCCTCGGCATGAGTGCGGAGGAAATCTCTAAGTGGAGCCCTATTCCGCTGGATGTCAATTTCACTAATGCCTACTTTACGCGCATTGAAAATATACCACACGAGCTCAACGGCCTCTCCAACGCCGACTGGGCATGGCACAGCCAGATGAGTTTCTACGCATTTCCTGTAATTCCCGAAGGCAATCAAGCGATTCGCGTTATCCGGCACGGGAAAGGTTACATCATCTTTTGGCAAGTCCCGCCATGGCAGATTGACGAAGTGACGAAGCCCTATCTTCGTACCAGTAAACGCCGTGCTAACGCTATGGCGGCGCGTCTCATCAGCAACCTGGGAATCACCTCACAACGCTTCCCACAGTCCCTCTATCTCGACACCCCCGAAAATGTTGACGATCCCTACAGGTTTTTCAAGTGGTGAGAGGAAGCACAGCATCCGCATTGAACTTTAATCCATGAAATTTTTTATCCATATGAAAACCTATTTTTTGTATTTCATCTCAGTTGTTTTTGTTGTAGCAACATCTATGTTGGTTGCTAACTGCAAAGAAGAACCACAGAAAAAGAAGGCGGTTCTTGTCACCGGCGTAAATCTTGACAAATCTGAGATAACGTTGGCGTTAATAAACGATACCGAGCAATTGACCGTAACGGTTTTGCCCAAAGATGCAACGAACCAAGAAGTCGCATGGACTTCTAACAACGAGGCTATTGCGGTGGTCGACAACAGTGGTATGATAACCGCCAAAGACGAAGGTAAATGCAAGATTACCGTCACTACAGACGACTTTGGATACACAGCAACCTGTGAAGTGACTGTGTTGAAGCAACCGGCCGTGGTTATTGACGTCACCGGAGTATCGTTTGAGGAACTCGAACTGACGCTGAATGTTGGTGATACCAAACAGTTGAGTGTCACTGTTGAACCCGAAAATGCAACCAATAAAAGTGTTGCATGGTCAACGCTGGACTATACTATTGCTACTGTCGATAATAATGGTATGGTAACTGCCAAAGCTAAAGGTGAAACGCAGATTTGCGTTACTACCGTCAATGGAGGAATTAAGGAATATTGCAAAATTACGGTATCTGCACCTGTCACCAACGTGTCTTTCAGATTGGATGCGGTAGAAGTTATTGTAGGCAAAACACAAATGCTGACGGCAACCGTTTTCCCTTTAGACGCTGCAAACCGAAAAGTCAGATGGAGTTCAAGCAATACAGGCGTTGCTGAGGTCGACAATAACGGTTTGGTGACCACCAAATCGATTGGCAATGTTGTGATTACGGTCACTACGGAAGAACACGCAAAAACGGCGACCATTTCCGTGAAAGTGGTACCAACGCCTCCTCAAACCAACGGCTTTGTGAAAACATATGGCTCAAAATTTATTTGCGACGGCAAGGAAATAGTCATAAACGGCATGGGTTTCTACCATGGCAATGGTTACGGACCACCAAACAGCTCCTTCAGTGCCGCAAATTATGCGAAAATGGCCTCCATTGGCTTTAACAGTATTCGTTTATATGTGAGCGCGGCAAATTTTGAGAACTCCGCTGCCAGCGCGACCCCTTACAGGGAAGCAATGTTTTCCTGGCTCGACAATCATATTGCATGGGCTGAACAAAATAACCTGAAGATTATTTTAGCTATGATCCATTCGCCGCTTGCCGGCAGTATCAGCGACAGGGTGCTCTTTACCGATGTAAACCGTCAAACAAGGCTTGCTGCTGTATGGAAGGCTATTGCAGAGCGTTATCAGAATAATACGACGATCGCCGGTTTCGACCTTACCAACGAGCCTACGGTTAAGGTGGATAACGTTGGCGGTAATGGCGCACCCTACAATTGCAACGGCACGCCTTATCTTGATCATTACGCTCATTATCAAAAAATTATACAGAGCATTGTTGACGCTATCAGGGAAGTGAATATGAATCACATTGTTATTGCTGAACGTTTATGGTTGGATGGAGGTCATTACTCTTTCGCTCAACACGATCAACGGGACTGTTGGCAGAATGTTGACGGAAAGTTCAATTTTCCCGATATTAATGACCCTGCCGGCAATTATGCCTACACGTATCATTGCTATGAACCCAACACATATACCCATCAACCCGAATCCAGCACAAATGTCTATCCATCCAACTCGATCGGCAGATATAACGAAGGCCCTAATGGAATCCCGTCTTGGAGGTACTGTAAGGAATATTTGGACTATGCATTCACTGTACCGTTAAATTACATCTGGAATGTTAAAAATGTGCCGGCTTACATAGGCGAGACAGGTATTTTTACCACTAATTTTAACAACAAAGGTGGTGCTCAATGGTTTGAAGATGTTTATGATTTACTTCTCGACAGGTATAAGATAAACGTCAATTTTCACCCGTATTACATACATGAGATAACCACGCAGTTCGATCCCAGATTTGAAGCTGCTTTCAGAAAAGCATTCGGAACAGATTAACCAATACCAAATCGCTGTCATGATGAAGGAGGCTGTTCAAAAAGTCGAAAATGAACGACCTCCTTATAAAACAAATTTGATTAACGCGCCTTGCCCGTCTGAATGTGTGGGCAGATGTTTGCTTCCAATCACTTAACCGCTAATGTTCCACCACAATAGGCAGCGCTTCCGGTTTTGCATTCACTCCGTCGTACACGTGCAGGAAATAGACTCCGTTAGGCAGGTTGGACACGTTAAATTCCACCCGGTTACCCATGGTTTTTTGCTGTCGCAACATCAACCCCTGCCAGTTGTATAAGCGGACGTCGCAGGCGGGTGTTTGGCTGCTACGGGTATTACCGACCAGCGGATCTTTAATTTCCACATAAAGGATATCGCCTGCGGGATTGGGATAAGTTACAACGGAACTGCTACTGATACTGCTGCTGACACTGTTACTATCATTGCTATAGATACTACTGCTGCTACTGCCACTTCTAGGTTTATAAAAATAATAATTATAGATGGGATATCCTGATGGTGGTGAGCCGCATGCTGTGGTAACGGTAGCAGATATCATATAACCCATAGGATCAGCGCCACAATTATAAAACTCAACAGTTGCTTCCCTATTGGAGGGACTGGTTTCGACATGAAAAATATCAGTCCGCGAGGCTGTCCAACCGTTGAAACCGGTAATGTATTGACCATACGGATTATACAGATCAAACGCATCATTCTGCGGGGAAAGACGATAAACATGATCACATATCATTTCGTTATTGGTAATAACAAAAGAATAAGGGCTTGGAAATTTCGCTATAAAAGGTTCCTCTATAACGGTTGTATTATAATTTGTTACAACTGTAGCCTTAACCCATGCAGTGCCCGTCTCCACCACATTAAACTGTTTACTCATTCCCTTATTCCCGCCTATGGGTTCAAGGTGGTAGCTGTATTCCCATGTCACCCTGTTGTCCGTGATGCCAAAGCCATAGTGATCTTCGACTTCAAACTGTACCGTCGATGCGCATGAGAAAGTAGGAAAGGAACGCGACAGGTTATATGCATAAACACTCATGGTTACAACGCACCCGTTCACCGTTGCCGTGAGCGTACCATATTTACCGTTATAATTTGTGGGTTTAACGGTTACCGAATTTGTATTGGTTGGATTGGTCGTAATTTGAAATCCCTCGGTTACTGTCCAATTACCGGTAGCGCCGCCGGACAGTGAGAAAACAGCAGGGTGAAATATATCGCCTTGGCCATTGATATACGGGGGACACGACGAGACGGTCATGCTGGCAACCACCGGACATTCGGCATTGCCGTTACGTGCCGATAGGGTAACGCTACCCGTACCGGTACCTGTGTGGGTAATGGCGCCCGTAGAGCTATTGATCGTAAAGTTACTGGTAGCGCCGGATAATGTCCAATGAATTGTGCCCACTCCCGGCGGCGGGTTGGTCAGGGTATAAGAGCCGGTATTATTACAAAGTGCATCAGAACCGTAAATATACGTCCGGCACGGCGAAATGAGTTTACTGGCAATTACCGTGCCGGTGGCGCTGCCTTTACGCGCCGATAGCGTAACGAACACGTGGTCACTGGTACCTGTTGTACGTGTTACGGTTGTCGAAAAGCTACCCGAAGAAGGATGGACACTCAAAATGCTGTTATCTGATACCGTCCAATAAACCGTGCCTAATCCCGATGGTGGGTTGTTCAATGTAAAGGTAGTGCCGCTGTTGCAAACACTACTGCTGCCGGAACTGCTAATAGTGGTTGCCCGAATTGTTTTGGTGGCAACCGGAACAGTCTTATTGTTCACAGTCGTATATGCAGTAAGCGTGCCTGTTTCTACGGTCTGGTTGGCTGTTACAATTGCAGTTCCGCCGGATGGAAAAACGCTGAAGCCTTGGGTTACACTCCAGGTAACATTCGGCAAGCTCTGAATTTGACAGTTTAATGTATAACTGCTGCCGCTGATACCGTAACTCACAATTTCGGGGCCGGAAATGGAAGCGGCTACGGAAGACACCGCAGCAGAGGCATTGACCAAGCCATTGCCCACATACCAGCTATTGTAACCGGGCAAACTGGTAGTGCAATTATTTTCAATGGCTGCCCGTACCTGGGTCACTGTCAAGTCGGGACGAATGGATAGTATCAAAGCGACAATTCCGGCAACATGCGGTGCGGCTGCAGAAGTTCCCAGAAAAGGAGCATAAGTAGATCCTGTACTGGTTGTCCTTATTTCAGTACCCGGAGCTACAACGTTAAGTCCTGAGCCATAATTGGAAAAGTCACAACGATAACCGCTACGATCTGTTGCCCCCACAGCGATTACACTGGGTAAATTTGCAGGGTAAGATACAGTGGGAGCATTTTTATTATCCGATGCTGCAACTATCACACAACCCTTGCCTCCTCTGCCAAAATTGGTTGCGCTGTCGATGGCGTCAGTTATACGTTCTCTGCCGGCTACAATTGACCAATACCAGGAACAGTTGATCACATCTGCCCCATGTTCCATAGCCTTTCTAAATCCGCTTGCCATCTTTTGTGACGCTAATGTAGGATTGCTTGAACTTAATAACGCTGTTGTGCGACTGATAGACATTACCTTACAATCAGGTGCAACCCCTACAACCTTATTGATATCATTGCGTTTTGCTCCAATCACTCCGGCAACTGCAGTTCCATGATAATCGGATACCTGTTGCTGATTATCCTGTCCTGTATCCACATCATAATTGTACGGATGTATATTCGCGGCCAAATCGGGATGATTGGGTTGAATGCCCGTGTCGAAAACTGCTACGGTAACGCCGCTACCGGTAGATAGTTCCCAGACGGGGCAAACGTTAATTCCGTATTGACCAATCAGATTCCATTGGTCGTAGCCATCCAGGCCACAATTGACTGTGGTTTGACCGGTGCTGTTACCGGGTTGTATGGCAACATTTAAATCCGGTTCCGCACATTGGAAATTTCCCGTTTCGTAAAAGCGGTTCGCCACTTCCATGGCATTATACTTTGAGCGCCCGGTAATGCTCAACGTCCACCATAAAGGCATATATTCATCCTGAAATACGATCACCGCATCTTCCTTTTCTGCCAATTGCCTGAGTAAAGCCGAGTCGGCCAGGGACTTCAATTTCACATAGAAAAAATTAGACAGACCTATTTCATCTATTTCCTTGTTTTTGAAATAAGGAGCCGCAATAACGTCTTTCCCGGAGTTTCTTATTTCCGTCAGTTTCGACAGGTATGTCTCTTCCGATAAATGGTTTTCAAAAACTAATTCCGTACAATACCTCTTAAAGTTGGTTTTCGGTTGCATCCCTGCAGGAATATCTGCGCAAAAAGGCTGCGCCGCTTTGTTTTTTGAAGCGAATTCACCGGCAGCGTTTTCATCTGCTACGGAAACAAAAATATGTTTTGTATCTAACTCCAGATATTGTTTTTCGCCTTTGTAATAATAGAAATACGGCGTTTGGGCGACTACATTGGCCACCAAAAAGATCAGCAACAATCCTGTTAAATAGTTCTTTCCCATTTTCAATCGTTTTTATCTGTTATTATAAAATGATATCCAACCTCAACATTCTCGAATTTACCTGTTTTGTGAAAATAATCTGTCACTTGCCTTGCGTTATCTTTTGAATTTTTGTTTGATCCAAGGTTAAACCATTGAGGCCAGTCTTCATGCCAGAATGCAATCCATGTATCCGTTTCCTGCAGTAAAGTATACAAATCGGATAAATCATTTTCATCATTAACTTTTACATCAAAATAATTCGGAAATATTAAAATATCTCTAACAAATGGTTCACTCCAAGGAGGCGAACGCCTTTCACCCTCTAACGTAAGATCGGCCAAAGCTACTATCCGGGATTTTTCCAGTATGCGGATGATTTCCTTTAACTGCGAACATGTTTTTTGCTCTTTGGTTTCGACATACATCAGATGGTAGTCTCCTTCAAATTCCTTGCGAGCGTGATACAAAATGTTCTTTGAGGTTACAGACCTGAATAAACCGGTTTGGTTGATGTAGTCCGTCATTTCGGTATCCTGTACTTCATCGAAAAACCAGACAATTAAACAGTCGTTCCGAAAACGGCGGTAATCAATATACTCGTCACGAAAAACCTTCTTATTATCATAGAAGTAAAACAATTCATCTTTGCAGTCACATCCCAAACGCGGGTAAGCTTTTGCAACTTTCAGATTGCTCATGGCAATTTCGAGCATGTAATCTTTAGTCGTTCCGTTTTCATCGGCCATCACAATTACTCTGCTTAGACGCGGATCGCCTTCCATACACGCATGGCAACCAACTTGCGCATAACTGACGCAGGAATGCGACTGTAACCATTCTTCCAATTTTAACAATTTTCGTCGCTCAAAATTGCTGTCATCCCCCCAATAATCAAACCATGTAATATATTCAGAGTCATCATTCGGAAGGCTTGCTAAAAACTCATTAACAGCAGGAATGGTAAGGCTGCTGTCGCACAAACAAAATTCCTCCTCAATGGCCGGAGGTTCATTGGTTTTGTTACATGCAGCGGCGCATATTGCCATGATCCATACCCATGCTGCATACAGAAATACTTTTTTATCCATAACTTTCAATTTATTTATTCGTTAACTTTTTTAATCTTATGTCTTTGCTATGATTTTTACAGCGAGGTCCAAGGTATAGCGTGGGCAGGCCAGTATGATTTCATCTCCGTTGCTCACAATCGTTTCTTCCCTTAATACTTTCATGGTTTCAGGTACGATGAAGGTGGCGATATACTCGCCCTTCGGAATCCCCGCCATAGTCACCTTGGGTTCATATTGTCCGTAATTAGGTTCGTAAAACGAGGCTACATATTTTCCGATGTTGGGAAAACTATGATGAATGTACATGGCATATTGCTTGCCTTTTTCCGAGATCATGTTCACGCTTGCGCCGATAGATATTTTCTGAGGGGTATCGGTGTCGCGTGTCATTTTGGCAAAGTCAAAACTTTCTAAAAAGGTCCTGAGATTACGAAGGCCCGTTAATATCTTTCGATTGATTTCATTTTCACCGGAAGGGTTGGACGGTACAAAATACCCGTTCAACTGATTGAAGCCGGCGCCACCGCCAACCATAAACTCCCATGCTTCGAGACGTGCAATCGCTGTATGCTCATAGTCATACCAGGATGGAACGTATGCGGTCTCGTTCATCTCGATGGGTTTGTTGTAGCAATAACAACTGTTCAACGCAGGAATACCGCCCACTTGTCGCGAATTCATTCCTATGTACTGCGTCACAATGAGAGCGAGCCTGTCATCGTCGCAAAAATCAACGCCCAACTCTAACTGCTGGGCAAGTATATGCTTCTTGGGAAGTTTTGATTCTACGTTAATGACCAGATTCAAGTGTTCGCTGATCCAATGGTATGCCTTTTGGGGCGATGTTAACATCAGCGTAGGTTCATCAACGATCTCATATATTACATTATCAAATTCGTTGGTCTCAATCACTAATTTTTCAACAAACCGGAATTGTTCCCTGACAAGCGGTTCGTTGTCCAAAGTTTGAAAGGTGATATGGTCGCAATCACCGGTTCCTTGGATATTATTGTTCTTTTGCAGTGGAGAAAAGGCCCAGTAAGGTTTGTTTTGACAATTGTAAAAACATATCTCAACGATGATATTGCGCTTGTCTGCCTCCTTCAGAAAGTCGCGCAGACGTTCGAAGTATTCGGGATCCCATTGGCTCAGGTCAAATTTATTGCCGCCACCCTTGTATTCCGGGACATTCGACCGCGCCCACGGCACGATCAAATCCTTACCTGCCGGCGTCATCATATCCTCAACAAGCCAAAACCCTTCAGGTTCGACAATCGCACCCGGATAGATCCTCGTATAGTTGAGCCTGTATTTGGCAAGCGTATCAAAGTATTTCACGTAGTCAAACGGTTTGTTGATAACTCCGCCGTAATGTTCCGCAGAGGTAATAAGAAGAATTTCCTTACCTCTATATTGAAAATAATGCGGATTTTTATCGCTGACGCCGATAACGTCAGGAGATGAATTTCTGAAATATTCACCTTCTTTCAGGTAATTTTCTGGTTGTTTTACAAAAAACTTTTGCGCGTCTTTTTGACCGCAACACGACGTTAATTGCGTGGTTGCAATACCTCCAAGAACGGCTGTGGAAGCGGTTTTAATAGCTGATCTACGATTCATATTATTAGTTTTAAGTTTGGGTTAAAAAATAAATGGGTATCGAATTTGCTTAAAAAAACTATAAGTATCTAAAAATAAAATTCATAATGCTGCCATTTTTAAAAATTAAACATCCAATAATAATCGTTTTTCTTTTTTTAATTTTTATGCAAAATCGATAAAATACTCAACAAAAACGACATTTTACATGATGGAGTTATACTTTTCACAAGGGGGAGCAAAAATTCATATTAATGTCATTTAGTTAAGAATTCTATTCTGACTCTATCCGCAGCCTGACAGGTCTTTGGCATGATGACCTGACAGGGTCGGTAGACCTGTCAGAGTCATTAACGACACAACATTAATTTATATGTTTATTTTTTCACATCTCTCGTGATGAGTGCATTCGTCAACAGGTCATGAGATCGTCTCGGCCAAATTGCTGCTAACTCGCCGAAGACAATATTCAACAACCTAACTCCTTATATCGTTGAAGGCTAAAGCCACTTCGAGCGTTCGGTAGACAGGCTCAACAAAGTTAGTTGCGTACATGAATAATTTGTATAACCACTCAGGTAGCCGAAAAACGCTCCTTTATGGTTGAAAAATCACACAAAGCGAAAAGAAGAACTCTTTTTTCGAAAACAACCAACAGGTATGATAGTGACATTCAGAATTTAATTATATCGATATAGTTGAATACAATGTCGATTTTGTGAAAAACATACCGTATGTAACATAATACATTTGCACTATTATTTTCAATTAAGTATCATGAGAGGATATTTGTTATACAATTGTTATTGTTTTTGCGGCTGGTTTTCTGATCATTACATATAAAGACAATAGGAAAACCATTGCAGTAACCGGCGTAAAGCTCGATAGAACTGAGGTGCAAATGGATAAGGCAAGCGCGAATCCGAATAATCAGTTGCCATTGTTCTATCCGAAAACGCTACCAATCAAATTGTTTGTTGGAGTTCGAGAAGTAAAGGTTGTTGCTATTGACAGCAATTTGGATTGGGTAACCGCACGAAGGGTGATAAAGGTTACTACTGACGAAAGCATTTTAAATTTGAAATAAACATCTTTTAACCATTTAATTTAAGTTTGTATGAAAAAATCTGTTAATTCTATTTTAATTGCAGTTTTTGCAGTTGCATGTATTCTTGTATCCTGCAAAGAAGACACTGTTCTTGTGACAGGCGTCAAGATCACTACTGATGTGGCAAAATTGTACGCAGTCGATGCTACTAAGCAGTTGACGGCAACCATTTTTCCAGATGACGCTACGAACCAAAGTGTAGGTTGGAAATCGAGTAACGAGGCTGTTGCTTCGGTTAATCCTGATGGCTTGGTAACCGCTAAAGGCGCTGGTCGATGCGTGGTTACCGTTACTACCGATGACGGAGGAATCCAGTCAAATTGCGTAGTGGAAGTTGACTTGGATGTTTACGTCACGGGCATCTCGCTCAACAAATCTACTTTGACTCTGGAAGGTCCTCTTGGAACTAAAGAAACATTGATCGCAACTCTTGCTCCACCCAATTCTGACAATAAAATGTACAGCTGGAGTACGAGCAATCCGGTAGTAGCCCAGGTTGACGAGGATGGTGAGGTAATATCTATATCTCCGGGAAAATGTACGATTACCGTTACTACGGAATACACTACAGGAGGCGGAGAACATTCAGCGACATGTGAAGTGACCGTGTTAGTTCCTTACGAAACAATATCGATCAATAAAAGTCAAGCCTACCTTTTGCCGAACGCATCGGAAACTCTGACAATAACCTATGTGCCCGCTTATGCTACCAATAAAGAAATGGAGTGGTCGTCATCTGATCCGGGCATTGTAACGGTTGACGAAAACGGTAAAATAACCGCTGTAAAGGGAGGAAACGTCACCATTACAGCAATATCCAAAGATACTGGCGATGAGTTGACATGTGAAGTAGGCGTTCTCGCTCCGGGTTTTATGTACGAAGTCACCTTTGAAAATAGCAATTTGAATGGTTTTACCGGAACGATAAATAATGGGAATGGCACTAATGCTCTACCGGCATATGGAGCAAACGGTGATCTTCAAATAGCAAATACCGTCGATGGTACGCCCGCACTGTGGTTAAATTTTGTATTTCCTTCTTCGGTCGGACGTCAATGGGCTACATATAATATAAATTTCCCTGCATCTCTTGTGCCGATAGTTGCAGTTGCTACAAGATTAGAGTTTGATTTTTGGTTTTCAAAGAATACTTTAGATGGTAGCGGTGGTGAATTTAATTATGGAACCTTTCAATGGGACTTAATACCCGGTAATAGTAGATTAAAACCAAATCCCAACCACGGCGAGACAAAACCCGAGTTTTTAATAAATAATTCCGAATTGATAGATGATTATTATAAATATTCTCTGAATGTAAATTTGGATAATGGTGACGAGTTTGTCAACGGGAATCCCTATAACAAAGCAGGCTTAACTAATTCTTTTTCATTCCAGTTTGGACACTGGGGCGTTTGGGTATTAGATCCCGTATATCTTTCCCGCATAAAGATCGTTGTAGAATAAAACTTTAATCAACAGTAAAAACATTTTAAACAATAGTAGTATGAAAAGACAATTCATATATTTGGTTTCGGCTGTTCTCTTAACAACAACAGCTATGGTTGCAGTCAGCTGTAAGGATGACCCGACACGCGAGGGGGTTACTGTAACCGGTATAACGCTTGACCAAACCGCGTTGGTCTTCGAGTATATTGATGATGAAGCAACGTTGAAAGCGATAGTTCAACCCACTGATGCCGATAACCTCAGAATTAAGTGGACGTCAACCGATCCGAACATTGCTGAAGTGGACAACGCAGGGTTGGTAACAGCCAAAAGAAAAGGTGAATGCCTGATCCTATGCACTACCGATGACAATAGTATTTCGGCCGTTTGTGAAGTAGAATCGAGAGGGTTGCCAAGACCGCTTGAAGCGGCAGAGTTCAATTTGCAAAGCATTCAGGTAGAAGTTGCCGATTCGGTTAAAATGTTGGTGGTGCTTACGCCCGAAAAAGCTACCATAAAAAGTATCAGATGGCAATATATTCCCGATGCGGTTGTACCTGCTGAGGGTGGCCCGTTTGAGGGCGAAAATAACGATATCGTATACATTAGTAAATTTGATACTTTAAATGCGAAACAAAGGATGTTGGTCCAAGATATGTTTTGTCAACATCTGAAACTGGGACAGGTAGGTAAACTGAAGGCAACTGTCACAGATGCATACGGCACAGTAGTGGTAGTGGAATCTCCTATTGAGATCGCAATTCAGGAGCCGCAATTTGAAATGGTTTCAGTGCCGGCTACACCAGCCACAGGCTTTTTACAGGGTGGTTTATGGGAACCCAGGGAAGGAGTTGGTAGTAGTGCAACTTTTACGTCTATTATTACCAAAGGATATCAGATTTCAAAATTTGAAGTGACGCAAGATATATATCTATGGGCAATGGGCGAGACTTATAACCAACAGAATGCGAGACGACAAATTACCGGATACCGGGATAACAAACTGAATGAAATACCAATTGCTTCATGTAGTTGGGCTAAGGCTGTAGAATTTATTACGAAGTTGAATCAAAAGACCGGTAAAAACTATCGTTTGCCTACGGAAACTGAGTGGGAATGGGCAGCTCGCGGAGCAAACGTTAAGCCAATCTCTTTTTATGGCGGCCGTCCGTTTGCAGAGGTTATTGGCGAAAAATATCCTGATTTTTGTGAAAATCCTCAGACTGCCCCTGTGACTGCCAGACCTCCGGGTGGCAATCCCCCCGATGGTTATTGGGCTGAGGTATTGAGCAAATTTCCAAATGATGCAAACATTCGCAGACAGCATGATAAAGATGGCGTTGCCTTGTGGGGTGGCGGAGTCAATTATTATGTGATGAAAGCCGTGGTCAAACAAAAGGGATACGAAGTAATGCCAAATGAACTGGGTATTTACAATATGCTGGGTAATGTACAGGAATGGTGTTCTGACTGGTTTGGTAATTATCCTACCGGAACAGTGACCGATTATACAGGGCCAGAAACAGGCACAAATAAAGTGCACCGTGGCGGTAGCCGGGATAATGGAGGCGGTGTCCGTCTTGATAGTCGACAGAACGATCTCCCTACAGCTTCCAGCGGGCACAAGGGTATCCGTTTAGCATTGTAACGATTGGTTTAATTTATGGTTAATTAGATAATAGAGTGAAGAGTATGTGCAAACACAACTCTTCACTCTTTATAAAACTTAAACCACGCTTCAGGCTATCTACTCAAATTTGGAATTTTATCATGAAGCATTTTATTCTTTGCAAGTCCATTTTGGCTGTTTTGTTGGTAACCATTGTGATGATTGTTATCAACTGTAAGAATAATGATGATAAAGAAAAACCAAAAGAGATTGCCGTTACCGGCGTCACGCTTGACGAGACACTAACCATAGTTGTTGGCGACGTCAAACTTTTAATTGCCAAGGTGACGCCCGAAGATGCTGCCAATCTGAATGTCGGTTGGAGTTCGAGTAATGAAGGGATAGTATTTGTTGACAATTCGGGGCAGGTAACAGCTAAGGAGGTTGGTACTGCCGAGATTGCAGTTATTACGGAAGATGGCGGCAAAGTGGCTACGTGTATTGTAACTGTAATTGCGGATGCCATTTCTGTTACCGGCATAACGCTAAACAAAAGCACACTGACGCTTCAGGCTGGCAAGTCGGAGTCCCTGGTAGAAACCATTATACCGGAAGATGCTTCCAACAAGAAGGTAAGTTGGAGCTCCGACAATAAAACTGTTGTGGATGTTGACGATGCCGGCTTGGTAACCGCAAAGACGGCCGGTGAAGCGACAATTACCGTTACTACGGAAGACGGCGGCTTTCAGGCGGCATGTCAGGTTATTGTCGAAGAAGTACAATATAGTCTGTACAGGCCGATTAAAGGTTTTCTCAAGACTGATGGCAATATATTTATAGATGAAACCGGTCGAGAAATCGCCATCAGGGGTATGGGAAACATTTATACCGAACAGGATTTTAAGAATATGGCATCCATAGGCTTTAACAATGTCCGTTATTATCTGTTCGCAAAAGACTACGAAGTGAATAACGGCGCTGCCTATAACTGGGCAAAGCTTAACGATGCCATTGCTTGGGCAAAAAAATATAATCTGACGCTTGTTTTGGCCATGATGGACAGACCTGGCACCAATAGTCCGGAATTTTTTACCAACCAATCCTATCAAACCCGGCTTGTTAACTTTTGGCGGGCGCTTGCGGATCGTTATAAAAATGAAACAGCGATTTCCGCTTACGGACTCATGAATGAACCACCTATAGCTGTGGACAATCCCGGAAACGCCGCTTATAACTGTGGAAATAATCAAAATGGCCATCATCCCTCGCAATGTGGCAATAATGGAAAAACTCGTTTCCAACAGCATTTCGACCAATATCAGCAAGCCATACAGCGTATCGTTGACGCAATCAGGGAAGTGGATATGAATCACACTGTTATTGCAGAGCGTTTATGGCTGGAAGGTGGTCATTTCAGTTTCGGACCAAACGACCAGCGGGATTGCTGGCAGAATTTTGACGGGAAATACAATTTCCCCGACATTAATGATCCTGCCAACAATTATGCTTATGAATATCATTGTTATGAGCCGGGGCAATATGTACATCAATCTGCCAACTTCAATTGCTGGCAAGGGGATTGCTGCACCAATTGTGATCGTGCGTATCCCTCTTCAACAGTTGCCAAATGGAATGTATCTAATCCTGCATCCAATCAATCGTGGACAATGACAAAATCTTTCCTGGATTACGAATATACTGTGCCTTTAAATTACGCCAGGAATGTGAAAAATGTACCCGTCTATATTGGTGAGTGGGGCATACATATTGCAAATTTTAAGAATAACTCCAAGGGCGAAAACAGAGGCGGAAGACAATATGTTCTTGATCTGGTGGATGTGTTTACTACGTATGGACTAAGTAATAGTTTCCACCCATATTTTATGGCTGAAGTCAATCCTGTGATGGATCAGAATTTGGAAGCAGCATTTAGGGCAGCTTTCGGTATCCAAAAATAGAAAAATGAATCAATTCTGTATTAAGCCCAAATTATACATTAGAAAAAGGTTGATATGATAAGTGTATATCAATAGTTTATCATTGAAATTAATCTCTATTGCTGAATCTGGGTTAAATTTAAATCAATTTAAAAATGAAAAAAATACAATTATTATTTACATTATGTGTTGGCGCAACATATTTGTTCGCACAACAAGGTTCTCAACCACGTCAATGGGACGCTCGCAGTACGGAATGGTATACGCCGGTGCCTCCCAAAGTACAACCCGGTAAAACTGCCGGTCAACCACCATCAGATGCCATTATTCTGTTCGACGGCAAAGATTTATCGAAGTGGGTATCAACTAACCGGGTTGAAGCGGGAAATAAACCTGATGCTGCTCCATGGAAGATTGAAAATGGCGCCATGTATGTTGTTCCGGGCAATGGTGGGATCAGAACAAAAGAATACTTTGGCGACTGCCAGTTGCACATTGAGTTCAAATCGCCGGCTCCGGAAAATTACAATAGCCAGGACCGCGGCAATAGCGGGGTTTTCATGCCAGGCGGCTACGAAATTCAAGTGCTTGACGGTGACAATAATACAACATACGTGAACGGTATGGTGGGGAGTATCTATAAACAGCAAGCACCCATGGTGAATGCTTATTCTAAAAATGGCGAATGGCAGGTTTACGATATTTATTGGAAAGCTCCTGTATTTGACGGCGAGGGAGGATTGGTTTCACCGGCCATAGTTACCGTGGTGCTCAACGGGATAGTTGTACAAAACAATTATATTGTGAAGGGTAGCACGCCTTATACCGGTTTACCCAAATATACGCCGCATGGCCGGATGCCCATATCGTTGCAAGACCATGGCACTGCGGTTGGTTTTAGAAATGTATGGATTAGAAATTTGTAAAACAAACCTCAAATCACCTCAAAGGCCATGAACTCAAGAAGGGTATTTCTTAAAAATAGCGGTATGGTAGCCGCAAGTTTGGGATTATCCCATTTTTTCACCGAAGAATCAATGGCAACGTCTGTTGTGAAAAAAGAATCTGCCGCAAGTGACAGGATTAATTTAGGCATTGTCGGAGTAGGTCCTATGGGACGCCGCAATTTGGCAGCCTGTTTGGAGAATGGTGCACATTGTATAGCAACCTGCGATGTAGATAAGGAAAGGATGACTGCTCAAATTGAAGAGTTTAAAAATCGTTTTCCCGAACAGACGAAACAAATGAAGGAATATGGCGATTTTCGTAAGCTATTGGAAAATAAAGATATTGACGGTG
Source organism: Bacteroidales bacterium (assembly GCA_031551645.1). GTDB lineage: Bacteria > Bacteroidota > Bacteroidia > Bacteroidales > UBA4181 > JAIRLS01. Next base: position 2,730 of record JAVBNI010000206.1, on the reverse strand, counting down.
TTATTATTACCACACCCGATCACTGGCATGCCTACGTTTTTGCCGAAGCTTTAAAAGCAGGAAAAGCAATCTATGTAGAAAAACCGGTGGCAAATTCAATTGCTGAATGTAATAAGATGATGGAATTACAGGGAAAATATAAGAGCGTGGTAAGTACTGGTTTGTGGCAGACCAGTCAGCGCTATTTTCTCATGGCCAATGAAATATTAAAGACAGGTGTGCTGGGCGATGTATACAAAATTCAGGTTTACCTCTGCAGTGGCACCAATCCACGGCCTGCAGTAGCCGACGAAACCACGCCATCGTATTTGGATTACGAAATGTGGCTTGGTCCGGCTCCAGTTCGTCCTTATAATTCTGCACGTGTTAGAAATTGGCGGAGTTTTTGGGATTATGGTGGCGGTGTACAAACCGATTGGGGCGTTCATACGATCGATTCAGCTTTTGATGGTATCAAAGCATTGGGAATAGGTGATCGAACTTATCCAAAATCTGTCTTTTCTGCAGCTTATAAGCATCCGGCATCTTTCAATGATGCGCCTTCGTGTCAAACTACGATTTGGGAGTACGAAAATTTTCATATCGAATGGACGCTACAAGCAGCAAATCTTTACAATAGATGGCAAGGAGTTGTGTATATAGGAAGTAAGGCTACGCTGGTTTGCCATCGCGAAGGCTATAAGCTGATCTCCGATGGAGGTCGAGATGGAAGGAACCCCACCACCGATGCAGCAGAACTTGTCGGCAAGACCGAAGATATGGGAGTAGAAGATCATACAAAGAATTGGCTCAATTGCATACGTACGAAAAATATCCAAACCAACAGCCCTATAGAGAAAGGCGCTTTTGCCACAATCTTATGTCATGCAGCCAATATTTCATATCGTACCAATACGAAAGTGACTTATGATCCCAAAACGCAAAAATTTGTAAATAATCCTGCCGCAGATGCTTATCTCAAACCGGCATTTCGCAAGCCGTGGGATAATTTCTGGGCATAGATGTAAAACGTAAAAAAAAATAAGTGGATGAAAAATTATTTAATAAGTATCATAACCTTTGTTTGCGTCATCACAACAGCATGTGCGCAAACTACCTCTTTCCGGTCTTATTTTAACAAAGGAAGCATCGGTTCATTACCCGATGACTGGATACTGACCGCTTTTCAGAAGGAGCTTGTTCCCAATTTTGTACTCAAAGAAGATTCAAAGGGGCGTTATTTATCGCTTTCGGGCGGCGGAGATCCTTCGGCGGTTGCTTATATATCCACAAAGACGAGCCTCGCTCCGGGATCGTATCAATATAAGGTGCTTTTTTCCATATCCGAAGATGTGAATCCGCAACGCAACCTTCTTTTCCAATACAATCGTGGTGGTATTGAAAGTTTTTACCGTTTGGATAATGGTATGATTGAAGGACGCGAAACCATTGTTATCCCGGGTAATCGGCGCGGAGATGATGATGTTCGGGTTTTTTACCGTTTCAATCCAGGCGGTGAAGTTAAAATACGTTCGATAACCATCACCCCTACTGAACCTGTTAAGCCTCGTTGGGCGCGGTTTGCATGTACGCAGGATACCATAAAAAACCGTCAGCAAATGGCGGTAATTGCCGAGCAGGCAGCAAAAGAAAAAGCAGATTTGCTCCTGTATTACGAAAACGTTGCACAATCGGGCCGCGAGGCATTGGATGGCGACACGTTGATGGTTATATTTTCGCAACTGGCAGCAAAACACCGTATGTATGTGAGCGCTTCCATTTATGTGGTCGATAAAACCGACGGCAAGAAATACAATAGAGGAGTGGTTTACGATCGCAGCGGTAAATTGGTGGGAGTATACGATAAGATTCATCCGTACAGTCCTGAAGTAAACTGGAGTGGTATTACTCCCGGCACGAAAACAGATCTTATCGAAACCGATTTTGGTAAACTTGGCATGGTCATCTGTTATGATAGTTGGTTTACCGATGTGACGCAACTTTTTGCCTTAAAGGGGGCCGATGTGATTCTTTTCCCTGTAGCGGGATACTACCGTAGTATTATCCCTGCGCGTTGCGCCGATAACCGGGTTCGTTTTGTTATTTCTGTTAAAGATAAGCGTATGGGTTATGGTATTTTCGATACCGCCGGTCGTGACGTTCAAAATCCTGATAAAGACCCGAGTGTGTTTGCGAGGTCTTCTGCTCAATCATTCAAAGATGTCCGCACCTTCGAAATAAATGGTGTCGGTTTGTTGGTTGCAAGCCTTGATCTGAACTGTAATATTTCGCCCCATGACTGGGGAGGTAATATGGTTGATGCTCCGGGTGGAAAAAGAAACCGCGACGACCAGGTGATCTATTTGGATGATATGATCAAAAAAGAGAAGGAACGGTGGTGGAAAGAATAGTGATGAAATACTGTTAATAAATTGTGTCGTTTTTGAAAAATAAGATGTCGTTTTTTAGTAGTGGAGATTTTTTTAATTCATCATTTTTGCCATTATATGAATAACTGATGTTATGTTTAAAATTGACAGATCACCACTCACTATGTGACTAGTATTTTGTGTAACAAGAGTTCGCAAAAAAGTTAATTGATATAGTTTTGTCGGTATAGGCGCTTAGTGCGCACTAATTAAAAAATGATGCTACCTTTGTAGCATGGGCACAAGAGATCGATTTATGGGGGTTAATTCTATATATTTTTATGAGCGATTTCCGGAAGAAAATGCCTGTTATCGTTATCTG
>JAVBNI010000025.1:0-25132 GCA_031551645.1 Bacteroidales bacterium | reverse complement strand
AACCTTCAAAAAAATGACGCATCTGAGATTCAATCTCTAACGAATAAAAGTTTTTCATGTCTGGAATTTCATTGGTTAAGTTGCTGAACAAAGATAACATGAAATAATTGGAAATGGGAATTTTATTTTGGGCGCATTCCTACAATCTGCGCTTTGTTACTTCATGCCCTTTTTCCCATTGGAAAAATTACTGTTGGTCTACCCAAATTCAATCTTGAAATTACTGCTACAAAAGTTTTCATGGCTATATATTTTTATAAATGAATATTCAACTTTACTCTAATTATGACAAGGTGCATGCCAAAAAACATAATATTCTTTTTATCAGAATATTGCGATTTTATGTTAAAAAAAATGTGTCCGGTTTCGATACACAAACTGTCCGGTTTTGAACATCTCAAAGAACCTTTACTCATTAGTCCAAGTATTACTAAATCACCAATTCATGCAAAACAAAGTACTATGTTATACAATATAAAATTTGCCAGTTACCCCTTTCTTATTGCTTGGTGATCATTATTTAAAAAGCAATGGACTTCACAAACAAATTGGCCGATATTTGAACCTTCTTACAATAAGACGCACGATTGTGTTATTTGTTACATGGAACAATTACTTTTTTCAACTTAACCAAAGAAAAGTATGTAAATACGAGCGTAGTAAACAAAAGTAGAAGTCTATCAGGCATTTTTATTACCTCTATCTTTCCAGTCTTTATTTCTTTTTGGCATAGTAAAATTGAGTACTGTTCCTTGTTCCTGATCGCTTTCAAACCACATATTACCATTATTTTCATAGATGCATTTCAGGCACACCTCTATGTTGTTTCCGGGGGATGCAGAAGCCGATTTCATTTTTTGTATCGCTGCCAAAATTTTTACCCGTTCTTCATCAGGCAGTACATATTCCGGAGAATTTATTCTAAGTATTACAAAGTCAGCACTATCTCGCGTAGACAGGATAATTTTGGTTTGTTCTCCGGCTTTTTTCAGTAGTTCAAAAAGCAACATTTCAAACGCTATGCTGAAATACATCCGGTTACCAAACACAACAATGTCCTCTTCGATATTGTTTTGAATCGTAATCTGTTTTGATATAAAGATAATTTCGAGCAGACGAACTACAATATCGGTAGCTTTATGGACTTCGAACCATAACAGGTACTCTTCAGTGTAATATGGCTGTTCATCCATCCATTTTTTCAATTGATCGACATATGTATTCGCCTCATCCATATACCGGTTAAGATTCTGATAGTCTTCCTTTTTACTATCTCTATTGCGGAGCTGTTCCATCGAATAATCTAATCCTTTTTTGTATTCGAACATGATGATGGATAAATGTTGTTTTAATTCGGGATTCGATCCAAGCAATCGATTCTGTTCAGCCATTTGAGATAACAAAAAATACTTTTCTTTTCGCATGATAAATGCATCTCTAAAATAATACAACAAAACTATGCTCAATATCAGAATGATGGATAGTAAGATATAGAACCTTTGCTGGCTGGATTTATTCATCGCCAAATGACCCTGTACGGTCTCATCCAACAAATTATTCATCAGCATCTCGTTAATTGACTGCACTTTACTCAATCCCAGCAGACTATCACGCATACTGATTTGTTTTTTGAACAAATAAAGAGATTCCACTTCACGTCCCTCGGCATGTAATATTTCCGAAAGCAAATTCATATTATTGATAGCCGTTAAACGGTAATGATCTCTTTCGCATATTTCATCACTTGCAGCCAATTGTTTGCGAGCTTCTTCCAAGTTGCCGCGGGCAAAATATAACGATGCCAACTCGTGTTTATTCAAGGCTATCATATAGCCAAGTTGCGGGATGGTCGAAAAAAAAGAATCGGCTTTCAAGGCATAATTAAATGCCGCATCGATATTGTCAGAACGATGTGACAATACAGCGTATAGATAATCGGCAGTAGCTCTCTGCGGACCATCCAGTACTTTCAGATTGATGTTGTTGATATCGTTTGCCAGTTTCTCGTATTTCAAATTTGAATCAATGGACATGACACATTTGCTGAGAACCGCATCAGCACTATCAACAGGTGATGCAAGTTCGTAACATTTGTTATAGTATAGATTCGCCTGTTCGGGACTTAGCAGCGCATAAAGGGTACCCATGATGCGATAACATCTGGCTCGTCCGTGACGATCTTTCTTTGCCTCGTAGTGGCGCAATGCCTGCTGTATATATTGAATAGTCGAAGGGTAGTCTGACTGTTGTATCGAGATATAAGATAATTCATAACAACAATTTGCCAATAACGCTTCATTATCTGTTTTTATCGCCAATTGTCTCAATTTATCATAGCATTCCTTCCGTTGATTAATATAGAGCGCCTCGGCCAGTTCCGCTTTCAACAGCCTGATACGCGTGGTATCGGATCCCTGAGATGAATAACCTGCATGTGTTTGGCAAACAAACGCAGAGGTAAACCATATAGTGAGAATAATATGTTGAAATAAAGGATTCAATAGTTCAGGGCATGAAATTAGACACAAGTATTATTTGTGGTTTTCAAATTTTCAAGATCAATCAAAAGATTCTGCCGGTATATTGTAAAAATAGATGGTTCCGGATTCAGGATGGGACTCGATACGGATTTTCGCACAATTACTGATGCTACAATCGGCAAAAACATTGAAATCCCAATCTGCTGTCGGGTTCATTGTCTTGGTTGTTTCAAGAACACCGACACGTTGGGCAAAAATTTTATTTTCCACAGTGTGTTTTTTATTACCCGGGTCGGAAACGCTGAAAGTAATGTGTCCCTGCTCCCCATTCGTTGCTGAAACCATGACCGCTCCTCCCCTATCTGCGGCTTTGATGATCCTAAAAAAAAGATGTTCCATCGCAATGGAAAACATATTTTTATCGCCTCGAATGATTATCGGTTTGTCAATAGACAAATGAAAAGTGATATTTTTTGACACTGATCCGATTTTATGCAAGGCAATAATTTGTTCGATAACTTCTTTTGCATCAAAATCGGTTTTCTGGATATGCATACCGGTTGGCGATTTTAGCCAGTCAAACAATGCATTGAGGAATTCGTCAGCTTGATACATATTTTCTTCCAGAGTATTACAATAATGAATTATCTCCGGCACATCCGATGGTTGTCTTTGTACATTCATCATATACTTCATGCAATGGTATACGCCTGATTTATAGTCGTACATGATTTTCATCACATGATTTTTCATTCTGGGATGAAGTCCATTTCGGTTATGGTTGCCAATATCGGTCAGTACTGTAGCTGTCTTTTTTCGATAGTGGGTGGTTTTGAAATAATAAAACAAGCCAATCCCGGCAATCAATACTAATGTGCAAAAAGCACCTATCAACAAATATGTTTTTTTTCTGGCTTGTGCTTCATCTCCAGCAACATTCTCCATCATAGTGTATATCAAATCATCGGGAAAATATCGATTAGGTACGCTATAGAAAATACTATCGCGCAACACAGCACTTTTTTTGAAAAAATCAAGTGCAACATCCTCCTTCCCTTCAGACTGGGCAATTTCAGACGCCAACTTATAGTTGTCCACAATCCCCATCAACATTTTATTTTTGCGGGCAATTTCCAGGCTTTTGTCCAAGTGCATCCACGCCAAGCGCGTATCACCTTGCATCATTGCTATTTGCGCCAATCGCTGTTCATACATTGTATTTAACAGGCTTGTACCTTTGCGTTTGTCTAAAAATTCGCGCGTGCATTCAAGGTATTTTAACGCTTCACCAATCCGTTTTTCAGCAAGCATAGATCGAGCGATAAGGTAACTTAACCGTGCACGGGACAAAGGACTAAGAGGTTTGAAATCTATTGATAACAAATCATCGAGAGACACTTCTCGTTCGTTACGGATAATATTGTAACTATTCATGTTGGCGACGGCTATATCAATGCTATCGGACTGTTCGCAATACTTCCAGCATTTTTGGTAATAATATTGCGCCTGCTCCGGACTGAAAAGATAATGTAAACGTCCCAACAGATCGTATCCCACAGCTAATAATTCTTTGTCATTCAGTTGACGGGCTATCACAAGTCCTCTTTTTGTTTCGGCCAACGACGTCGCAAACTCTGCCTGCCAATAATAAATACGAGCTACCTGAAATAGGCATTCGGCTCGCATTCGTTCATCATGTGTACTGTCAGCCACCTGGACCAATTCTTGATAATGCATTCGCACGACATCGAGTGATTCCTCAGCTTCGATCAATTTTTGAATGGATTGTACGCGTATTTGTTCACGATCATACCTCTCCTTCCCTTGTACCATCGGATATGCAAGCGAAAAATTGTATAATAGAATCACCAAAATGGCAAACCGTCCCATTAAAACAATCAAGTTAAGATATCAAACAAACAATTACATCAAAAAAATCAGAACCGGCACGTGAAGCAATATTCAAAATCATGGCAATATACTATCAATATGTAGATATACTATCACTTTTGGAAAAAACAAATATAATACTATTTTGTTGATAATAAATTTTCATTAATGAATTTTTCTGAAATTATTTAATAAGTAATTGTTCATTAATGACAAAAAATAACTGCATTTATGTTAATTTATTTTTAATGTGTTATCTCATTATGCTGAACTTTTGTTTTCATACAGCACCATTAACAAAATAATGTATAAGCAGACTTTTTATGATTATATGGATAGCGTATAATAACCATATTATATCGCATAACAACCGAAGTCCATCAAATATAAATACATGTTATCAAATTTTGATATTACCCGTGATATTTTACACAAAAACATATTACATAAAACTTCAGTACATGTGTATTACAAAGCCACCGTTCTCTTTAAATGTTTGTTAAAGCTTATATTTATACTTTCGGCACATCTCATCTCCACTAAAACAAACTCCCGGCAAAAATTAGTTGCAGTTCTATAAAAAGTATTGAAATAAGATTTCCAGCAACGCAAATTCAGAAGTTATTCTCATTGATTAATGATCCATTTTTTCAATAAATTCTGTTGGACTACAACCGTTTTTCTTTGAAAAGGCGCGATAAAAACTTGAACGGTTGGAAAATCCTGATTTATAAACTATTTCATCAATAGTAAGTTTCGATTTTAACAATAGATTTTCAGCAGTAGTGAGTTTTCCTTCACGGATTATTTCCTGCAATCGTATATCGGTGACTTCTTTTAATTTACGGTACAAACTGCGTGTACTCATTCCTAACTCGGAAGCTACAAAGTCGGGCGAAAGATTCTCATTCTGAATATTTTTGTTGATTACACCGACTATTTTTCTAAAAAACTTACGATGCTCAGCTTGTTGAAGTTTTCCCATATTCAATTCGTAGATGCTCAAAGGTGATGCAAAATAATCTTTTAGATCCTCTTTTCGGCCCAATAATCGTTTAACAACCGATTTAAGATAATCTATATTAAATGGTTTGGTAACATATAATTCGGCTCCGGCATTTATCGCTTCAGTCTGTTTTTCGATTTCATGCGCTGCCGAAACAATAATAAGAGGAATATGAGACGTGCTTTCATCCGATTTCAACGTTTTAGTGATTTCTATTCCGCTGATCCCATCCATCATAATATCACAAAGAATAATATCAGTCCGATTTGTCAATAAAACTTCAGATACAATGGATGGATTATTAACCGGGATGACATTAAATTCATCATTCAACACGTCACAAATAAACCAAAGCATTTCCGGATCATCCTCCACTACAGTCACTGTTTGCCATTCTTCCTTGTATACATGTGTTGCAGGCGATAATGAATTTGTTATCATAGGCTCAAGAACCTGTGGGTTTCTGTTTTTTACAATTCCGCATTCCGGAATCTCAGGTAAATTAATTGTAAATGTTGTAATATCGTCAGGAACACTCTCAACATCAATATTCCCATGCAACAAGCCTACCATACCTGCGACAATGGCAAGCCCTAACCCGCTTTGCCGCCAATCACCTTGCTGTTCGAAGTTATTCAAAACTGCATATCGGTTAAAAATATTCTCAATATCTTCTTTACAAATGCCTTTACCTTTATTTGTAACCTTAATTTTTAAGTTTTTACTGTCAGACAATATTTCAACTTTTATTTGCTCTCCCTCAGAATACTTTACCGCATTAGACACCAGGTTAGTAAGTATGGTTACAAGAAAACTTTCGTCGGAATTCCAATTAATTCCTGCATCGTATCGTTTCTTAATATTGATTTTAGAACCTGATGCATTTATTTTAAAAACATCGATCACCGAATCGGCGATTTCAGATATGTTCAATCGTTTTATTTCCGGTTGTTTGTGACCGGATTCAATTTGTTTGAAATCCATTAAATCGCTGATTAGAGAATTCATTCGCTTTGCATTACGATCAATGACGTTTACATATTTTAAAACCGAAGAATTGATGTTTTTTTGTTCCAAAATGCGATGACATGGCCCGTAAATTAATGTCAAAGGCGTACAAAACTCGTGAGCGATGTCGGTGAAAAAATCCAATTTAGCTTCATAGATCTCCTCCTTTCTATATTGTTCCGCCTTTATTGCCTCTTTTTCTTTGAGTTTTCGCCTACGTTTTGACACTGAGGATACAATCAAATAAATAGAGAACAGCGTCAATAAGAAGTAGATCCCATACGCAAATGCGGAACGATACCATGGAGACAGCACAGTTATCGAAAGTTTTCGAGTATAACTTTCCTTGTTAAGCATTTTGTTGTAATATTTTACAAAAAGATCATAATGTCCGGGACTAACATCGATAAACGATACGGCACCGGAATTTCCGTTATCAACCCATTGTCCGTCAGCTATCTTGTAATAGTATGTATAGTTATTTCCATTGATATAGTCCACTGCATTGAAAGTAACGGAGAAGAAATTTTCATGCGACTTAAAAATCAAACCATTTGATCTATTATGTTCGAAATCATTGATATTTTTATCAATGCCAAATAGGGTTAGTTTTTCCGGATATAATACCGGCATATAGTCCATAGCTTCATCATAATCATTACATGTTATCGTTGTAAAACCATTTATCCCACCAAAAAATAAAATATCGTTTTGTTCATCCTTGAATGAAGAACCGTCACAATATTCAGTAACTGCCAAGCCGTATGAATGATCAAAATAGCGAAAGATGTTCAGTTTAGTATTGTAAAGAGCCAACCCGTTATCGGTACTTAACCAATAATCGTTCCGGTTTTCCGGAATGATATCTTTTGTTGCTGTATTGTTTAGAAAATATTCTTCAATTATATTTTGATCCTTAACACTAAATTTTAATGTGCCGAAATCTGTTGAGGCAATATAATTCGTTTTGTTAATTGCCATTACATGATTAATCGAATTGAATTTGTCATCAGTCAATCGAGTTAGGTCATGATGATCAAATTTGAAGATACCATTGCCAGCATTAATGAACAGAATATTTTCGTTATCAGCATATATGGACGAAAAACGGTTTGATGCTTCATCTCCGTTATTTATCGAATACAATTTTGTACTTCGGATTTCGGGTATGCCATTTTTATATGTAATACAGGCTTTTGCAATCCCCTTCTTGTAACAGGCTATCCAAAAAACAGAATCCTGTTCATATATGGCATGGATATCTTTTAATAGGTTATTATTTATTTTGCTAATGGTTTTGTATTCATCCGAATAGAATGCTAAGCCAGACTGGCAACCTATCCATATCCCGTATTTCGATTTTTGAAATGACAAAATCGTGTTATCGGGCAATCCGTTTTTGTCCGACAGTATGTGTTTATCGGTTATTTCATCGTCTGGACTGTAATCCGGGATGGTTATTATTCCATTACCTTCTGTTCCCAGCCAGAGTGTGCCACTTGGATCAAGGTAAATTGCCGTAATCGACTTCGATATTGAAGGTGTAAAATCAGATAGAAGGTTTGATTTTATGGTATACGGGTCATAAGAATATGTGTAAATACCATCTCCGGCAGTACCTATCCATATCAAATCCTGGAATTTATCTTTTAAAAGGCAGGTTATACCAGTTTTCATAAGAGTTTTAACCGAATTATTGCCTTTTATAACATATAGTCCGGTTTCGAAACCGAGGTAAAATTCATTTTTGAAAACAATTCCCGCAGTTATTTTTCCTTTATCGAAAAACCATTGCTTCAAATCAATTATGAATGAGGATTGGTTTGTTGCCAAATTAAATGTATTCAGCTTGTATTCACAATCAATCACATAAATAAGATTGTCGCTATTAAAACAAAACAAAACGCCGGAAACTATTTCTATTGAAGATTTTTCGTTCAAATAAACTATACCATTATGATATAATATCTCGATATTCCGTAAAGTGCCGTCAGTAGTAACTATGCGGAGGATATCCGTGTTATCAATTAAAAATAATTTTATCTGATCTGACATTAAATCAGGAATAATGATGTTGTCAAAACCAGTTTGTGAGTTTGTTTTATAATACATTGAACCATTGCCTTGAATAATAAAAATGGTTCCTTTACTGTCGGATGCAGAAAATGCGACATTATTGAACATCTCGAAAGTTTTGGTGGACTCATATGGTTCATCGAATATTTTCAGGCCATACAAAGTTTCTGTAATGATTTCTCCGGTTGTAGTTCCGTTTATGCCGGTTATTCCTTTAAATCCGGGCAATTGAGTTGTTTTTTTTCCATCGTATCTGCTTATTCCTGTATTCGTTCCAATCCATATTAGTCCCTTGGTATCTTGGAAAACCGAATTTATCATGTTCCCTTTGATATCAGGAGCAGCCTTTCGCAGATTAAATGCATGCGAATTCAATGTAAAAAAATGAAAATACACAAAAAACACCAAGACTTGTTTCATTTTAATTATGAATATATTACAATTTGTAAAGATAATCAAATTGCGCCAATAATGTCTCAATTTACGCCAAATTATTTTTTAAGAGTTTAAGTGTTTTTTTAGTGTTTCCAGACACAATACATTTGCATCAAAAGTAATTTCATCAAGTATGCGTTCGAGAATTTTTATCATTGTTTGTTTTGTGTTTTTTGCCTGCACTGGCAAAAACAATAAGCTAAATCCAATATCTGATTCGCCTGAGTATATTGTAACTAAATCCCAAGATATCAATTTGTCAAGTTTTAAGAAGGATAATGAGGGATTTACTATATTATTTGATGGAGAATCTGTCGAAGGATGGCGAGGGTATGGCAAAAACATATTACCTCCCAAATGGAAAGTAATAAACAATTGTTTAGTTTCAAGACAAAATGGAGAAGAAGGAGGAGATATCATTTTTGATCACCAGTTTAAAAACCTTGAATTGGAACTCGAATGGAAAGTCTTAAAAGCCGGTAACTCCGGAATCTTTTATCTGGCGCGTGAAGTTAAAACAAGAGACCCGATTAGCGGTGAATACAAAATACAGCCGATTTTTATTTCGGCTCCCGAATATCAGATCCTGGACAATGACAATCATCCTGATGCAAAATTGGGGAAAGACGGCAATCGTCAGTCGGGATCATTATACGATATGATTGCCGCCAAACCACAGACCGCCAAACCTTATGGTGAGTGGAACAAAACACGGATAATCGTAAAAGATGGGAAAGTAATGCATTGGTTGAATGAGATCAAAGTGGTGGAATATTCATTTATTGGTCAGCAATGGATTGATTTGTTACAATCGGGTAAATTCGGTCAAACCAAATGGCCGTTGGCATTTGAAGTGATGAAAAATTGTGGGGGCAACGATCATAAAGGTTATATAGGATTGCAAGATCATGGCGACGATGTGTGGTTTCGTAATATCAGAATAAAATTTTCAGATTAATAATTGATTGGAGACTGCCAAATGGAGACTTAATCAGATAGACTCAAATTATATAAATATTTAAATATGAGAGATATAAAATTTAGCGCCATTTTGGTGCCAGGTATTTTTATGCTTTTTCCAAAAGAGATCAGCGTTAAAAATGTCTTTTTATCGCGTTTAAAATCATCGGCTTAATCAATACTCATTAGTCAAACAACATGGAATAAAATCAGCCTTTAGAACAATAATGTCAGTGGCGAACAGCCTGAAATACTGTGTGATATAGACGATTAACAAATATAAACTTGTGGTATCAGACAAGTTCATTCTCACAAATAAAAATTTCTAAAATATCAATTGACATGAAAAATGTACTATTCATCTTCTGGTTATTATTTTCGGTAAATGCTTTTTCGCAATACTCTATAAAAGGAAAGGTTATTGATAAAGAATCGGGGGAACCCGTTGATTTTTGTAATGTAATCCTGTATCATAATGACAAATATCTTAAAGATACAGAGCCCGACAAAACCGGCATGTTTAAATTCGACAATCTTTCAGCCAATAATTACACGTTAGTAGTCAAAATAATCGGCTACGCAGAACATAAAACGGATATTATGGTTTCCAACAACGTTGATTTAGGGATAATTGTATTAAGTCCTGAATCGTTCGAGCTAGAAGGAGTAGAAATTGTCAAGCAAAAACGGCAAGTGGTTTATAAACTGGATAAGAAAGTTATTTCGGCAACATCGAATATTGTTGCAAACAGCGGAGGGAATGCAACAGATATTCTTTCAAGAATTCCTTCGGTACGTATTGATATTGACGGAAATGTTTCATTCAGGGGAAGTTCAGGTTTTCTTGTATATGTAAATGGAAAACCGAGTATATTCAATGGATCGCAGGCATTACAGCAAATACCTGCAAGCCAGATAGAAAACATCGAGATAATAACTACTCCGTCTGCACGTAACCAAGCCGATGGTGATGCAGGCATTATCAATATAATCACAAAACAACAGTATAATGAAGGGATTTCGGGAGCGTTAAACAGTTATGCCAGTACATATGGATCGCGTGGATTAGATTTTACGCTAAGTAAAAAAATGGGGAAACATCGTTTCAAACTTGCCGGCACCTACGGACAACGTTTCCGTAAAAGTGACTTTGAGCAGGAAAAAACCACTATTGTCGCCGATACTTCCGTAACATCCCATTCGACGGGGCCTCGACAGGGAGAGACTCGCAACTTTATGTTGCAAGCTGGCTGGCAGATGAATAGCAAACAGACCGATTACTATATCGACCTGGCAAGCGGTTATCAAGCATGGATCAATAAAGGTGACTTGAAATATTCCGAACAGATCAGCAAACCGGTCATCGGCGCTGCATATAACGAATACAATAGTAAGGACGATTATGACTTACACGGGACATTAATATCGGGTAACGCTGGATTCAATCACAAATTCGAGAAACAAAGACATACTTTAAACGGATATTTTTATTTGAAGTATGAAGGAGATGCTATGGAAAATTTCAAAAGCGACTTATATGATGGAAGTCATAACAGGGCACAAGGACATGAGGCTTGGGAAGACGAACACCGTTGGACTGTTGAAGGGAGTATTGATTACGTTTTGCCTTACAGTAGTTCTGGGCGTTTGGAAAGCGGCTATCAATACCGGTCATACCTTGAAGATGGCGATTATACAATGGTATATTGGAATCCTATGACCAGCCAATTTGATTATCGCGACGACATTTATAATACATACTATTTTCAGCGTGGTGTAAATACTCTTTATTTGTTGATAAGACAACGGATAGGTAAGTTTGAATTTCAAGCCGGTGTCCGGGGAGAACATACTCATCAGGTTTTACGCAGCTCAAAAGATTGGGCAAACCGTATTCAAAATCGGTTAGAGTTTTTCCCTTCAACACATATCGGCTATAATCCGAATGAAATGACCAGTTTCACAGCAGCATACAGCAGACGAACCAATCGTCCGGAACTATTCTTCATGGAGCCTTACATAACGTTCAGAGACTATTATACCGCTGAAATAGGTAACCCCGATATCAGACCCGAATACATCAATTCATATGAATTGGCTTTTAAGAAAGATTTTAATGAACAAACTTTACAAATTACCTTGTTTCATCGCAACCGCACTGACAAAATCGAAAGGCTTCGAGTTCCATATAAGACCGGCATCACCCTTGATTCTATGGCGAATGTAGGTAACGATTATTCAACCGGTGCGGAATTCGGGCTTAATATTCAACCGGTGCAGATTTGGAATTTCACTTTCAATGGAAATATTTATCATTACAAGGTGGAAAATAAATTAGATTTGGATGGACAGAACGAATCGAGCATAAATTATGGACTGTCACTAAATAATAACTTTCAGATTGCAAAGAATACAGTAATACAGCTTGACGGAAACTTTGTAGGCCCAACTGTTCGCACACAAGGCCGTCAGAATGGTTTCTTTTACGCCGATTTCGGTGTCCGGCAACAGCTTTTTGCAGGCAAGCTAACAGCCGGATTATCATTTCGTAATTTCTTAAACACAGCAAAATATAAAAGTAGCATTGATACCGACAATCTCAAATCATATACAACCATATTACCGAAGTATCCCCTGATAACAATAAATATTGGTTATACATTCAATAACTTTAAACAACGCGGACGCGGGCGGGATGGTAGTGACTTTTTCGAAGGAACAAATTATTGATTCAATTGGTTGTTGAAATAATATTTATGGATAAAAACGCAATGAAATAAAGGTGTGATTTTGTAGTACAAGTTTTAGTTTTAGTAGGATTTTAGAAATAAAAGATTATACCTTTGCAAAAGAACGATTCTGATCTGTGATAAATGTCAGAAAAAGTGCAAGAGGAGAGTAGCTTGCTGGCGGCAATAGTAGCTGGCGATTTTAAGGCATTTGGTGATTTATATGAAAAATATCATCGAACGCTTTATGCTTTTGCATTGAATCTTTCTAAAAATTCACATGAAGCCGAAGAATTAGTACAGTCGGTTTTTGTGTCGGTCTGGGAAACACGAAAAAACATTGATCCTGCAAAATCATTCCATGCATATTTGTTCAGTATTGCGCGTAACCGTTTCTATAACATACTGCGAAAACGAATAACAGAAAGCTGTTATGTCGATTATATGTTACATCAAGAAAATCAAACGGACAACGAACTCGAAAAACGGGTAGAAGACAACGAGATCAATGAAATCATTCATAAACTGATACAACAGGTTCCGAAGCGTCGACAGGAGATTTTCCGCATGAACCGAGATGAAAACTTTTCATACAAACAAATTGCTGAAAAACTTCAAATATCTGAAAATACTGTAGATACACAAATACGAAACGTACTCAACTTTTTACGCAAAGAACTACCAAAATATTTAACAATATTTATATACTTCTGAATATAATCAATTTGATCATTATTTTTGATTTAAAATCAAAAATAATGGATAAAAATTAAATTTTTCTTCACGGAATCTTTTTGCATAAGTGTAATATATCATATGAACAAATTTATGCAACAAAATAACATCACCGATTTACTTGCCCAACTTCTTTCGGGGACGTTAACTCCAAAGGGAAAATATGATCTGTATCACTATATCATGGATGACAGCCATAAGAAAGAAATCATGGAATGGTTGCAACAGCAATGGGATAGAATGCCTCAACAGGCAGAAGGAATTTCCGGTGAGGCGATGTTCGCAAAAATCAAGGAACAAATCGAATTAGAAACAACTCCAACCGGCCGACAAATTTCGATCAGCCAAGGTTCAAAAAATAATGGTCAGAAATGGAAAATGCTTCTCCGTTATGCTGCCGTTTTTGCGATTGCTTTCGTGCTATCATGGACAATACAGAAGATGGGAACGGATGATACCGATATTCCAGCCTTTTCCGAAACATATCTGCAATACAATGAAATACAAGTACCCTATGGATCCAAAACAAAAATCATACTTTCCGACAGTTCTGCTGTCTGGCTCAATGCTGGAGCACGGTTGAAATATCCGGCAAATTTCCACGGCGACACACGTGAGGTATTCCTTCAAGGTGAAGGTTTTTTCGATATAACCAAAGATGACAAGCATCCATTCATTGTCAGTATCAATGGTGCGAATATCAGGGTGCTCGGCACAAAGTTCAACCTGATGGCCAATGCCGACGATAATATTATTGAAACGACCCTGATAGAAGGCGCTATCGAAATGTTAGGACTTAAAGATACTGATACGAAAAGCAATATGGTGTTGGCCCCTGGCCAGAAGTTAACCATACATAAGGAAAATGAACATTATGAAGTTCTAAACATTCAGGAAGCCGGTTTATCCATACCCGAAGAGGTTGCTACTCCTGTGAAAATCAAAAGTGCCAATCTGATTGAACAAGCCAATGTGGAAATGGCTACCGCATGGACGGAAAACAAATTAGTATTCGTCAAGGAGCCTTTTTACGACGTAAAAATTAAACTCGAACGATGGTATGGAGTAACTATCGATGTGAAAGATCCGGAAATATTGAATTACCGGTTTACCGGAACATTCGAAAAGCAAACATTTGAACAAGCTATGAGTGCTCTGAGTAAAGCGGCATCGTGTAAATTTAAAATCGACAAAGATCTGGTTATTGTTACCAAATGATTAAAGCATATACATACCCGAAAAAATGGTAGAAAATAACACCTTAGCTTTTATCAAATAGAGAGAGAACTTTGACATGTAAACAAAAATCGGAATTTTACATGCCATAATGGTGTATTTGCTGTAGTTTTTACGATTTGCCTGTCTGTTCTTTATCACATTTTTGTAACAAACCGAGTCTGAACTCTGAGCATTTTGTTAAGTTATTCAATCATAATACTATAAATCAAATAAGCCTATGGAAATATAAAACAGTCGACCAACAAAAAATCGGGAAATGCTGCAACATTCCCCGATACAAGTGCAATCAATTATCCTTAGTATTTAATCATTACACACAACAAATGTATGGAAAATTTTTGGTTTAATTACAAGAAGGGAATCTCTCCCGTAAAAAAAATTTTGTTAATTATGAGATTGTCGTTTATTCTTCTTTTAGTAACATTGCTTCATGTCACAGCTACGGGTTATTCGCAAAATACCGTGGTTAGTATTCATGCAAATAATATGACGCTGGAGCAATTATTTGTTGAGATTGAGAAGCAAACTGATGTGAAGTTTTTATATCGCTATGAGAACATAGCTGGCAAAACAATACAGGTAAATGTTGATAATTCTCCATTATCTACTGTCCTCAACAAAGTACTGTCTGCAAACGAATTAAAGTTTACCATGATGGAAAATAATCTTGTGGTTGTTGCTCCTGCAGAATCAAAACAACAAGGAATTGCTGTTGCGGGAAAAGTTATTGACCCCGATGGCGGACCTATGCCAGGGGTAAACGTAACCATCAAAGGGACAACCCAAGGTGTGGTAACTGACATCAGCGGGAAATATTCGATTAATGTGTCCGACCGACAATCTGTTCTGGTGTTTTCTTTTATCGGATATACCACAAAAGAATTCCCGGTGGGAAACCAGACAGTAATCGATGTTACCCTTGATGAAAGCACCCAGGAGATTGAAGAGGTTGTTGTTACCGCTTTAGGCCTAAGGCGCGAACAAAAGAGTCTGGGTTATTCTACATCTACTGTTACATCCAAAGACTTGAATCAGGGTGCTTCGGTAAATATGTTAAAATCCCTGCAGGGTAAAACAACAGGGGTAGATATTCTCAATGTAAGTTCAGACCCTACCTCATCTACATTTGTGACCGTTCGCGGTTCGACCTCAATCTCTGGTGTGAAAGACAAGGCTTTCCTGAACGCTAACCAACCTTTGTATGTATTGGATGGTATCCCCATCGGCGAAGGGGCTATTGACCGAAATACTACAATAGATATTGGCAATGCCATGTCGCGCCTGAATCCGAATGACATTGAAAGCATCACCATATTGAAAGGGGCTTCTGCAGGCGCGTTGTATGGTGCGCGCGCAGGAAACGGGGTCATCATGATCACTACTAAAACGGGAGCAAGCGCTAAAAAAGGAACTACAGTTACTGTAACATCTGCTCTGACCTTTGAGCATATACGGGCTACGATTCCTGTTCAGAAAGATTTCCTTTCCGGATCAGGATATCATACATGGAACTCGTCCGCATCAAACGGTTGGGGCACGAGCGCCGGATCAGAATTTGCTAATCAGAACTGGAAACAATGGGATATTGTTGAGCAACAATTTTTCGAGAGACCTGCAAGAAGTTATACAACGGAGGACCGTGTGAAAGCGTTTATGGAAACAGGACATACCAATACGAATACTGTTGTGGTCACAGGAAATCTGGATAAAGGTAATTACCGGTTCTCTTACGAAAATTTGAATAATAAGAGTGTTGTCCCTTATAATCAAACCAACAGGAATACTTTTTCGTTCAATGGTATGTACAAAATGCGGGATAATTTGACGATTTCTTCAATGGCTAGTTATGGGCGCACCTTTTCGCCCAACAGAGATCCATATGGAGGTAATAAAGCGCGTTCGGGCATTGTCCAGATACTAATGTCGATGCGACCTGATGTTCCTGCCATGAGTGTTTTTAGAGATGCGTCAACATGGGTTAATGATTATCATGGAATCCTCCAAAATACGCCATGGATAACTGATAATGCCCCACTTATGGAGCGAAACGAGGGTGATAATGTTAATATGAATAATCCATATTATATTGTCAAAGAAATGATCAATACCTTCGAGACTGAAAACTTTTTCGGAAAATTGGAGTTAGACTGGAATGTGATTACTCCTTTGACATTCAAAGTGCGTACGGGCGTCGAAAAGAATACCATGAATTATCAGCAGCGCTTACCCTACAATAACCGTGACAGAATGAAAGGGCAGTTTCTAATACGTAATACCATGGGCACAACGATTAATACTGACCTCATTGCCCTGTACAACCAGAGATTTGGTGATTTTGACATCAATGCGGTAGGAGGGTTCAATTATACATTCTCTGAATCGATGAATCAACAGCAGGATACAGGAAGCGCCGGACTTGGCCGTCCATTTGATTATTCGCTTAGTGCAGTGTCTGCTTCCCAATTGGAATCAAGATATGACTGGGGTCCTTCCAGAACACAAAGTTTGTATGCTACGGTTTCAGTTGGCTGGAAGAGCATGATCTACTTAGATGGATCGATACGCAACGACTGGTATGGCATCACGGAACGCAAGAAAGCGTCGAATTACTATCCTTCGATATCTTTAAGCTGGCTGGCTAACGAAACTTTCGACCTGCCCGACTGGTGGAATCTAGCTAAACTAAGAGGCGGATGGGCCAGAACGGGTTATGGTATTCCTTCGGAGGTGAATGCCAACCGATACGGATTTGCGACATCTTGGCATAAGGTTCAGGTAGGTAAAGTAGATCCTTATTTGATTGACCCTAATTTGAAACCGGAATCCAATACGACAATAGAAAGTGGATTTACTTTAGGATTTGTTGACAACCGTGTCAATTTTGATTTTACCTGGTTCCAGAAAGTACATGCCGATCAGATCGGCGAGCTTCCTATAGTGGTTACAACCGGCTTTCCGAGTATGAGAACCAACATTGGCGATGTTACTTCAAAAGGTATCGAAATGGCATTGAATCTTGGCGTTATCCGGTCTACTGACTGGACGTGGAACGTTGGAGTAAACTATAGTTCGGCAAAGGCTGTCATAACAAAACTTCGTGATGGATTCACAGAGGTGGAAGTTGGTTTGGACGGTAATGGCTTGCAAAAAATCAGGAACGATGAAGTGATAGGTTACATTTATGGTAATCGGGATTATCGTATAGTCGAGGACGGTAAATTTAAAGGAAAGCCTATTGTCGGCAATACTTCTGGAAGCCGCCTGAAAGTCGATCTTCCGGACCGAAGGAGTTTTCTGGGGAATACAAATCCGGATTTTGTCATGGGATTCAATACCGATCTTCGTTACAAACGATTTAATTTGAATGTGGTGGCTACTTTCCGTTATGGAGGCGTATATCTTTCACAAACACACAAAGTAGCTGTTAACGATGGCGCAACATTTGATTCATATTACGGAGATGGTTCATATTTCGTAGGCGGACGTTTAGGTTATGGCGGTCTTGCTTATCCGCAAGATCTTGACATGATAGATCCGGGATTACCTGGTGTAAGAACCCTGCTGGAAAATATCCCAACGCGTGAGAATTATCCCGATGGAGGTTATACCGTCGGCGTATTTGTCGACCCGCGCAGTGGAAAGGAACAGATTGACGAATCGCTTGGCGACGGTACATTTGAATATAAAGGGCAGCAGCTTCCTTATTATATTGAGCAGGGCGCAGATCCATACGCGACATTATGGAAAAGAGCCGGAAGCAGTGTCTCTGAATGGTGGGATGATTCACGGAGCCGCACATGGAGTGCAACTAATCTCAAAATCAAGGAGATTACCCTTTCTTATGACATTCCGTTTAATATCACCCAAAAGGTCGGGATTCAAGGTGCACAAATTGCATTCATTGCCCGGAATATATTCCACTGGAATAAATCCGGAGTCAACGAAGATCCGGAGACGGCTTTTCAAGACGGTGCAGGCGCTGAACCGGGAGTAGCCAATTATAATCTTCCATATGTGGCATCCTACGGCTTCAAATTATCTGTAAATTTTTAATTTTAAATAATACGATCGTGAAAAAGTTATTTGTATTTACGCTAAGCATGGCGCTTTTAATACTTAATTCCTGTGACGACCAGTTGAGGGAAGGTCAATTGACCTTGGCTGAAGATGTTTCTTATGCAACCGATATACACTATCTTTTGTCGGGCTCTCTGACCAGTACGGGACGATTCCTTTCTGATCGGAATTCCACCAGAGAAGATATGTGTCCATTTGCCATACAGCACAGCCAGTTTTTACATGATGGCGAAAGTGGCAATACATATGGCAGATGGATAGTTCCGCCCAGTGATTGGGATACAGAATACGGAACTTTGTTGCAGAATGTTGAATCTGGTCTTTTATTGGCAAAAGAACAGGATCGCCCTGCTTTTGGGGCAATCTTTGAAATATTGCGTGTGGTTATTTACTCATATCTTACCAATACATATGGGGATATTCCATACAGTGAAGCTATGAAAGGCAGGGAAGGAATCTTTTTTCCCAAGTTTGATCCTCAAAAGGAAATCTATGAAGATTTTTTCGTTAAATTGGATCAAGCTATTCAGACGCTTGCTTCGACGTCAGATGCCGTCGGAAAAACTGAGTATGATATGATGTTCCGTGGAGATAAAGACAAATGGATTCGTTTTGCCAATTCGTTAAAACTGCGTTTGTATGTGTATTCCTACGAAGCATTTAAAAAGAGCGGCGTAGACCATGCGTCCCAAATGCAGGCGCTGGCAACCGGAGGAAAATTGATGGAGACAGACGCCCACTGTGCTACGATTCTTTTTGATGGCTCAGTCGGTGATAATTCATATATTCATGGGTTAATGCGAGACCCCAGCACCCGCGACAGGGAATTTCGCAAACGAAAACCAGCGTGTACTTTTATTGATGTTTTGAAAAACACCAACGACCCGCGTTTGGGTTATTGGATAGCGCCTGCCTACATGCCTCTTGTTGCTGATGCAGATTTTCCCCCTTCCGGTAATGTTACTATTCAAGATTCCTATGGATATTCATATTTAATCTCTCCGGAAAAGGCAAGTAATTTTACTCCGGAAGTTGTCGAAGATTATCCGCTTGGTATACGTGCGTACGTTGGCGCTCCAATAGGCGGATATATAACTCTTGCAGTCAATAAGTGGGGATACAATCCTGTCGATGGGAATTTTAACAATCGTAGAATGTCAGATTTTGGGGATGTCTTACGAAGTAATGCAAACGAGTGGTTAAGGTGTATTTTTATGAATGCCGATGAAGTACAATTCTTACTGGCAGAGTGTCGGCAACGCGGTTGGATCACGGCAGGCGATGTTGAAACGTATTACAAAAAGGGAATTGTACTGAGCGGCGAACGCTGGGGGATTAAATCTGATGAGATTACCGCTTTCTTGAATGAACCGAGCATACAATTGGGATCTGATCAGTTGAATCAGATTGCAACGCAAAAATGGTTAGCGTTTTTCAATTTTTCAACCGAATATTACTTCGATTACAGAAGAACGAGGCTTCCGAGGATTATTCAGGAATATGCTGATGCTGCGATAAGTATTGTCTTGCCATTTCCTATCCGCAAAATGTATCCTTCTAAGGAAGCGGCAAATAATAAAGAAGAGTACAAAGTTGCTGTAGAACGTTTGGTTTCAACACAAAGCCAAACAGGACTGAATAAAGATAGTCCGAATTCCAAAATGTGGCTCATGGATTATTAAGAAATCCGTTGTAAGGCTAATTTAAAAGAGCTTTAGTAAATTCGGATTTATTAAAGGGCGTGTCGATTCTTTTGTTGAACAGATTTCTTTTGACACGCCCTTACTTAATTGGCTAAGGCACATTTAATAAATTTATGCGAAGGTGCGATCAAAAAATAAATTATGGCAAAATTTTTCTGGAAAGTATGGCTTCGACTCAACGTACCTTAGTTCTGAATGATACTCTGCAGCATTGCAAAGAGCCTCTTTGCAGCATTGCAAAGAGCCTCTTTGCAACGTTACAAAGAACTTGTTTGCAGCAAATGGTTGAAACTAGTGAGCTTAACAGCACACCAGCCGATGTTACCAATCCCAATGATTTTTTAGGAGGGAGTACGAAGATGAAAATTTATTCTCTTAAGCCTTTTTTTTATATATTGATTGTAAGTAATTTATAAATTGCATACAGATGAAAAAAATAATATTTTTAATTTGCTTATGCTTTCCGGTTCTCGTTTTTGCCGGACAATTAGATTTTTCAAAAGCAACCTTATTGGTTTCGGATGGAATAAAATCTCCTGTGCGGGAAACCATTATCCAGGTGTTACAGGAAGAGGTAGCCAAACGCACTCAGATACAAATTCCTATATCCAGTAAATGGTCGCAAACACCAATTATCGCCGTCGTGTTGGCATCCGACAAAACATTGGCAGGTATGGCTGTCCCATCGTTGGATAAGCCGGTAGATCGTCCGGAAAGTTATGCTGTTGTAGTAGCTAATAACACCAAGCAACCGGTTTTATGGCTGATTGGGTTTGACCAGCGTGGAGCATTGTTTGCCGCAGGGCATTTCCTGCGTAATGCATCGTTGGAAAAAAAGAAGATTATTGTCGACCAAACATATGAAATTGTAACAGCCCCCGAATACCCTATTCGCGGACATCAGTTGGGTTATCGCGGTCTCGCCAATTCATACGATGCCTGGTCGCCCGAACAGTACGAGCAATATATCCGGGAACTGGCAATTTTCGGAACAAATAGCGTAGAGTGTATTCCTTTTTGGGACAAACGTTCAGCTTTCATGAAAGTGCCGCCTGCCGAAATGAACCGCCACATCAGCGACGTATGTCGCCGGTATGACCTGGATTGCTGGGTATGGACGCCGTCGGATGCCGATTTGTCCGATCCGGTACAATTTGCCTCGGAAGTGCAAAAAAATGCTGAATACTATAAAAACACGCCACGTTTGGATAATGTCTTCTTTCCGGGAGGCGATCCCGGCAATAACCATCCGAGGTATGTCATGCCTTTTCTGAAAGAACTGGCAAAAGAATTGAAAAAATATCATCCGCAGGCCGGAGTCTGGATTTCATTACAGGGATTCAGTTATGAGCAGGTAGATTATTTTTATCAATACCTGAAAACTGAAAAACCGGAATGGTTACGGGGAGTCGTGTCCGGTCCGGGAAGCCCTCCCCTGAGCGATACCCGTTTCCGCCTGCCCTCCTGCTACCAGCATCGCCAATATCCGGACATTACCCATAATGTCCGTTGCAATTATCCGGTAGTGAACTGGGATCATGCGTTTGCTCTGACTTTAGGCCGCGAGGCCATTAATCCGCAGCCTTTCTTCTATGGCGAAATGCATAACCGTTTTGCCTCGCTTACAGATGGTTTTATTTCATATTCAGATGGTGCCCAAGACGATATGAACAAAATCATATGGAGTCGCAGAGGATGGAATTCCAATGAAGCTATAACAACCATTGTTGACCAGTATGTCCGGTTTTTTTTCGGGACCAGGCCTGACGACCATGTTACAGAGGCTATTCTCGGATTGGAAAACAACTGGAAAGGGCCTGTTGAAGCAAACGGAGGAATAGAAATGACCTTTATGCGCTGGCAACAGCTGGAAAAATCATATCCCCAATTACAGAAAAACTGGCGTTGGCAGATGCTTGTCCTGCGCGCTTATTATGATACTTATGTCCGCAGACGGAAAATTTATGAACAGGATTTAGAAAAAGAAGCGAATATCATATTATCGCAAGCGGATAAAAAAGGCTCTGATGCAGCCATGCAACAGGCTTTGGAAAAAGTCAACCAAGCAGATACAAATCCCATATCGCCCGAATTGCGAAAAAAAATAGTGGACTATTGTGAAGCCCTCTTCCAGTCTATCGGTTTGCAAACCAGCGTGGAAAAATATGGTGCAGAAAATGCGCAACGCGGATGTGTGCTGGATCTTGTAGATTATCCGCTCAATAACCGCTGGTGGCTCAATGATGAATTCGAAAAGATAAAACAGATGTCTTCCGAACAGGAAAAGTTAGCCCGTCTGGAAATCATTTACACATGGGAAAACCCGGGAAAAGACAGTTACTATGACAATATATCCAATGTCAGCCAAAGCCCGAATGTGAAAACCACGAACTGGTATGTATACGATGTATCCTGGTGGGACAACGGGAAAAGCCGCAAACGGCTCTCTACTCAAACGTCTAAGAGAACGCCGGAACTTGTATATGAAAATCTTGATCCTCAGGGACGCTATATCATTCGTATTGCAGGCGAAGGCGACGCATTGTTGCGTGTGGACGGACAACGTGTGTCGCCTATTCTGTACAATAAAAAAATGGAAGAATTCAAGGAATTTTTAATTAACCAAAAATTTGTAAGTGATGGCAGGCTGGAAGTATCCTTTGATATACCGGAAGAATCGCATCTCAACTGGCGGCAACATTCCAAAATTTGTGACATTTGGTTGCTGAAGCAATAATTAACCGATATCTTAATTTTAATCCAATGTCGTTTAGTTAAGAAATGTAAAAAGTTATGAGTGACAATCCTCAATCTTACCATCTTACATATCTTACGATCTTTTCTTAAAGCAAAATCCTTAACTAAACGACATCGAAAATTAATCAATAAAATCAATCCCAACAAGTTTTTACCTTTTTAATCATATCATTCAATCTTTAAAACCTCATGAAAAGATTCTTATCTGTTTTTTTTGTAATGTTCTGTGTTTTTAACTTTTCCAAAGCACAAGATCGCGTTACGGGATACACCTTCGCTACCCGCTCGGAAATAGTCGCCCAATATGGAATGGTTGCCACCAGTGTTCCTTTGGCAACGCAAGTCGCCCTCGATATATTGAAAAAGGGAGGCAGCGCTGTGGATGCAGCGATAGCAGCAAATGCCATGCAAGGGCTAACAGAACCTGGCAGTTGCGGAATTGGAGGTGATTTATTTGCAATTGTTTGGGACGCTAAATCAAAAAAACTTTATGGACTTAATGCCAGTGGGCGATCACCTAAATCCCTGACATTGGATTATTTTAAGGAACAGGGTATTACGAGCATACCCAGTAATGGACCTCTGCCTGTTTCGGTTCCGGGGTGTGTCGACGGATGGTTTGAACTGCACAAAAAATTTGGCAAATTACCGATGAAAGATATTCTTGCCCCATCAATCTCGTATGCCCGTGGAGGTTTTCCTTATACCGAACTTATTTCCTATGGTGTGAGTTCAAGCTTAAAGGGCAATGTTAATGAGAATTTTAAAGAGACTTATATGCTACCCAACGAGCAACTACCTCAAAAAGGGGGAATCTTTAAAAATCCGAACTTAGCGGATACTTATGAAAAAATTGCCACCAAGGGGAGAGATGAATATTATAAAGGGAGTATCGCCCGTACGATTGATGCCTATATGAAGCGTATCGGAGGTTTTTTATCTTATGATGATTTGGCCTCGCACAAGTCGGAATGGGTAGAGCCGGTCAGCACGAATTATCGGGGATACGATGTTTGGGAGTTACCTCCAAACGGACAAGGCATCAGCGCCTTGCAGATGCTTAATATCTTGGAACAATATGATATCAAGAGTTTAGGCTTCGGAAGTACGGAATACATGCATCTGTTTATAGAAGCAAAGAAACTCGCGTTTGAGGACCGTGCTCGCTATTATGCTGATATGGCTTTTGCCAATATACCTGTTGACAAGCTGATTTCCAAAGAATATGCCAGGGAGAGGGCTAAATTGATTGACCCGGACAGAGCTGCAAGCAGATATGACGGAGGTTTGGAAGGAAACACAATTTATCTGACCGTTGCCGATAAAGATGGGAATATGGTCTCGCTCATACAAAGTAATTATGGGCATATGGGATCCAAGGAAGTTCCGGACAAGCTTGGTTTTGTTTTGCAGAACAGAGGAGGATCATTTTCCCTTGAAAAAGGGCATCCCAATGTTTTTGAACCGGGTAAACGCCCGTTCCATACAATCATTCCGGCATTTATCACTAAAGATGGTAAACCGTGGATTAGCTTTGGTGTGATGGGAGGAAATATGCAACCACAAGGTCATGTACAGATCGTTGTAAACCTGATTGACTTTGGGATGAATCTGCAGGAAGCAGGAGATGCTCCCCGTATTCAACACGAAGGAAGCTCGAGTCCGACAGGTGCAAGAATGACAACCGGAGGTAATGTTTATCTGGAATCGGGCTTCGAATACCAACAAATCCGTAACCTTGTACAAAAGGGACATAAAGTGAGTTATAATATAGGTGGTTTCGGAGGTTATCAGGCCATTATGTGGGACGATGTAAAAAAAGTTTATTTCGGATCTTCCGAATCCCGTAAAGACGGGCAAGCGGCCGGATACTAAATAAATTAAACTATTCAGAGCTAAGTACGAGTCATTAATTAGTTTGCATTAAAATGCGAGAATTTAATATTCAGTTCACTTCCCAATCCGGCCAAGCATCGATTGACTGCATAATAGAGAGCATCCTTGTAGAGATAATCTTCCGGGTTCAACCATTCTTTC